>PMBC01000170.1:2463-25168 GCA_003152835.1 Bacteroidales bacterium | reverse complement strand
GAAGAGAATATCCAGGCTAGGATAAGAGCAGTGCTGCTTATGGCTCTCTCAAACAAATTCGGATGCATTCTCCTTAATACTTCCAATAAAAGTGAAGCTGCTGTCGGATACGGAACCCTGTACGGTGACATGGCCGGAGGGTTATCTGTAATAGGGGACCTTTATAAAACGGATATTTACAGGCTTGCAGATTATATTAACAGGGACAATGAGATAATACCGCAAAATATAATTATAAAGAAGCCTTCAGCGGAACTCAGGCCAGATCAGTTTGATACAGATTCCCTTCCTGAATACAGGGTGCTCGACTCTATCCTCTACCAGTACATAGAACTTCAGAAGCCTGCCGACCGCATCTCCGGGGAAGGAATCAATAGTGCAACTGTTCAGAAAGTTATCAGGCTGATCAACTATAATGAATATAAAAGGTACCAGGCTCCTCCTGTTCTAAGGGTTTCTTCAAAATCATTCGGCGACGGCAGAAGAATGCCCCTGGTGGCTCGCTACTGATGTAAGTAACTGATTTACTATTATTCACTGAAGAACACCCTCCTGACCCGTCCGGGTATTGAGGTCAGAATTTCATATGGTATTGTCTGGCATTTGGTTGCAATTTCATTGATGCTGATATTCTCGCCGAATATCTCAACTTCATCACCAATTTCAGCATCAAGCCCTGTAAGATCGGCCATACACATATCCATGCATATATTTCCGATAATAGGTACTCTTGTGTTCCTGATCAACAAACTGCCGTTCCTGTTCCCAAGTTTCCTGTTCAGGCCATCGGCATAACCCGCTTGCAGAATCCCGATGGTGCGCTCTTTATCAGAAACATCGGCACAGTTATATCCGACTGGTTCTCCGGCAGGGATCCGCTTAATCTGGGAAATGCGGGTTTTGAAACGGCCGGCCGGCTTGAGGTTGATCCCTTCAAAATCGCCAATGCCATAAATACCTATTCCGGGACGAACCATTTCAAACTGGTACTGAGGGAATCTTGCAATTCCGGCAGAATTACAAATATGTCTCAGGAATGAGTAACCAGTTGCCTGCCTGATCTTTGCAACAGCTTCAAGAAACTTCACAGCCTGCCTGTGAGTGAAATGATCTAATGCGGGGTCGTCGCTAGCAGCAAAGTGCGAAAACACCGAAACGACTTTCAGTGATTCAGTTATACTTATCTTTTTTGCCAGCTCCTCTACCTCTTCAGGTATGAATCCAAGTCTGTGCATGCCTGTATCTATCTTGATATGAATAGGATATCCTACAAGACCATGCCTGGAAGCTACTTCATTAAATTTTGCCAGGGAATAAAAACTATATATTTCAGGCTCAAGATTATATTTTATTATCTGTTCCGAGGAAGAAAATTCAGGGCTCATGACCATTACCGGAAGCGTTACTCCTGCATTCCTCAGCTCAATGCCTTCATCAACATATGCAACTCCGAGATAACTAACCCTGTGATATTCCAGAAGCGCTGCTATTTCTGCAGGTCCTGCTCCATAGGCAAATGCCTTCACCATTGCCATTATTCGCGTACCCGGATCAAGGAATCTTCTGAATTCATTGAGATTATGGGCAATTGCGTCAAGGTTTACTTCCAGAACTGTCTGATGCACCTGCTGTTCTAGCATAGCCCCGATTTTCTCAAACTCATATTTACGGGCTCCCTTGATCAGGATAATTTCATTCCTGAAATCTGCTGCATTGAAACGGTGGATGAATTCCTCAGTTGAGTAATAAAACAGGGCATCTGTTCCAAATGATGAACCGTTCCTTGTCAGCACTGGACCGATGCCTATGAATTTATCTATTCCGGATCTCCTTATTAATTCAGCAATCTCGCTGTATAATTCTTTCTCATCTCTTCCGCTCTGAACAAAATCGGAAAGGATGAGTGTAGTCTTTTTATGATCCTGGCTTCTTAAGTAATCGATTGCCATTCCAAGCGAACCGGGATCCGAATTATAATAGTCTTCAACAAGCTGGCAACCGTTTATTCCTGCCTTCATCTCCATCCTCATTGCAACTGAAACCAGGTTAGCGAGCCCTTTCTTGATGATATCCGGGTCGCTGTTCAAAGCAAAGCATACGGTAGCAACAGTGACCGCATTCTCAACCGATGCACGGTCATCAAATGGTATTATGAATTTAAATTTCTTCCCTCCGTAATTCACTTCGAGCTGTGTCCGGCTGCCCGAAAGCTGGCTTTTAATCACAAATACCGCAGCATCCTTGCTTAAAAAGGACCAGTCAACAAGCTTTTTTGCATTGAGCAACCGGTCACTCCTTATTAATTCATGAAGGAGCTTCTGGTCTCTGCAATAAACAAGCAATGAAGAATTGTTAAAAAGTTTCAGCTTCTCTTTTGCCTTTGTCTCATTATCAGGGAAGTTCTCACTGTGAGCATCTCCTATATTGGTTATGACTCCAACCCCGGGATCAATGATAGCACGGAGTTTTTCCATTTCGCCCGGCATGGATATTCCTGCTTCAAAAATTCCTGCCTTATACTTATCATCAAGCTTCCAGACTGAAAGAGGAACTCCGATTTGTGAATTATAACTCTTGGGACTCCGCACTACTGGCTCATAAAGTCCAAGGATATCAGCCAGCCATTCTTTGACTACTGTTTTGCCGGTGCTTCCGGTAATTGCAATAACATCTGATTTAAACGATCTCCGTTTACTTGCCGCCAGCTTCTGAAGAGCTGATACAGTGTTGTCAGTAACAATGAAAGCTGTATCTGAATATTTGACGGCATCAGAGGGCAACTCTTCGACAACAAAGACACGGATCCCCTTATCATACAGGCTCTTAATAAACTGGTGCCCGTCATGGTTTATTCCCCTTATTGCAAAGAAAGCCATTTCCTCAGAAAATGATATTTGCCGGCTGTCTGTGACTATATCAGAAACAATCAGACCCGCATTTCCGGTAAGTCTGCCATTAATGATCTTTGCAATATCTGAAGATGTGTATTTCAAGAATAGTGAAGTTATGATAAAGAGCGAAGCAAAAATAACTAATGTTTTTTTAATGCTTCATTAAAGCAGCTCCTGCATAAAGGTTCGTATTTATCTTTTTCCCCCAGAACAACAACCTGTTCCTCATCAGATTTCCTGAATGAATACTGAGCAAGGTTTCCGCATCTCATGCAGATGGCATGAACTTTTGTAACAAATTCGGCGATCGAGAGAAGCGCAGGCATGGGTCCAAAAGGGTTTCCCATAAAATCCATATCGAGACCTGCAGCTATGATCCTTATTCCTTCATCAGCCAGTTTGTTGCACACTTCGACAATCGAATTATCAAAAAACTGAGCTTCATCAATACCAACTACATTCACATCGCCAGCCAGGAGCAATATCGCAGAAGCATTATCCACAGGGGTTGAGACAATAGATTTTTCATCGTGAGAAACAACTCTTGTTTCAGAATACCGTTTATCGAGCGAAGGTTTGAATATTTCAACTTTCAGTCCGGCAAACTGCGCCCGCCTGAGCCTTCTTATCAACTCTTCCGTTTTACCGGAGAACATTGAACCTGTAATTACCTCTATTGAACCGCGTTTACCGGTCGATCTCACTGAATTCTCCAGAAAATCCATCTGCAATTATCTCGTTATCGGGTACCAATTTGCATGATTATTCCGTTATGACTTGGGGAATAATATTTACTTTTGCAAAATAAGAAAATTGGTTTGTTTTATTAACATCAAAAGGTATGGATTTCAACTCAACAATTGATTTAATTATCAAAGATCTTGATGAAGCGAGGGAAATCATTGATGATTTTAAGAATTATCCCGATGTTCCATTTCTTCAGATTGAACTTGCCAAATCGAAGTGTAAAAGTGCATCCGAGGTAATTTCACTCCTGAAAAAAATGCAGATTTCCTCAAAAACTGCCGGGAAGAAGGAATCCATTCCGACTAAACCAGTTGACATAACGGATCCTGTTGATGTAATTAACAGGATTGCCGAAGCTCCTGCGGGGCATACTCAATCAGTTACAATTAAAAAAGATGCAACTCCTGCAACTGGAAAAATCTCAGAATCTGCAATTGTAGCCGATACATTTAACCAACAATCTGACACTCTTAATGAGCAGCTTGGAAGCCTTAAGGAAGACAATGACTTTCTTGAAGTATTTAAGCACAAGCCGGTATTAAAACTATCCGATGCAATTGGAGTAAATGATAAATTCCTCTTTATAAGGGAGATTTTTAATGGTAATCCTGAGGCTTACAACCAGGCAATTAAGAAGCTTGATGAGACAGGATCGCTTGCCGATGCAGAAGCAATAATTATTAGTTATACAGGCGAAACCATTGAATCAGGTGCTGCAAATCAGCTCTTCGATCTCGTCAAACGTAAATTCCCGGGAAATGAGTAAACTGTATCTGGTCCCCACTCCAATTGGTAATCTCAGAGACATTACCTACCGGGCTGTAGAGGTNNATGTTCAATGAGCACAGGAGTGTTGATGCAATCTGCTCAAGAATTAAGTCAGGGATAACCGTTGCACTGATCTCTGATGCCGGAACACCCGGCATATCGGATCCGGGATTCTTGCTTGTAAGGAGCTGTATTGAAAAGGGCATAAGTGTTGAGACACTTCCCGGGCCCACGGCACTCATCCCTGCTCTTGTCAATTCAGGCCTTCCCTGCGACAGGTTCTGCTTTGAGGGATTTCTTCCACCAAAGAAAGGTCGGAATAAGAAACTGACTGCTCTTGAAGAGGAGCCCAGAACAATGGTATTCTATGAGTCTCCCTACAGGCTTGTAAGGACACTTGATGAGATGGCTGAACACTTTGGGACTGAAAGGGAAGCTTCAGTCTCGAGGGAATTGAGCAAGATCTATGAAGAAAACATAAGAGGAACACTGACATTCCTTTCGGAACATTATAAAAATAAACCTCCAAAGGGAGAAATTGTGATCGTGGTCGCCGGCAAAAAGGATTAAAATGGTATATTTACCATACCTGCAATGATTTCCGCTATGAAATGTGCTGTCTCCTTTTTATTGGTATTCCTTCTTGCAAGTATGCTTGTCAGCGCCCAGATGCTAAAGGGAAAAATCTCAAATTCATCTGGAGAACCTGTTCCATACGCCACTATCTACATCCAGGAACTGAGCCAGGGAACAACCGCTAACACCAGGGGAGATTATGAACTAAAGCTTCCTGCTGGTAAGTACCAGGTAACGTACCAGAGCATGGGCTATGCACCTCAATATTTCAATCTGACAGTTACCAGCCAGGATATATTGAAGAATGTTATTCTGACAATGCAATATTACCAGATCCCGGAGGTAAGGATATCTGCCATCAATGAGGATCCGGCATATGGAATAATGAGGAAGGTGATCGGAATGGCACCATATTACCTTAATTGCATAAATTATTATAAATCTGAAGTTTACCTTAAAGGGAATCTGATAATAGTAAAAATCCCGAAACTGATAAAGAGAGCCATTGTCAAAGCTGAAAAGGAAGACGGGAATGAAAAAATGGATTTCAAAGATGGAGATGTTTACCTGATGGAATCTTATAACGAAGTCGAGTTCACTGCGCCGGATAAATATGTTAAGAAAGTGCTCTCATTCAACAGTACATTCCCCGATACGGAAGAGAGTGTCTCACCGATGGATTTTATAAATGCAAGCTTTTACTCTCCTAAAGTGGCAGACATCGCTATCTCTCCTCTCTCACCCCAGTCATTTTCGTATTACAAATTCAAATACCTTGGAGCAACGCTCCAGGGGAAAAATACTGTCAATAAGATCCAGGTCATACCAAAAATAAAAAGCCAGCAGTTGGTTGAAGGAATCATCTATATTGTTGAAGGTCTGTGGTGTATCCATAGCCTTGATCTAAGCATAAACAACATTCTGGGAAAAATTGAAATGCAGCAATTATATATCCCTGTGAAGAATGATATATGGATGCCGGTAACTTATAAATTCAAGATCGATTTTAGTATGCTCGGCATCAAAGCGGATGTTGGATATGGCAGCTCTATAAAATACCTCGATGTCGTTCTGAATGCTTCATTGCATAAGCCCGAATCTGTCACTGCTAATTATTATTCAGCAAATGCAGCTCCTGAACGATCAGAAACTCCTGTTTCAAAGAATCAGAAGAAGATTCAGGAGATTCTGGATAAGGGCGAGATGAAAAATGCCGATATGATAAAGCTTGCAAAGCTGATGGAAAAGGAATCGAAGGGAACTTTGCCCGATAGCGTCAGAAACAACCTTGAGATTAAGAATAACACCACTAATACTGTCGAAAAAGATGCCGGGAAAAAAGACAGCGTTTACTGGGCTGAGATAAGGCCGATACCTCTGACCGAGCTTGAGATGCGAAGTATTATCCGACGCGATAGCATTAAAAAGGAGACTTCCCTGAAAGTTGTAAAAAGCGACACTCTTCCAAAACCAGTGGTGAAAAAGAAAAGCAAGTTTTTTCAAATGGCCGGGAATATCGCATTCGGGCATGCATGGTCCGATACAACAGGATTAAGATTTAATTTCGGCGGACTGCTTAATCTTAAAAGTCTCAGTTTCAACACGGTTGACGGGTTCACTTATGGAACTGATCTCAGGATATCAAAAGGGTGGAAGAATCACACTGCCCTTACGGTTGCACCTGAAGCCAGATGGACATTCAGCCGTGAGAAGCTGATGTGGAAGATGAACGGGACCTACAGCTTCAACTCCATGAAACAAAGACAACTCTTTTTCAGATCAGGAAATACCAGCCGGGATATCTCTGACGGAGGGTCAATAAACCCCTTTTTGAACTCCATAACTACTCTGTTCTTTAAGGATAATTATCTCAAACTTTATCAATCGGCATTTCTGACAACCGGCTACAGAACCGAAATAGTCAATGGACTCAGGCTGGAAATTTCTGCAGGATATGAAAACAGGAAGGTGCTTTCGAACACGACTGATTTCACCATCATAAAGCATTCAAAAGCCTATACTGCAAATATCCCTGATAACGAATATCTTGCAACAGGTTCAAATACGATCAATGCATTAAGAGACCAGAAGCATTTTGAAATTGTAACAAATGTTACATTTACTCCCCGGCAGAAATACAGCATCTATAATAAAAACAAGGTAAACAGAGGTTCTGACTGGCCTACATTCAGTCTGACATGGAAGCATGGGATCAATGAGTTTTCGGAGCTGACTGATAGATATAAGGACTTTGATCTCATCAGGGTCGATGTCGCAAGAGGTCATGATATTGGTCTTACCGGTCATCTGATATGGAGGATCAGCAGCGGAGGGTTCCTGAATAACAGGTACCTGACCTGGTACGATTTTGTTCACTTCAATGCACAACCGCTTCCTGTTCTTATCGACAATTACCAGGACGCCTTCCGGCTGCCTGCATATTATTCGCTTGCCACTCCTGAATTCTTTGGTGAAGGCCATGTTAAATATAGTACTCCTTATCTCCTGCTGAAATACATTCCCGGTTTCAGTAAAACACTTGCAAAGGAAAATTTAAGCCTGTCATGGCTTGGGTCCAGATACCACAGCCATTATACTGAAATCGGCTACAGTATTACCCAGTTGTTCTTTGTTGGAGAGCTTGGAGTATATGCCGGGTTTGACAACCTGAAGTACCGGGGTGCCGGAGTAAGATTTGTATTTAAGATCGGAAATTAGCCCGGGAGATATATTCCCTGATAAAAAACCGCAAAATCATGATTATCTGATCTTGCGGTTTTGCTTCTTATGCAAATGGCGGTTCTTCATGAATATCAGCTTCGTTATCGAAGCCTCCGCCGAGGTTCCTTAAATGATCGTGGTTCATCTTTGATCCGAGTGTGATACTCTGTGCTCCTCCCGGTTCAGCAGCGGAATCCAAATCAAATTCATCGATATCCACAAACTGTGCTTTCTCTTCACGGAACCTGAGTCGTACATCGTCAACAGGACCGTTACGGTTTTTTGCCAGAATGATCTCGGCAATGCCTTTTGTTGATGATCCATCCTCGAAGGCAGTAATGCCGAATTTTTCCTGGCGATGAATAAATACGACCATATCAGCATCCTGTTCTATAGCGCCTGATTCACGAAGATCGGAAAGAAGCGGCCGCTTGGTACCGCCTCGCATTTCGACTGACCTGTTAAGCTGTGAAAGAGCTATTATCGGAACGTTGAGTTCCTTTGCTATACTCTTCAGCGATCTGGAGATATTGCTCACCTCCTGTTCACGGCTGCCTGCATTATCAGGTCCTGTCATAAGCTGCAGATAGTCGACAATGACAATATCCAGTTTATGCTGCGCCATGAGTCGCCGGCATTTAGCCCTCAGCTCAAAAATTGAGATTGCAGGAGTATCATCGATATAAATAGGTGCCAGTACAAGTTTCTTGATCCTGTTGTCGAGCTGTTTCCACTCTTCTTCTGAGAGCCGTCCGTTTCTTATCTTGTCTCCGGGAATATCAGTCTCAGCTATGATCAGCCTGTTAACAAGCTGAATTGAAGACATCTCACATGAGAAGATTGCAACATTTTTTCCATGGTCAATCGACATATTCCTGGCCATTGAAAGTGCTAAAGCAGTTTTACCCATTGATGGTCTTGCCGCAATAATGATGAGTTCGGATTTCTGCCATCCTGATGTAAGCCTGTCAAGTTTAGTAAATCCTGAAGGAGTGCCAACAAGAGCATCTTCTCTCTTCCCTGCTTTTTCAATCTCCGCAATTGCTTCCTTGATCACTACATTTATTGGCGATACTTCCCTCTTTATGTTTCCTTCAGCAATCTGGAACAATTCGTTTTCGGAATAATCAAGAAGCTCCGTCACATCATACGTATCGTCAAATGATCTGGTCTGGATTTCACTTGAAACACGAATCAGCTCCCGCTGAATATATTTCTGCGCAACTATCCTTGAGTGGTAGTCAACATTCGCAGCGCTTACAATCTTTGAGGTGAGCTGGGTAAGATAAACCGGGCCGCCAACACTATCAAGCTCCTGGTGAGCCCGAAGTTCCTCGGTTACAGTATAGAGGTCAACCGGGTACTCCCGTAAATTAAGATCTAAAATCGCTTTAAAAATTTTCCTGTGAGCATCTTTATAGAAACTTTCGGGCTTAAGTATATCAAGAACTGTTATTACCGCCTCTTTTTCAAGCATTATTGCACCCAGAACTGCCTCCTCCATATCGATCGCCTGGGGAGGAACCTTCCCAAAATCCGGCAAAACTGTCACAGCGGGTCTCCCTTGCTTAAATTGTTTAGCCATTTATCTTATATTGTTGGATTACAATGTTTTAAAAGATATATATAATTATTTTTCCGGCAGGTTCAAAGGTATGAATAACCATGTCTAATAACCCGGAATATCCATTTTTTATTACAAACAGAGAATGTTAAAAACTTGTTGAAAAGCTAAAACAAAGAAGAGTTACGACAAATCCAAAACCTAATGGTATTTTTACAGCAAATATCGGATGATGATCACTTTCCCAAAGGCAAAGATCAATCTCGGATTAAGGATTACGGCAAAGCGTCCTGATGGCTATCATGATATTGAAACTCTATTCTATCCTGTTAACCTGTCGGATGCTCTTGAGTTCGTTATCCAAGGTGGAAAGCCTGCCAGCGATGAACTTGTTTTAACGGGACTTAAGATTGTTTCCCGCCCTGCAGATAACATTTTAATCAAAGCTCTCCGCCGCCTGCGGAAGGATTTTTCTATCCCCTATCTTAAGATACATCTTCACAAGGCTATTCCTTCAGGTTCCGGACTCGGGGGAGGATCATCTGATGCTTCGTCATTGTGTAAAGCTGTCAACAGATACTTCAGCCTTGCCATTAGCGACCTGGAAATGCGCACCATGGCCCTTGAACTTGGAAGCGACTGCCCATTTTTTATTGACCCTGCTCCCTCCTTTGCAACTGGACGCGGTGAGATCCTTCATCCTGCATATCCTTTCCTGGATGGATATTTTGTAACTATCTTAAACCCTGGTGTGCCCATAAGTACAAGAGAGGCATACCTGAATTGTCATCCTTCAAAACCTGAAACTCCGCTTGAAGAAATAATCGGTCTGCCTGCTGACAAATGGAAAAAGCTTATTAAAAATGACTTTGAAGAATATGCTTTCAAAATTTACCCGATTATCAATGAAATGAAAAAAGAATTGTACCGGTCAGGTGCAATTTACAGCTCGATGTCGGGAAGCGGTTCTTCAGTATTTGGCATATACGAAGGGAAACTGAAGGTTCCTGCAAAGATGAAAGAGTATGTGATATATGAAGGTGTTTTGTGAAATCTATTCGACTTCAATCAGAACCATTCCCTTTGATACCCTGTCTCCCTTTTTAACCAGAATTGTTTTTACTTTCCCATCCATGGTGCTTTTAAGCTTGTTCTGCATCTTCATGGAATCGAGTAACATCAGGCTATCGCCTTTCCTGACTCTCTGACCGGGTTTGACAAGTATATCGAGCACTGTTCCGGGTATGAAACTTAATATCATGTGCGGATCAATGAGTTTGTAAGGTTTCCTGTTTGCAAATCTGCTGCTGATCCTTGTCTTATACAGGTTGGAGTCAATATTAAGGACACCGAGTTTTTCATTTTTTTTCATAGTCAGTTCCGTTAATTCAGTCTTCCTGATAATCATAATGGGGGAAGACCATGTTTTTTCTCAGGCATCTGTACTGTCTTATTCTCCGATGCATTAAGAGAATGCATCAGGAATCTCCTTGTTTCCGAAGGTTCAATAACAGCGTCAACAAATCCTCTTGCAGCAGCGACATAAGGATTTGCAAATTTCTCCTTATACTCCGCAACTTTCTTTCGTCTTGTTCCGTCAGGGTCTTCGGACGATAATATCTCTTTTCTGAATATTATGTTTGCGGCGCCCTCGGGTCCCATAACAGCAATTTCAGCTGACGGCCACGCAAAAACAAAATCGGCCCTCAGATGGCGCGATGACATGGCAATATAGCCTCCGCCATAAGCTTTGCGGATAATAACCGTCAGCTTAGGTACAGTTGCTTCACTATATGCATAGAGTACTTTTGCGCCATGCCGGATAACTCCTGCATGCTCCTGGTCGACACCCGGAAGATAGCCAGGCACATCCACCAGGGTAATAATCGGAATATTAAATGCATCACAGTAGCGAATGAACCTCGCAGCTTTATCTGAAGAATCGACATCAAGCACCCCTGCCATCTCAAGCGGCTGGTTTGCAACGAACCCTGTCGTCCTGCCACCCATTCTTCCGAATCCTATCACAATATTCTTTGCATAAAGCTCCATTACCTCAAAGAAATCGGAATTATCAACTATTGAACGGATCACGTCCTTTACATCATACGGGAGAGTAGGGTCATCAGGGACAATCTTTTCAATATTATATTCCCGTTTGGGCTCACCTGGTTCAAATGCCTTTGCCTTCTGTCCGTTATTCCAGGGAATGAATGTTATGAGCTTCTTGATCTGATCGAAGCACTCTTCTTCAGTTGAAGCAAAGAAGTGTGCATTGCCAGTTATTTCACTGTGGACCCTTGCTCCTCCAAGTTCTTCCATCGAAATCTCCTCACCAAGGACTGTTTTGATAACTTCGGGGCCGGTAATGAACATCTTGGAAATATTGTCGACCACAAAAACGAAATCTGTCAGGGCCGGAGAATAAACAGCACCGCCGGCGCATGGTCCCAGAATAACAGATATCTGTGGAATAACACCGCTGGATATTGTATTGCGGAAGAAGATTTCACCATATCCTGCAAGAGAATTCACCCCTTCCTGGATCCTTGCCCCTCCTGAATCGTTAATACCAATTAATGGTATACGCATCATAAGGGCATGGTCCATTATCTTTGTGATTTTACGTGAATGCATCCGGCCGAGCGATCCGCCTGCCACAGTAAAATCCTGTGCAAAAATAGCTACCGGGGCTCCATAGATGGTCCCTGACCCTATTATCACCCCGTCGCTTGGAAGTGATTTCTTAGCCATGTCGAAGTCCCGTGCTTCATGTTCCACAAAAAGGTCATACTCAATAAAAGAGTTGGTATCGAGCAGCGCCATAATGCGTTCGCGGGCAGTTCTTTTTCCCAAAGCCTTTTGCTTCTCAATTGCCTGTTCACCGCCTCCAAGAAGCATTTTTTCGCGCTTTTCCTGTAATTCTTTGATTTTCTTATTGATAGCCATTTAAGTGTAATATTAAATTCTGTTCCCCCATGAACTCAGGGGTACAATTTTAAGCAAATTGCCGGAATTAACGAAACTACTTCGGTGCCATTTTATAGAGCACTGATCCGATGACCAGATAAAGAAGGTTAGGGATCCACATGGCAAGCATTGGTGCCAGGTTTCCTTTAAGAGAGAACTGTGAGGCAAACTGCTGAAAAAGAATATATGAGAAGCTGAGAGCAAGCCCGATTCCAATATTCATACCTATACCTCCCCTTACCTTCCTCGATGAGAGAGTCACCCCTATAAGGGTAAGAATAAATACCGCGAAGGGGCTTGCAAACCTGCGGTGCTTTTCTATAAGGAATACCTTGAGTTCCTCTGAACCCTGAAGCTGGAGGAGCCTGATATAGTCATTAAGCTCCCTGTACTTCATGGTTCCTACAAAGCTGGGATCTTTTGAAAAATCCTTCGGATTAATGGTCAGGGTTGTATCAATCCTGGAACCTTTTATCAGAACTTCAGTCTTGTTTTCAATAGTTCTGATTATATAATTCAATGCCGACCATTTGTTTTTTGTAGAATCCCAGACAACAGTCGGTGATGAGAGCTTCGAAACCAGCTTACCTGAATCGTTAAACTCCTCAATCGTGAAATTTCGTCCCCTGAAATATAAAGGACTATATGATTCCATGTACACATAAACATTCTTGTGATCCTGCCTGTGAATATTCTCCACACTAACTTTGCGGCCTTGTGAACGATAGTATTTATCCTCAAAATCCATCCTTACAAGGTTGGCATGAGGGATTACAAAGTTTGTCAGGCAAAAGATAAAAATGGCAATAAAAGTTGCTGAAATAAGATAAGGCCACATCATTCTGCGAAAGCTCATCCCGCTGTTCAGGATCGCAATTATCTCAGTATTCACTGCCATCCTCGATGTAAAGAAAATAACTGAGATAAAGACAAACAGAGGGGCAAACAGAGTTGCAAAATATGGAATGAAATTAAGATAGTATTCAAAGATTACTGCCCTCCAGGGAGCCGAATGCTCCATGAAATTATCAATCTTCTCGGCAAAGTCGAATACAACGGCAATGGTCATTATCAGAACAAGACAAAAGAAAAAGGTACCCAGAAACTTCCGGATAATATACCTGTCAATTATTTTAACCTTCAGTGAGCTTACAGCCGCTCTGAAAGTTTTTTTATCATTGATCCCTTCCATTTTTTGAAATCTCCTTCGTTGATCTTGTTTCTTGCCTCTGCAACAAGGTGTAAATAAAATGCCAGATTATGTATGCTCGAAATCTGAGATCCGAGTATCTCTCCTGAAATCACCAGATGTCTCAGATAAGCTTTGGAATATGTGTTGCTCACTGTACATTGTATTCCATTGTCAATGGGGCTGAAATCGTTCATCCATTGCCTGTTTTTTATGTTGATTATTCCCTCCGACGTAAAAAGCATGCCGTTTCTTCCATTACGAGTCGGCATAACACAATCGAACATGTCAATACCTCTCTCAATTGCTTCAAGAATATTTACAGGTGTGCCGACCCCCATAAGATATCTCGGCTTATCGCGGGGAAGAATTTCATTTACCACTTCTATCGTCCTGTACATCTCTTCGGCAGGTTCTCCAACGGAGAGACCTCCTATTGCATTCCCGACCATCCCCGCTCCTGCAATTTTTTCAGCTGATATTTTCCTCAGGTCGTCAAATGTACCGCCCTGCACTATAGGGAATAGATACTGTTCCTTCCCCCATAAAGGATCTGTGGTTCTGAACCTTTCTATAGCCCTGTCAAGCCACTGGTGAGTCAGTAGTACCGATTTCCTGGCGTATTCATAATCACAGGGAAAGGGAGCGCACTCATCCAGTACCATCATTATATCTGATCCGATAATGCGTTGTATATCAACGACATTTTCAGGTGTAAAAGTATGCTTTGAACCATCAATATGCGATTTAAATATTGCTCCCTCATCAGTGAGCTTCCTGTTNNAGGTCGCGCTGCAGTATTCCTTTTACCGTTCCACCGGTTCCGACAGGCATGAATATAGGAGTTGGAATCTCACCATGAGGTGTCTTCAGCAACCCCGTTCGTGCATTAGAATCCTTGTCGAATGTCTGAATACTGAACATATTATAAGCCTGATTCCGGCAGCACAAATGTAATTCATCCCGCCGGTCTCAGAAAATTATGAGTAGATATTTTCATTTTTCATGAAAACTATCTTTATGATTCCGATTATCTTATTTAATATTGCCATGCTATTTTGACAGCCAATTATGTCCCAGAATAATCTCTTTCCACAAATACTTTTTGTTCTGTTTAGTCTCAGTGCAGCAGTACAGTTATTCTATTATCTCTGGTTTTATCTTGCTGTGCATCTCCAAAAAGAGAAGCTTTTGAAACCATCTGACAAACCTGTTTCAGTAATTATTTGCGCCAGGAACGAGGCCGAGAACCTGAAAAACTTCCTTCCATCAGTTCTTGAACAGGATTACCCTGATTATGAGGTAATTGTTGTTAACGATTGCTCCGAAGACAATTCTTATGATATCCTCGGAAGTTTTATTAACAAGTATCCTCACCTCAGAGTTTCAAATGTCAATAAGGATCCCAAATTCACGCACAACAAGAAATTTGCCCAATTCATCGGGATAAAAGCTGCAAAAAATGACATCCTGGTTTTCACGGATGCAGACTGCATGCCGGAATCACCAAAATGGCTTAAAGGCATAGCTTCAAATTTTGAAGAAAAAACCTGTTTTGTCCTGGGTTATGGCGGATATCTGAATAAAAAAGGGATTCTGAACAAATATATTCGTTACGACTGCCTGACAATAGCAATGCAGTACCTGGGAATGGCAATCCGTGGCGTTCCGTATATGGGTGTTGGAAGGAACCTTGCCTACCGGCGGTCGCTTTTCTTTGAAAATAAAGGATTCGGAGCCCATAATCATGTCATTTCAGGAGATGACGATCTGTTTGTCAATTCCAACTCAAATAAGTACAATACAGTTGTGGAATTCAGCCATGAGACCCACACAAGGTCTGTTCCCTGTTCAAAGTTCAGCGACTGGACAATTCAAAAGAAAAGGCATTTAACAACAGCGCCATATTATAAATTCTGCGACAAATTGCTGCTGATTGCTGAACCGGTATCAAGGATTATCTTTTATGCTGCCTTTATTGTTCTGCTTTCTCTTCCATTTTTATGGCAATATGCGCTGATGATATTTGGCGTCAGGCTGATAACGCAGATTATGGTAGTGGCCCTTGTTCAGAAAAAACTAAATGAACCGGGTATGGCAGGTTATTCATTATTTTTTGATATCTTTTCCCCATTGATAAATGGTTTTCTTTTCCTGAGCAACGCATTCAAAAGACCTGGCAAATACCAATGGAAATAAATCAGGGGCTGTCGGATAAGGCTAAGAATGATCTTATACTTGTTGAAGAGGCCAAGAAGGGAAATGAAAAAGCCTTTGCAGGCCTGATGAACAAGTACAGGGATTCAATTTATTATATGCTGCTTAAAATGGTCAATAATCCTGCAGATGCTGAAGATCTGACCATTGAAGCATTTGGAAAAGCATTCAGGAACATTGACTCATACGCTCCCCGATTTGCTTTCAGCACCTGGCTATTCATGATTGCTACCAACAACTGCATCGATTTTATCAGAAAAAAAAGATCTTCGCCTGTACCGCTCGACCAGCTGCAGGATGGGTTGGATAAGCTTACCGTTAACATTCAGTCGGAACTCCCTGACCCTGAAGAGGCGCTGATTAACGATCAGAAAATTGCCATCCTCAGGAAAATCGTCAACCAGCTTAAGTCGCCATACCGGGAGATTATTGAAATGAGGTATTACAAGGAATATTCATACGAGGAAATCGCGGCAGAGATGAATATCCCTATTGGTACGGTTAAAGCCCAGCTTTACAGAGCCAAAAGCCTCCTTTACAATATCTTTATTAAAACCGGGAACAGGTAATGGATGATGCCCTTTTTAAATATTTCCCATCCCTTTCAGCAATTCAGAAGGATAAGATTTCACAGCTGAAACCGGTTTATGAACGGTGGAACAGCATGATAAATGTTATTTCCAGAAAGGATATGGAGAATTTCTCTATACACCATGTCCTTCATTCACTCGCCATTGCAAAGGTTATCTCTTTCGCCCCCGGAACCCGTATTCTTGATGTGGGAACAGGTGGAGGGTTCCCCGGAGTACCCCTGGCAATAATGTTTCCCGCATCGGAATTCTTCCTTCTTGATTCAATAGGTAAAAAAATTAAAGTTGTAACTGAAGTTACCCGCGAACTGGAGCTGACTAATATAACACCTCTGAGAAAAAGGGCTGAAGAGGAAAATGGAAAGTATGACTTTGTAATCAGCAGGGCCGTAACTCAATTTCAGCAATTTGTAAAACTTACTTCAAAAAATATTTCGGAAATCAGCAAGAATTCAATTGTTAACGGTATTTTATATCTCAAGGGAGGTTCCATTGAAGAAGAGGTTGAACCATTCACCGGCAAAGTCAGAGTCTGGGCAATAAAGGAGTTCTTCAGTGAACCTTTTTTTGAAACCAAGAAAATAGTCTTTCTGCCGGTTTGATTTATATAAAAATATTATTGACCTGTATTGAAATTCCAAAAAAACACTATCTTTGCGATCTCAAATTAAAAGAGTGCGATTAATATAAAATATTACACAGATGAAAAGGACATATCAGCCGTCGAGAAGGAAAAGGGTAAATAAACATGGATTCAGGGAAAGAATGTCCACTCCCAACGGCAGAAGAGTTCTTGCTGCACGCAGGGCAAAGGGAAGAAAGAAACTCACTGTAACTTCCGAACTTAAGCTGAAATCATAAATCAGTAGACGATTATAGATTCAAAGGTGCCTTTGCAAGGCGCCTTTTTTATTAAATTTACTTTCTTTTAATATTCAGATGACTGGATTTCTTTCACAGATAAGCGACAACGATATCAGGCAGATTTATTCGAAGGTATCTGAAGGTATAAGGATCTCACCTGAGGAGGGATTACTGTTATATAAAAAATGTGATCTGCCGCTTCTGGGGATCATGGCTTCGATGGTAAGGAGGAGGAAAAACGGCAACCTTGCCTTCTTCAACAGGAATTTCCACATAGAGCCTACCAATAAGTGCGTGTATAATTGCCGGTTTTGTTCATATCATAAGCCGGCATGGGACCCTGAGAGCTGGGAATACAGCCAGGAGCAGATGCTTGATATTGTAAGACAATTCGACAATAAAGCAGTTACTGAAGTTCATATCGTGGGGGGAGTACATCCTGCATATGACCTGCATTATTATGGCATGCTTATCCGGAATATCAAACAGCACAGACCATCGCTTCACGTTAAGGCTTTCTCGGCAATTGAACTCGATTACATGATTAGTAAAGCCGGGCTATCAATTGAAGAAGGGCTTGTTCAGCTGAAAGAATATGGACTTGATTCAATTCCCGGGGGAGGCGCTGAGATTTTCGATGAGAAGATCCGGCGGAATATCTGTGATGAGAAATCCTCATCAGAATTGTGGCTGACAATTCATGAAACGGCACACAGGCTTGGGATTCCATCTAATGCCACGATGCTGTACGGACATATTGAAAATTACAGCCATCGTATAGACCATATGGAAAGGTTGCGCTCCCTGCAGGATAAAACTGAAGGATTCAATGCGTTTATCCCTCTTAAATACAAAAAAGCTAATAACAGCATGTCATACCTGGGTGAGGTAAGCGTCATTGAAGATCTTCGTAATTATGCAGTATCAAGGATATTCCTCGACAATATAACCCATATAAAGGCTTACTGGCCGATGACAGGAAAGGAGATCGCGCAATTGAGCCTCTCATTCGGCGCTGATGATCTTGATGGAACAATTGACGATACCACAAGGATCTATTCAATGGCTGGAGCTGAAGTTAAGAACCCGGCTATGTCGTCAGAGGAAATATGCAACCTTATCCTTGAGGCAGGGTTTGAACCGGCTGAAAGGGACTCCCTCTACAACAGGGTTTAATAATAATTTTATCGATACATTTGCGTTAATATTAATGTACTAATTGCCTTTATGAGCTTAAAAGAATTCATTTTCAGCAAAGTATTTGTAAAACACCTGGGCCTGGCAATGTTGATAACAGTCGGGATAGTAATGGTTTCGCTTATCTGGCTTAATTTTTTTACGAGACACGGCCAGTCGCGCTCTGTACCTGATTTTTATGGCCTGACCATGGAGGAGACCGTAAAACTTGCGAAAAACAGCAAGATGAAATATACCGTAATCGACTCAGTGTATACTACGCTTGTTCCACGCGGCTGTATTGCCGAACAAAGTCCCAAGGCAGGTCTTAAGGTTAAAAAATGGAGGAATATTGCATTGACTATCAATGCCTTTCGTCCTGAGATGGTAGCCATGCCCGATCTGATTGACCTTCCCAAGCGCCAGGCAATATCCCTGATAGAGAGTTCAGGACTTATAATGGGCAAATTGATCTACAAACCCGACCTCTCAATAGATGTCGTTCTCGATCAGCTTAGTGACGGAAATAAGATCAGTAAAAATGACTCACTTCAAAAAGGATCTGTCATTGACCTGATACTTGGTAAAGGACTCAGCAACCAGAGAACGCCTGTTCCTGTCCTTATCGGTATGAACCTTGTACCCGCCACCGACAGGATACTTGAATCCTCGCTGAACCTTGGAACGTTCATTTATGATAACACAATTATGACTGCGGAAGATACTCTGAATGCCTTTGTATATAAACAGAATCCTGAAAGTAAGGAAGATGCCACACTCCAGATAGGATCGTCAATGTACCTCTGGCTCACTGTTGATTCGCTCAAATTACCGGTCGATTCAACTAATATTGTTATTTCAGATACGATACCTCCTGCCGGGTTGCTTCCCCAGCCGGCCAAAAAATAGTGAAAATAAAAAAGTCATCATTAAATATTATCTTCCTCATTTTTTGCCTATGCAGTGCGCAGGGTCAGGAGGTAACGGTCGGGCTGCAGTCGGACCCCCGCCTGAAAAATAAAATATTTCTTCAGGGCAAATCGTCAACTGACACTGTAAACCTTCCTTTTTTCGATGACTTTTCAGGCTATGGGATAATTCCTGATAATAATAAATGGGGAGATAATTATGTGCTCATTAATAATGATTACTCCAATAACCAGATCACGACAGGCATTGCTACATTCGACGCTCTTGATGCATTGGGAAATTTGTACGAACCGGCATCTTCAGCAAGGTTTGAAGCCGATCGTCTCACTTCCCTGCCGGTAGACCTTAATTACGCGGCATCAGATAGTATTTTTCTGAGCTTTTATTTTCAGCCAGGAGGATTAGCAGACCTTCCGGAAGATAATGACTCCCTAACCCTCCAATTCTATGCCCCAGTAGAAGATAAATGGTATTCTATATGGAAAGCAAAAGGCGGAGCATGGCACAATTTTAAAGCGGTGATTTTAAAAATTGACCAGGAGAGATACTTGCATAGGGGCTTTAAGTTTCGTTTCAAAAACTATGTAACTCTTAGCTCAAACGTCAGCGATCCTTCTATCGTTGGAAACTGCGACATCTGGAACATCGATTATGTTTTGCTCAATAAGAACAGAAACAGTGCCGATACTGTGTCTCACGATGTTGCTTTCAGGACCCCGCTCCGTTCTCTTCTGAATACATATGAAGCAATGCCATTTAAGCATTTCAGGCAGATATACCTGCAGGAGATGGGCTCTTCAATTCCGATCCATTACAGGAACAACGACAATATCACAAGGAACATCACACGTGATTTTGAAATCCGGGATGTTTATAAAAACTCCCTGGTGAAATATTTTTCTGCAGGCGCCGATAACATTGCCCCTGAAACAAGCGAAGATTTTAACGCCGACCTTATATATACATTTGACACGGATAAGGATGATTCTGCCCTGTTCAAAGTCACTGCATGGCTTATTACCGATATATTCGACCCTAAAGAAAATGACACTCTGGTCTACTACCAGGTTTTTAAAAACTACTTTGCATATGATGATGGCTCTGCAGAAGAGGGTTACGGGGTCAGTGGCCTCGGGTCGAGAAACGCCAGGGTGGCCTGCCGCTTCAGATCGTACATTGAAGATACCCTGCGTGCTGTAAACATCTGTTTTAATGACAGCTACCTTGATGCCAACAAAAGAACTTTTGACCTTATGGTATGGGGCGATAATAATGGAATTCCTGGCGATATCCTCTACACAAGGGAAAATGTAACTGTTGAAAAGGGAAAATCAATTAATGGATTTTACACTTACTCCTTAATTGATCCAGTGCCCGTGAACGGGGTTTTCTACGTGGGTTGGAAACAGCGTTCCGAGACATTCCTGAATGCAGGTTTTGATATCAATACATCTGGCAGCAACAGGCAGTTTTACTGGCTAAGCGGAGAATGGAAACAGTCGGCAGTTGCCGGCACTATAATGATCAGGCCCATAGTAGGATCGCCGCTTACAACATCAATAAATGATGTTAATTACGGGAAAACGGAGGCTTTTCATTTCTGGCCCAACCCTGCCAGTGACTTTATAACAATTGACCCTGAAAGCATACCGGTTTCAGGGTTAACATATATCTCTGTTGCTGATCTTCAGGGAAGGATTCTTATAAAAGTCCCTTGTACCGGAAGGGTAGACATCTCTTCACTCCACAACGGTATCTATTTTTTAATCCTTAGTCAGAATGGCAGGCAGTTGAGACACAGTCGCCTCGTAAAGACTAATTAACTTGTTATGATGGCTGAAGATGAATTAGTTGAACAACAGGAACTTTTTGAACATTATCGTTTTAAGGCTGATCCCGGTCAGTCTGTGGTCAGGATTGATAAGTTCCTGTTTTCCAGAATGGAAAATACATCACGCACCAGAATTCAGAATGCAGCCAACGCAGGAAATATTCTTGTAAATGATAATCCTGTCAAACCCAGTTACAAGATAAAGCCTGACGATGTTGTTCAGATTGTCCTTCCTACCCCACCAAGGGAAATTGAACTCATTCCAGAGAATATCCCGATTAATATCGTTTACGAGGACGATGACGTGGTTGTATTAAATAAAGAAGCAGGTATGGTAGTCCATCCAGGATATGGCAACTACACTGGAACGCTTGTTAACGCCCTCATGTGGCATTTCCGGGATCTTCCGCTGTTTTCTACTGGTGAATTACGCCCGGGGTTGGTTCACAGGATTGATAAAAACACTTCAGGTCTTCTTGTAATTGCCAAAAATGAACTTTCCCTTAACAGGCTTTCAAAACAGTTTTATGACCGGACAACCGATCGTAAATATATTGCCCTGGTCTGGGGAGTTCCGGAACCTCCATCGGGGACGATTACCGGGTTTGTAGGCAGGAGCATCCGCGACAGGAGGGTAATGCAGGTGTTTCCTGACGGGAGCCAGGGTAAAACTGCAATTACACATTACAGATTAATTGAGGATCTCGGATATATTTCAATGGTTGAATGCAAGCTTGAAACAGGACGTACCCATCAGATAAGAGTCCATTTCAGCTATATCAGGCATCCGCTTTTTAACGATGAAGAATATGGTGGTGATCAGATACTAAAAGGTACAACATTTGCTAAATACCAGCAATTTGTAAAGAATTGCTTCAAAATCCTTCCCGGTCAGGCTCTGCATGCAAAATCATTAGAATTCGATCATCCTGTGACAGGCAAGCGGCTATCATTCGATTCAGAACTCCCGGATCATATGAAACAGGTAATTGAGAAGTGGAGAAGGTATATCGGAGGAAGAGAATAATCATTTAAGCTGATGGCTCATAGCTACCAGCTTCCTCCAGCTCCACCGCCGCCGAAGCTTCCGCCGCCAAAGCCACCAAAGCCTCCGCCGCCGCCACCGCCAAAGCCACCTCCACCACCACCCGAGAAGCCTCCCCAGCTTCCATTATGACTATTTCTGGAATTCATCATTGAAAGCAGCATCCAGAGAGGCAATCCTTTATTGCTGATATGTCTCTGGTTTTTCCCGCCTCCGCTGCGCATAAACATCATAATGATAATAAAGATTAAAAATATTATGAACGGTGTAATGGCACCAGTGTCCTGATGTTTCTTGTACAGATCTGCAGGGAATTCTCCTCTTGCCAGCTGCATGAGGGTACTGGTGGCTTTATCAAGACCGCCGTAATAATCTCCTGTCCTGAATGATGGAAGTATTTGATTATTAATTATATCTGAGGCATGCAGATCAGGTATGCCACCTTCGAGTCCGTAACCCTGGGTAATATAAACTTCTCCCTGTTCAGATTCTGTTTTTGGTTTAACCAGAATAAGAATTCCGTTATTCTTTCCCTTCTGTCCTATTCCCCATTTTTCTCCAAGTCTCTGCGCATAATCTGCCTTGTCGTATCCATGAAGACTGGTAACTGTGACAATTGCTATTTG
>PMBC01000170.1:0-2441 GCA_003152835.1 Bacteroidales bacterium | reverse complement strand
CGGTAGTATAAATAATTTCATTCTCATAATCATCCTTTACCGGTTAGATCAGGATCACCAAATGATATCTCGTCAGATAATTCGTTGACATCGGTAGCAAGGTGCGGAAATTGTTCTCTCAGCTGGTTCCCTGCCATAAGAATTCCCTTGGCCAGTCCCTCGGTAAAATTTTTTTCTCTGAAATCATCTTCCATTATTCCCTTTATTTTATCCCAGAATCCTTCAGATACTTTCGCATTTATACCAGCGTCACCTATTATTGCAAACTTTCTGTTCCTGACAGCAAGATAAAAAAGCACTCCATTTCTCTCTTTTGTCTGGTGCATGCCTATCCTCTTGAATATCCAGGAAGCCCTGTCAAGGATATCCCCTGAAAAATGTGTTTCGATATGAACCCGTATCTCTCCGGATGTCTCCTTTTCTGCCTCTGTTATAGCCTCGCGTATATGAGCCTGCTGCTCTTTCGTAAAAAACGATGATGCTTTCATTAAGTCGGGATATCTGCGTATCAGAAAGTGACCTGAGGTGCTTTGTCGGCGCCTTCCGTGGATAGAAAATACGGCCTTTCGGTAAAACCGCGCACTCCGGCAATAAAACTCTCAGGGAACCTCTTGATATATGCGTTGAACGACTGGGCAACATCGTTAAAATTTCTTCTTTCAACTGAAATACGGTTTTCAGTTCCTTCAAGTTCAACCTGAAGGTCTCTGTAGTTCTGAGTTGCCTTCAGCTCCGGATACTGCTCCACAACGACCATAAGTTTTGACAGTGATGAACTGAGTTCGCCCTGTGCTGCCTGGAACTGCTTCATATTCTCGGCAGTCATTTTAGTGGGGTCTAGCGTCACCTGAGTGGCTTTTGCCCTGGCCTCAATAACTTTTGTAAGTGTCTCCTTTTCAAAGTTGGCTGCACCCTTGACGGTATTTACAAAATTCGGGATGAGGTCAGCCCTTCGCTGGTACTGTGTTTCCACATTGCCCCACTGGCTTTTTACCTTCTCCTGCATAGTTACCATGTTATTATTGACTTTTATACCCCAGAGTACAGCTCCGAGAATTATCAATGCAAAAAATGCAACCACAATTATCGAAATTAAACAACCTCTTTTCATTTCTCAGTTTTTTAGAATTTCCATCAAAGGTAAAAAATATCTGATTAACGGAACAAATGACTAAATTTGAATAACATTTCAATTAATCCATGAGAACTATTGCAATTGCAGCCGGAGGAAATTCTTCTGAATTTGAAATATCCGTCAAGAGTGCGAACGAAGTTAGCAAAGCCCTTTCGTCAAAATATATGGTTTATATTATTATGATCAGGGACTCTGAATGGTACTGGGAAGATCAAAAAGGGAGTTATTATAATATTGACAAGAATGATTTCACTCTTGTTACTGACGACCTGAAGATCAGGTTTGATGCAGTCTTCATCGCAATCCACGGCACACCGGGTGAGAACGGCCTTCTTCAGGGGTATTTTGACATGCTGAAAATACCATATTCAACCTGCGATGCATTTTGCTCAGCGCTTACATTCAATAAACAGGCCTGCAAGCTCTTCCTTAAGGAGTATGAAATTCCTATGGCCGATTCAATCCTTATTCGAAAGGATGCCAGCCCTGACCTTTCGGCCATTACAAAAAAGCTGGGCATGCCTTGTTTCGTCAAACCCAACGACAGCGGCTCGAGCTTTGGCGTCTCCAAAGTGAAAAAGAAAGAGGAACTTCCGGATGCTATACAAAAAGCATTAAAAGAGAGCGATGAGGTGCTGATCGAGGCATTTATGAAAGGCAGGGAGGTGGCATGCGGGGTTGTAAAAACCGGTAAAAAGACACTTGTTTTGCCAGTCACCGAAATAATAAGTAAAAATGAGTTTTTCGATTACGAGGCAAAGTACTCTTCCGGGAAATCAGAAGAGGTGACTCCAGCCCTGATGCCCGTTAACATTACAGAGGAGATCCAGCGGATGAGCTCTGTTATATATGACCTTCTTGGATGCAAGGGGATCGTCAGGATCGACTTTATCGTTGTCGGGGATAACCCATTTTTCCTTGAGATCAATACTGTGCCGGGAATGACGGAGGAGAGCCTGGTTCCACAACAGGCTAAAGCAGCAGAGATCAGGCTCGATGAACTTTATAGCATGGTCCTCGAAGATCTTTTTGTTTAAATATCCGGATCACCGGAGATTAAAACCAGAGAGAGCTCATTAAGTGTACAATGTACACTTAATAAGCTCTCCGATTATATTCAGCTCCTGAAAGGTTATTCTCCCTTTGCCATTTTCAATGCACTAGTGGTTGTGTAGTATTTGGTTATCATCCCCGGCACTTCCCACTCGGGCAGATTGCCTTCATTCATATATTCAAGGAATCTGGAAGTAACCTGTCCGAAATGATCTTCATGAGTCGCTTTGTACTTTTTGGGAATGTTCACCCT
>PMBC01000009.1:4259-5401 GCA_003152835.1 Bacteroidales bacterium | reverse complement strand
ATGTCGTGTCTTATAACTTCGAAATTATGGTTATCGAGAAGATGGGTTATGTTCTGCTTTGACCCGGTGAAATAGTTATCGAGGCATATAACTTCATTACCCCGGTTAAGAAGTTCTTCGCAGAGGTGGGATCCGACAAAGCCGGCACCGCCGGTTATTAATATACGCTTCATCTGTTAATTATTTAACAACTGTAAATGTATAAAAAAGGGTGCAACGGTACAAACCACCTTCGCCAAGGCTTCGGTGGTCAAAGGGTACAATGGTACAACGGCAAGACCGGCGACCGGCGACCGGCGTCAGGGGGTAATAGATAAACTCCCCTCCTTGGAGGGGTGGGGGTGGGTTAACAAAGGTCTTGCAGCCCTACGGTCATGCAAGACCCTCTTACAGCCCTAGCTCCTTTATGCGGATCTTAATCCTGATAGAATCGGGTATATTTTTCTCGCTGACCAGAATCAGATAGCCGCCGCCACCGGCCCCGGAGAGCTTCCAGGCAAGCGCATGATTTTTATACTGGCCGATCACTTTTGCAATCTCGGGATTCATCATTTTAGGGAACATCTTTACCTGTGCATTGAAAGAATTGAGAAACCCCAGGGAAAATAAATTCATGCTTTTTGCTTTCAGCCCCTCCCACGTAAAATCGGCAGCCTCTGTCAGGGCCAGAACGTTTTTCCTGTTTATTTTCGTCTCGGATAATACATTGAAATCTGCCGGCCTCGGCCAGAGGGTTTTCATGTAGAGCCTATCCTCAAGCCATTTGAATATATCCGGATCTGAGATTGTTTCAAATTTCGAAGGCCAGTATTTGCCCTTATCATAANNTTTTCGGGCTTTTCAAGAGGAAGCTGGTTGTTCCAGAGCTCTATTGCTTTTTTTCTGGTGGAAGTGGCCATTCCGGAACGCTCGTTGAATTCTATTGTCGGTTCGATGGAGACGGTGATTGCAGCTCCGGCACAATATTTTGAAACATACGGCTGGTCGATCCAGGTGCCGGCAAGGTCTATCCGATATGGAATCGGCCTGATGGAACGCAAATCTGTGGTTGTTCTTGGGGGGAGATTTGCATAAGGAATTCTTTTCAGAATTTTATATCTGACACCCAGTTCTTTACAAAGGTTTTCTTTTGCAGGAGTATG
>PMBC01000009.1:555-4155 GCA_003152835.1 Bacteroidales bacterium | reverse complement strand
AAGACTTTCTTTTTTCTTATGCTGCGCATGGCGATTGATTATTTTATTTTATCAATAACAAATTTAGAAATTATTTTAAGATCCCCTCCTGGGAGGTAACTACCCTTTATACACATCTTTTAAATCATTTTGTTTATTTCAGGGGAGATTACCTTCGGTGAACTCGTCNNCTTGTGCCTCCGCTGAAGCTACGGCGACACGCGGACGGCGGAGCAAGGCCAGCGGATTCATTCGCGTTAAGAACTTGGTTGTTTCGATTTGGAGATTCCTCATTACGCTCCGCTCCATTCCGAGCGCCAGCCTTTAGATTTACCCCTTATTAATTCAAACATTTAATCCGGAAATTACTCCGTGATTTACCCCGTGTAACTACCCCGATAGATCGGGGCAGTCTGTGTCATCCTGTGGTTAAAGGATTTCAAAATAAATGTGTATAAAGGGTAGGGGAGGTAAGGGGGTGGGTTTATTATTCTATATGGGGCGTTGCCCCAAACCCCATTTTTTGATTTGGATTCGCCGAAATCAATTTGTTCATTTTTTGTTCGCCCAAAAAATGAACCAAAAAAGGGCGCCGGAAATGACAACTGCAGCTTGTTTGTACGCGCGCTGCGCACAGCCTTAAAGGCGCTACCAAACAGGCTGCAGTTCGCGCCATTTCCGGATTGCCCTCGCGCCGGCACAATTATACTCTGTTTAAGATTAACCAATTCAGGATTTAATGTAAAATTGATAGCGATGCTCGCCTTGCGGCGATATGGGATAAAAAAAGGGTTCCCCTCCTTGGAGGGGTGGGGGTGGGTTAAAAGGATTGCTTCGTCTCCGCCAGCCGGCGGATCCTCGCAATGACCGTGGACTTAATTAACTCAGGTAACAAGCAACCTCGTAGAACTTGTCCCGCTTCAGCGGGAGGTTGCGGTATCGTAGCACAAATGATTAAAAATGATGGGCGCCGGAGCAGGAGTAATTTGAAAATTGGATTATTATTCCGGCGCAACTTTGGATTGCGGCTTGCGGTTTGATATTATAAACTCACCTCATGCCCTTTTTAAATTAACCTGTCTGAATCAGACGAAAAACAATTTTATTTTGTTATATTTGGGTATGATATTTTGAAATGAATAGTCCTGAATTAAAAGCATTTATCTGCAGGAACAGCAATCTTTTCTGGTATACGCCCGGTGACAAAAAGGAAAACATAAGCCCTGAATTTTTGGTGGAAACCATATTGAATTATGGCAGTATGGATGAAATCAAAACTCTCATTAAAATTATGGGAGTAAAGGAAATATCGCAAGTCTTTTTTGGTGCCAAAGGAAGGAAAAAGTTGAATTATTATCCGGAAATATATAATTTTTTCTCACTATTTTTTACAAGAAATGCATAAAGAGATTTTAACCGGAAACCAAATTGAATTTTTACCTCTGGTTAAGCAATTTGTACATGAATATTATCTGGCTGGTGGAACAGCAGTCGCTTTATATGTTGGTCACCGGAGATCGATAGATTTTGATCTTTTTAAGCTTACCTCCCTGAACCACAAAAAAATTGTTTCAAAAATTTCAGCATTCGGCTATCCATATACAGTTACAAGGAGAGTGTCAGAGCAAATGAATGTAACCATCAGGGATGTGAAATTTACATTTTTTGAATATCCCTTCAGGATTGATGTAAAAAACAAATTTGAGAACAGCCTGAGGTTACCCGACCTTATTGATCTGGCCGCAATGAAAGCGTACGCGCTTGGACGCAGATCAAAATGGAAAGATTATGTAGATATGTACTTCATCTTAAAATATTTCTATTCTATAGGACAAATATCAAAAAAGGCAATTGAAATTTATGATCAGCTATTTTCTGAAAAACTTTTCAGGGCACAACTAAGTTATTTTAATGACATTGATCATTCAGAATCAATAGAATATCTCGTACCTGCCGTCTCTGAAGATGAAATAAAAAAATTCCTTATTGATAAAGCAACTGATTTTGATATTTAATGCAAGGAATATGCGGCGAGCAGTGTGCGGCGTTGCACCTTTGCACCATTGTACCATTAAAATAAAATCATGAACGGCTATTTAAAAACCACGCAACTTCCTGTTTACAAGCGTTACTGCAAAGTTCTGAAGCTTCAGGAAAATAAAGAGCTGATTAAAAAATACAAGGAGATACATAAGCCTGAAAATATCTGGCCAGTCATATCTAAAGGTATAAAGGAAGTCGGCATTATTGACATGGAGATATATATTAAGGAAAACATGGCCTTTATGATAATGGATACCGTTCCGGATTTTGACCATGAGAAGGCGATGAAGAAGCTCGGGTCATTGCCAAAGCAAAAAGAATGGGAGGAATATGTGTCTCAGTTCCAGAATGCAGGATCCAAAGCTGATACACCGGAGAAATGGGAGATTGTGGAAAGGATTTTTTCTTTGAATGAGTAAAGATCAAGACAAAAGACAAAAGTAAAAAGATAAAAGTGAAAAAGTTAAGCCAATTAAAATGTGGGTTTACTTTTGTCTTGTGACTTTTATCTTTTATCTTTTTTCCCCTTAACCTCACGCCATCCCCCACTCTCGCCCTTACGCTTCGGAAGGCTACCTGCTTCTTGCGTGCCTGAAAAGGATATTCCACCAGGACTTCCAGAAATATTTAAAATCTGTACGGAACGGATGCTTGTCGTATGAATTAAAATATTTGATTTCTGAAGCCTGAATGCTTTCAAGATCATCAGGCATATCGACGTAAAAAGGAGGAATAAGCCCGGGTTTATATCTGATCCTTCTTTCCCGGACCTCTTTACTGTATAGTTCAAAATACTGCCTGCTCAAAGGCCTTACACCGACAAGCTTCATATTGCCCTTAAAATAATTAATGATCATCGGCAACTCATCGAGCCATATCTTCCTGCAAACCGCCCCCCATGAAGTGACCCTGAAATCATTTTTGAACTTCCCTCCATCTTCCAGATCATGAAGCCTGTAAACATAATCCTGGATATATTCGGAATAAGGATGCATAGTCCGGAGCTTGTAGACCTTCATTATTTCACCGTTCTTTCCAACTCTTTGCAAAGCTATAAGGGGGCCGTAAATATTTTCATTTATAGTGAAGGGTTCAAAGATCTTTTTTGCTTCAATGCAAAGATAATTACCAATAAAGGATTCCTGTCTTATCCTGAATCCGCCTCTTGAAAGACGCCCCAGCGCTTCTGCCCGGGAAATAACTGCATTATTGCCGTGGGTAAGAAAAAAATAAAGCGGACGCGTGAACTTCAGCTTTGGAAGAACCCGCTTCACCACAAAATCAAAGGTGTAAAGAATATAATTCAAAACCGGAGGAAACTTCTTCAATACCCTTTTCTTCCTCTGATCTTTTGTCTCGACGGAGCAGAAGAAATATCCTTTTGTTTCCAGTTTCTGATTGACGGCATCAATGAAAGAATCAAGATTCTTAATATCATTGATCTTATGAAGGTTTATGATATAAGTGTATTTATCTTCCGGAAGGCTTGCAATATTGAATATTGTTGTTGTTGAAAGAACAGCGGTGCGTTCTGTAAGTTTTGGCCCGGTCATCTTAATGACAGCCTGTGCTATTTCC
>PMBC01000009.1:0-422 GCA_003152835.1 Bacteroidales bacterium | reverse complement strand
AGGTTACTGACCAGAACCCTGTTGAATAATGATGTAAAATTAATGATCTTCCCCCTGTGCATCTTGCCGTTTACCAGGGAAACAAGAAGCCATATTACTGCGAGGATAGCAAAGAAAATACTGTGTGAGGGAAGATAAACTCTCAGACTGGCAGGTTTGGTCCATACCATAAGGAGGAATGCTATTGCCAGGATAATAATATCGGCAATAAGGGTTATGGTTCTGAACCTGGTTTTTTCCATGGTTTTCTGTAAAAAGACCTTTCCGAATGTAAAATAATAAAAAAATAAGTGAAGTTGTTCAAGAATGACTGATATATCATATATTAAGTTGCAGGAAAGATAAATGGTGACCGGTGACTCCAAGTAGGATCCTCCCGCTAAGCGGAAGGGAAGGGGTGGGTTTATTATTATATATGGGAC
>PMBC01000118.1 GCA_003152835.1 Bacteroidales bacterium | reverse complement strand
GCAAATATCGGAATTATTTAGAATTTCCAAAACATTTCCCGCATAATCGTTGAATTTATCGCTGATGGGTAAAATGACTGCCTTTTCGGGAGCCAGCCATAGCGGAAATTTACCAGATGTATTCTCGATCAAAACTGCCACGAATCTTTCCATAGATCCGAAGATAGTTCTGTGGATCATCACAGGCCTGTGCTTCTGGTTATCGCTGCCATTATATGTCAGGTCGAACCGCTCAGGAAGATTATAATCAACCTGTATAGTCCCGAGCTGCCATTTACGGCCGATGGCATCCTTTACCATGAAGTCGAGCTTGGGACCATAAAATGCGGCTTCTCCGAGTACCACAGTTGTTAAAAGATTTTTTTCGGCTGCAGCTTCGATGATATCCTTTTCAGCTTTTTCCCAGTTCTCGTCCGAACCGATATACTTCTGCTTGTTTTCAGGATCCCTTAAGGATATCTGAGCAGAGAAATCGTTGAAATTCATTATCCTGAAAACATAAAGTATCAGGTCGATAATGCTCTTGAATTCCTCGCGCAGCTGATCGGGTCTGCAGAAAATGTGAGCATCATCCTGGGTAAAGCTCCTGACCCTTGTAAGCCCGTGCAGTTCGCCGCTCTGTTCATATCTGTACACTGTTCCGAACTCAGCCATTCTCAGCGGAAGCTCCTTGTAGGAGTGTGGAGTAGCATTATATATTTCGCAGTGATGCGGACAGTTCATTGGCTTAAGCATGAACTGCTCACCCTCCTGAGGTGTGGAGATAGGCTGAAATGAATCTGCCCCGTACTTCTCAAAATGACCCGATGTCTTATAAAGATTGACATTCCCGATATGCGGAGTAGCAACAATCTTGTAGCCTCTTTTTCGCAAAAGGGAAGTGAGGAAACTAATCAGGTTCTGCCTTAAATCAGCACCTTTAGGAAGCCATAACGGAAGTCCCATTCCCACCTTCTGGGAAAATGTAAAAAGTTCAAGCTCCTTGCCTATACGGCGATGGTCCCTTCTTTTTGCCTCTTCAAGGAAAACAAGGTATTCGTCCAGCATTTTTTGTTTCGGGAACGTTATGCCATAAATCCTTGTGAGCATCTTCCTGTTCTCATTTCCTCTCCAGTAAGCCCCGGCAACGCTGGTAAGCTTGATGGCTTTAATCGGTTCTGTTGACGCCAGGTGCGGACCGCGGCAAAGATCTGTGAAATTCCCCTGAGTGTAAAGTGAAATGGTGCCATCAACAAGTTCACTGATAAGTTCAGTCTTATATTCATCGCCTTTTTTCGTAAAGAGGTCTATTGCATCTTTCTTTGAAACATCTCTTCTGTTGTATACCTGGTTTTGTGACGCGAACTCCTTCATCTTGTTTTCAATGGCTGGGAGATCTGTCTCAGTGATCACTTTCCCCTCACCCGGATCGACATCATAATAGAAGCCGTTCTCAATGGCGGGACCAATCCCGAACTTGATGCCAGGATAGAGTGCTTCAAGCGCTTCGGCCAGGAGGTGGGCTGATGAGTGCCAGAAAGCGTGCTTTGCCTCTTCATCTTCCCACTTGTGAAGTTTAAGCGTGGCGTCGGTGGTGATAGGCCTCGTCAGATCCAGTATCTCGCCATTGACTGTGGCTGCATATACTTCTTTTGCCAGCTTCGGGCTTATCTGTTCAGCAATCCGGAGGCTGGTGATGCCCTCATTATATTCTTTTACCGATCCGTCAGGAAATGTTATCTTTATCATTATCAAGCTTCAATTTTACGGAGTGCAAAGATAATCATATTTTTTATTTAAAAACCCTTCTTTTCTTTACCCTACATGCAACGTTAAGGCATTGAAGTGTGACTTTTAAAAAAGATGGCATAAAATTTGAACTTCAAAATATAAATTCAAAACCCAGTAATATGAAAAAGATATTATATATCTCACTGATTCTGTCACTTAGTCTGTTTTCGTGCAAGCAGACTCCTCGTGCGCAGTTTACAGCTGATACCGCCGAACCGGAAGTTGGACAGAATGTTTACTTTGACAACGGATCGGAAAATGCCGATAAGTATGAATGGGATTTTGGCGACGGCTATATTTCGAATGAAGTCAATCCTGTGCATGTTTTTACAGGCACCGGCTCATATGACGTTACCCTTACGGCAACATCAAACTCGGGTTTATCCGATAAGGCTGTAATGACAATCAATGTAATGATACCGACACTCCTCGAAATTGAAGTTCTTGAGTATTATCATGAATATGTTGTGCCAAATGCAAGCGTAAGGTTGTACCCAACCCTGCCTGACTGGGAGGGTGAAACAAACATTGAATCGGAGGGATATACTGATGCTGACGGGGTAGCGGTATTCTCAAACCTTGGCCCGTATGTCTATTATGTCGATGTATGGGCGACATCATATGACAACTATCAGCTGAAAACTGAAGATATTGCATATATCAGGACGGATGAGATTTTGCCGCATAAGATAAACAGGTTCACCGCCTGGGTTGACAGTGTTGATCATGGCAAGGGAATGTTAAGAGGTGAAAGGAATCTGTACATCAAGGATATTGTGCGGAAAGCATCTGACAAACCACAGCCAGTTTCAGGCAATGAGGACTGGAAGACTCTGTACGAAAAAAGCATAAGACTTAAGTAGAACCAGCAACCTGCAACAACTATCGGATATTATTTATCAGGAAATACAATATTCCCTTCCTGCTTAAGATAACCCTTCTCCGTTCTCACTGACATTGCCGGCTTGTTGGTGCCCTTCATCATAGCGCAGCCCGTTTCGCCGGATTTGCTTATAGCAACAAATTTTTCCGACGGCAGATAATCAGGATTCACTTTACGGTATCGGTCAGCAATCATCAGCATCGCATCTTCACAGGCCTGCTGAGGGGTTCTTCCTTCCTTCATTCTGAATACTATATAATATGAAGCGCAAGATTTGATTACATCTTCTCCGCGTCCTGTAGCTCCGGCGGCACCCACCTCATTATCGACATATAACCCGGCACCAATTATCGGCGAGTCTCCGACCCGGCCATTCAGCTTGAAGCTAAGTCCGCTGGTAGTAGTGCATCCTGCAATATCTCCATTAATGTCTATAGCAATTACATTTGTGGTTCCGTAATGATGCTCTATATCAGGAAAATCCTTCCAGTATGATGTGCCGCTTTTAAGATTCTGCAGATGCTCTGGCACTCCCCAGTCGTCATCAGGACTGAGATCCTCTTTCCATCTCAGCCATATCTTACGTGCTTTTTCAGTGAGGAGGTTCTCCTCTTTAAATCCCCATGCCTTTGCAAATGAGAGGGCTCCGGCGCCGACAAGCAGCACATGATCGGTATGCTGCATAACCAGCCTGGCTACCGATGATGGATGCATAATATTTTCCAGACATGCCACTGCACCGGCCGAATAGGTCTTGCCGTCCATGAATGATGAATCGAGTTGTACAACACCATCTTCATTAGGGAGACCGCCTAATCCGACAGATGTATCCTCCGGGTCTGCCTCGATCACATTGGCAGCTTTCTCAACGGCATCAACTGCTGAACCTCCTTTACTGAGAATTTCCCATCCTGTTTCCATTGCATTCTTGCCAGTATCGTTTGTATGGCTTGAAATTATCATCGGTTTTAGTCCACTTCCATTGAATGTCATTCCTTTCAATGAAGGAAGTATAAGTGCTCCGGCACTGATACCGATTGTCTGGTCAAAAAAACTGCGGCGTGAAATAGATTTTTTCATATTGAATAGCATTATCGGTTTTATGTGATTTTATTCAACAGTCAGGTCAGTCACAACTTTCAGCTTTGCACTGCTCTTTTTATCCCAGACGACAAGTTCTACATGCAATGGATTATTGAATTCAGAACCTGTAAGTTTAAAATGAGCCGAAACTCTGGTAGTGAAATCAGTAACTGCGATTCCTGCAGTACTATATTCAGAAAACAAGTCTTCATTATTCAGCGTTTTGTTGCCGGATGAATCAGTTCCCATGATGCTTAATCCCGGAAAAACCATTCCGTTCTCCTCTTTAAATCCTTTGAGTCCCTCAACCATAATATATATATTGTCGTCAAAGCTGATTTTCCCGTCATTTATGACTTTGTCTTTTCCCTCGGAATAAACGTAAATCTCATTGTAAGAGACATTTAAAGGCTCAGCATTTATCTTATCATTCCCCTTGACCGAGAATTTTAATCTTGATGTATAGATACCCGATCCCTTTCTGTCTCTTATGATTACTTTTAATAAATACTCGCCCCCTGATTTTATTGGTGCTGCAAATGTCAGATCGGCAGTCAGCTGAAGAGGTGAATAGTTCATGCCGTCAGTATATTCGGAGTAAAGATTATCTGCAAACAGAAGGGTATCACCCTTTAGGCTGGTCACTAAAATCTGCATGAGCGGGAAGGATTTGCTGTTTTCCTGCTTAAATCCTCTGACATCATTGAAGACCAGATAAGCCATTTCACCATAACTGAATGAATTCCTGGTTGTTCTTTCATTATTTACAGTCAGATATACTTCCTCGCAGGTTAGTCCATTACCTGTTGAAGTAAGGCCGGAAGCAAGGTCTTTTTTAACAGATCTGCTGAATTGGCAACCTGTCATGACCATTGAAACTAGAATCACATAGAAGGCTATTTTCATGATTTTCATATTAAATGTATTTATTACACTTATAAATTACCTGCCCTTCGGGCCGTCATAATTATATATAAAGCTGTTAAATGAAGCGATGCCACCGATGTTAAGTTCGTTGAATGAAAACAATCCTAACCGTGTACCTTTCCAATAGCCTGCGGCAGTTGTAAAAGGTTCACCTGCAGTTGCATATGATTTATTATCGGAGCTATATAAGAACTGGTTCTTGTCTCCTTTTATATCGAGGCTTACTTTGAGAAAGATCTTTTTGAGCCTGACTGGTTTCTCACTTGTCACCTTCCCGCTGGTCTCTGTAAAGAGGTAGAGTTGTCCATCTCTTTTCAATATTCCAATAAGGTTTATGATCTTTCCCCCCATGCTGCAGAGCCCTGCTTTCTGACCGTCAGCTAATCCTGAAAGATCCATTTCTGTTATTGCTTCTCCGGAAGTTCCCATTACCTTTTGCGTCAATGTGTTATGGGCTTTCACGAAATTATCAGCTTTTCCTGCTTTAAGCACCAGGTAACCGGGTTTTTCAGTCAGCGACCAAAGATCATTAACAGGGTTATGATTCCATTGCCATTGCAGGCCTAGCGAAGTTGCATTGAAGTCATCATCGCTTTGCGGAGCGGTTATTTTGGAATCGACTTTAATGTCGGGCTTCTTCCAGACATAAACGGGTTCTCCGATGCCGTTACGGTCGATATCTACGCCAGCTATAGGCCAGCCATCCTGCCAGATCACCGGCTGAAGGTGTACAACTCTTCCCATGGCACCATCGGACTGGAAGTGGTAAAACCACCACTGGCCTCCGGGTGTATCGACAAGCGACCCCTGGTGCGGGCCGTTGACCGAAGTTGTTCCCTTTTCAAGAATTACCTTCTTTTCATACGGGCCGTAAATATTTCCTGATCTGAGAATCGTTTGCCAGCCTTCAGCCACTCCTCCTTCCGGAATGCTCAGATAATACCTTCCATTTAATTTATGGATCTTGGTGCCCTCTGCGGTCGGACCCGTATAGACAGTCACTCCGTCGTCGAGCAGCTGCTTACCGTCTGCACTCATCTTATGGATGATAATAGGTCCGGCTCCCTTCAGGCTATGGCCGAGATAAGCCTTCCCGTCTTCATCCCAGAAAGGGCATGGATCTTCCCATCTGGCTATGGCTTTAACCTGGAACAGAGGCTCCCACGGACCCTCTGCCTTTTCAGCCGAGCTCATGAAAAGACCTTCGTCCGGGGTGCAGAAATATATCCAGAATTTATTGTCGTGGTATCTTATCGATGGAGCCCATGAGCCTCCTGCATACCTGTCGTTTGTATTGTATTCCGGAAAATCAAAATGGTCGTAAACGCGCGCAATTATCTTCCAGTTAACCATATCGGATGATTCCAGTACCGGCATCCCCATAAAATGGAACTCGGAGCATACCATGTAAAATCTGTCATTAACCCTTATTACATCAGGATCGGAATAGTCGGCATTTAATATAGGGTTGATATATGTTCCGTTTCCCTGGTCACCCCATGATCCGGTAACAGACTGACTTCTGACATTATTCTGAAACAGGAGAACAGTGATCAGAAGCAAGGTGAGAAACTTAATTTTCATCAGCATTTTTTATTATTTGTTGAGCACCTTATTCAGTTCATCTTTGACCAACTCAGTCCATACTTTGTATCCGTCTGCATTCAGGTGAAGCTTATCGGCAACAAAGAGCTCATCTTTCGGAAGACCTTTTTCGTTCAGGAAAGCGAAGCTGGTATGGATGAAGTATGTATTGCGGTGATTTTCACATTCCTTTCTTATAAGGTCATTTGCTTTCATTACCTGGGGCCACACTTTCCACCTCGACGAGGTTGGTGTTATTTCAATCCAGAACACAGGGGAGGAGGGATGACTCTTACGGAAAGTCTTAAGCAGATTCAGGAACAGTTTTCTCACCTCTTCCGGAGTTTTATCCTGGGGGCTTCCAATGATATCGTTCGCTATGAATATAACAAGCGCCTTGCAGGCGTGAGGTGAAAAAATCCTGTCAGCAAAAATGGCATAGTCGCTCAGTTTTGCGCCGCCATATCCACGCTGGATGACATGGTATGGAGCCATATCCCGGGCAAGGGTTGACCAGAGCCTGATGCTTGAGCTTCCTGCAAACATCACTGCATCAGACGGATAGCTTTCAGTCTTATCGAGGTTCTCAAATTTTACAATTTCAGGTTCCCATATCTTTAATTCAGGCAGGTCGCGGTAATTTTTCAGCGGGGAACAGGCAGCCAGAAGAAACACAGCAACCAGGGAAATACGACGGATCTTATTCATAAGGTTTTATTGATGTCACTATAAAGGTAAAATTAAATGATTTCAAATAGTAATTATAAAGTTCAGATATCGTCTTATTATTATCAAAAAAAAGTTAGGTTTGTATATAGAAAAAAAATCCCAGGATATAACATAAAATTATATATGTCGAAAAATAACCTGTTAATCACGAAGCCGCTGAATCAATTGATGACTGAATCGAAAGAGACTGGCGGACTGAAAAGATCATTGACAGCACTCAATCTCACTACATTAGGCATAGGTGCAATTATCGGCGCCGGGATCTTTGTCCTTTCCGGTCAGGCTGCCGCTCAGTTCGCCGGTCCGGGTATTGTTTTATCTTTTATCATTTCGGGTGTGGCCTGCGGTTTTGCAGGGTTGTGCTACGCTGAATTCGCCTCGATGATCCCGATAGCCGGGAGCGCTTATACATATTCATATGCAACCCTGGGAGAATTTTTTGCCTGGATCATTGGCTGGGACCTTATTCTGGAATACCTGTTTGCGGCCTCCACAGTTGCCGTGGGTTGGTCGGGCTATATCGTGAGCCTGCTGAATGATATAAACATCCATTTACCTGCACAGTTCATAGGTGCAACGGGAACGGTACTGGTAAATGTTCCCGATGTGGGATGGGTGACTCACAGCAATGCGTTGCATGCGTTGGCCTCAACGACCCTTAATGTTGATGCTCTGCAGCACGTGACATGCATTATCAACCTGCCGGCAATGTTCATAGTTGCGCTTCTAACTACCCTTCTTGTTATTGGAATAAAGGAGTCGGCAAACTTCAATAATGTAATGGTAATTACAAAAGTTGCAGTAATAATAGTTTTCATTGTCATTGGCTTTATGTTCGTCAAGGCAGTCAACTGGCATCCGTTCATCCCGGCGAATAAAGTGGAGCAAACGCCAATATCCGAATACGGTGGATTCCTGGGATGGCTTAAGGCCTACAGTCATGAATTCGGCAAATATGGAATAAGTGGGATCCTGCGGGGAGCTGGCGTTATATTCTTTGCTTACATCGGGTTTGACGCTGTATCTACTGCCGCCCAGGAGGCAAAGAATCCGCAGAAAGATATGCCGATTGGGATTCTCGGATCGCTTGCTATTTCAACTGTTCTTTATATTCTTGTTGCAATAGTTCTGACAGGTATTGTCAGCTATACCATGCTTAACGTTGCTGACCCGGTTGCGGTAGGTGTAAATGCAATGGGTAAAGGAATGTTCTGGTTAAGGCCGATAGTTAAAATTGCCGCTATTGCCGGATTGAGTTCAGTTATACTGGTGATGCTGCTTGGCCAGCCGAGGATCTTTTATACCATGTCGAAAGATGGTCTTCTGCCGCCTGTCTTTTCAAAAGTGCACCCGAAGTTCAAAACTCCCTACATCAGTACAATAATTACTGGCACAGTGGCAATGATAATTGCAGGAGTACTTCCGATAAGCATCCTTGGTCAGCTCGTATCGATAGGTACGCTTCTCGCATTTATTATTGTCTGTATAAGCGTAATAATATTAAGGAAGTCAAAGCCCGAAATCGAGAGACCCTTCAAAACACCCTGGGTACCTTTTGTTCCTATCATGGGAGCTGCAATATGTTTTTTACAGATGATTGCATTGCCCCTTGACACATGGCTCAGGCTCATAATATGGATGGCGATAGGATTCTTTATTTACTTCTTCTACGGAATAAAGCACAGCAAAGCAAGACAGAATAACGCTTAAGTCCCCCATCCCCCCTGAAGGGGGGCTAATCCTGTTTACGAATTTAAATCGTGTTTTGCGATCAGACCCCTTTTAGGGGGTGGGTTGATCCGACGGAAGGAGGATAAACCCGGGGGTTTAAATCTCATCCGAGAACACTGCCCGTGGCAGATCCCGGAGGTTATATCTCGATGCCATCGCTTCGCCATAAGCCCCGGCCGATCGTATTGCAATTATATCGCCTCTCTTTGTCTCGGGGAGCTCATAGAATTTGGCAAAAGTATCCGATGATTCACATATAGGTCCCACAATATCGTATTTGTGGATGCTTCCCTTAGATGTCAGGTTTTCAATTTTATGATGAGCCTGGTATAATGCCGGACGGATGAGATCTGTCATTCCTGCATCTATGATTGCAAAAATGGTATTGCTTCCATTTTTAATATAAAGGACTTTCGAAATGAGGCTACCGCACTGACCTACAACCGACCTTCCTGGCTCGAGGTGAAGAACTTGTCCTGGTCTCAGCTCAATAAATTCGTCAATAAGCGAAAGATACTCTGCGAAGGCCGGTGTTTTCTCAGGTTTTTCATAATCAATTCCGAGTCCTCCGCCAACATTTATAACCTCGAGATTAACGTTGTGCGAGGCAAACCATTCCTGAAGCTCGTTAATGTGAGCGCAGAGACTCCGGAACACAGACATTCTGGTAATCTGCGATCCTACGTGGAAATGCATTCCGGTGAGGCTGATGTTCTTCATTTCTGAGACTCTTTTCAGAACCTCTTCCAGTTCCCATGTATGAATCCCGAACTTGCTTTCCTCGATTCCTGTTGTAATATATTTATGTGTGTGCGCATCAATCAATGGGTTGATCCTTAGAGAAATAACTGCAATCTTGTTCTGGTCTGCAGATATTTTATTAATGACTTCAATCTCGGGTATCGATTCACAGTTAAAGCAGGAAATGCCGGCTGCAAGGGCATTGCTGATTTCATAATCCGACTTGCCGACACCGGCAAAGACAATCTCAGATGGTTTAAACCCTGCTTTTATTGCAGCGTCAATTTCATTCCAGCTAACGCAATCAGCTCCGAATCCGTATGAAGATATGATCTTCAGTATCCTCGGGTTAGCATTGGCCTTTAAGGCATAATGTATTTTATATCCGCGGCCTTGCGCCTCATTTTTAAGGGTTTCGATCGTTTCGTTAAGGACGTCGAGATCATAAAAATAGAACGGTGTGGGCAGATCCCGGAATTTTTCTACAATTTTTTTATCCGTCATTTTTCTATTCAAAAAGATGTTTGCTGAGCATTCTCAGTGCCTGGGTTTTATTTTTTGTGTCAATAAGAAGAGACATACTGTGGGGGCTTCCGCCATAGGAGATCATTTTTAGAGGTATGGTGTTCAGCGCCTCGAAGATCTCGGGTGCCGAACCGGTCCTGTCAGTTCTGAAATCCCCGACGACGCAGATAATCGACTGGTTTTCCTCAACTTCAACTGTACCGAGTTCCCTGAGGTCCTTAGTAAGCTGGTCGAGATACTGTGGATTATCAATAGTCAGCGACACGGCAACTTCCGATGTTGTTATCATATCGATAGGAGTCCTGTAGGCTTCAAAGATCTCAAAGACCTTCCTCAGGAATCCATATGCCATCAGCATCCTGTCGGACCTTATTCTTAATACTGAAATGCTGTCTTTTGCCGCAACGGCTTTATAATCAAGAAGTACGCTCGAAGATGTAATAAGCGTTCCTTCATCTTCCGGCTCCATTGTGTTCTTGAGTCTTACCGGAATATTCTTTTCCCTTGCCGGGTTGACGCTTGCCGGATGCAATATCTTCGCCCCGAAGTATGCCAGCTCAGCTGCCTCATCGAACGAAAGTTCCCGTATCACCTTGGTATTCTCGACATAACGAGGGTCATTATTGTGGAATCCGCTTATATCGGTCCATATCTGGATCTCCTTCACCTTAAGAGCAGCTCCGATAATGGAAGCAGAATAGTCGCTGCCTCCCCGCTTTAGGTTATCGATCTCGCCATATACATTCCGGCAGATAAATCCCTGGGTAATAATGATGGTTTCCGATTCGAATTTTTCAAGCTCCCTGCTTATATTTTCTTCTATATAGAAATAGTCCGGTTCACCGTCTTTATCGATGCGCATGAAGCTGAGGGCAGGTAACAGTACCGACTTTATTTTTCTTTCCTGCAGGAGCTGCTGAAAAAGCGAAGTCGACATCAGCTCACCCTGAGCGAGGATAGCCTTTTCCTGCTGCTTAGTGAATACCCTGAGGGTAAAATTATTTATGTAATCAAAGTGAGAGTCAATAAGTTCACGTCCCGACTTTTTAAATGCTGCAGTTGAATATAGTTTCTGGACCACCTGGTGATATTTTTCACGGAGAGCTTCAATTTTTACCGATGCCTCGTTGACATTCCCGTCATAGAGCAGGTCAGTGATCTCAACCAGGTTGTTTGTCGTCCCTGCCATTGCAGAAAGAACAACCACTTTTCTTTCATTGCCTGTGATCAGCGGGATAAGGGCTCTCATCCTGTCGGGATTGCCTACCGAGGTCCCGCCGAATTTCATGATTTTTTCAATTTCCATTTTCACCTGATATTTAAAAAAAAACCTGCAAAATCTGCAGGCCTGTCATCATTTCCACTCTATAAACTCCATGGCAAAAATGATGCAGACCCGTACTCAGGATGCATAATGAGCCATAAGAATTTTTTTATTTGTTTGAACATTTTATAATGATCAGGGAGCAAAAGTATGCTTTTAAATAATACAATATAATTTGTTTGTACTTTTTTTGAATTTTTTTACCTTTGCCCCGCTATTGAAATTTTAATAGCAGGTTCTTTAAAAATAAGTATTCAGAAATTTTAATTGCACAGAGCTTAGTGCTCAGAGCGCAGAGCAACTTTGATTTTAAGCCCTGAGCCCCGCGCCCTTCGCCCTGAGCCTTAAAATTTGCCCAGATGGCGAAATTGGTAGACGCGCTAGTTTCAGGGACTAGTGTCAGCAATGATGTGCAGGTTCGAGTCCTGTTCTGGGCACGTATGAAGACAAAAGACAAAAGACAAAAGAAACAAGAAAAACAGTTTTTCGCTTTTGACCTTCTTGGTTCTTTTATCTTTTGTCTTGTTTCTTGATTTCGCCCAGATGGTGAAATTGGTAGNNCAAGTTCGAGTCTTGTTCTGGGCACTTATGAAAAACCAGATTGTTCAAACAGTCTGGTTTTATTTATTCTATAACGAATAATTTTGCATTTTTACAAGTCAGATCCGGGTGTTTAGGGAACCTCAAATTTCATTCCAATGAAGAAAACTCTTGCCATTATTATTACTGTCATATTAGCCTTGTCCTCACAAGGCCAAACTTCAAAGCCGAATATAACTACCGGCCAGGTCCCTGATTTAAAATGGGCTTCAAAGGCAGGCGCAAAAAAAATACCTCACCGTAAAAAGGTTTTTAATGTTTCATCTTTCGGAGCCAGAAATGACGGCACAACTCTGAATACAAAACCCATCCAGACTGCCATAGATGAATGCGCTTCAAAAGGAGGAGGCATGGTGACCTTCGACACTGGCAGCTTTGTAACGGGTTCTTTATTTATTAAAAAGGGTGTAATCCTTAATATAGGAAAGAATACCACTATCCTTGGAAGCCAGGATATTGCCGACTATCCTGAAATTGATACCCGGATTGCAGGCGTCGAAATGAGATGGCCTGCAGCATTGATCAATGTACTTGACCAGGAGAATGCTGCGCTTACAGGCGAAGGAAAAATCCACGCAAGAGGTAAAGTTTTCTGGAATAAATACTGGGAAATGCGCAGGGAATATGAGAAGAAGGGGTTGAGGTGGATTGTTGATTATGATTGCAAAAGACCAAGGACACTTCTGATCTCTCGTTCTTCAAACGTCACTGTTAAAGGCATAACGCTTCAGCAAGCTGGTTTCTGGACGGTACAGATCCTCTATTCTCACAATATCACTGTTGACGGAATAACTATCCGGAATAATGTCGACGGCAGCGGTCCCAGCACCGACGGTATCGACATCGATTCATCGTCATGGATACTCGTTCAGAACTGCGATATCGACTGCAATGACGATGATTTCTGCCTTAAAGCCGGACGCGATGCTGACGGACTTCGGGTCAACCGCCCGACTGAATATGTCGTTATTCATGATTGCATTGCCAGGAAAGGGGCAGGCCTGATAACCTGTGGAAGCGAAACATCCGGGAGTATAAGGAATGTGCTGGCTTATAACATGACCGCCAACGGAACTACCAACTGCATAAATTTTAAATCGGCTATCACCCGGGGCGGAACAGTTGAAAATATTTATGCCCACGATATTACCATGAGCAACGTGGGAACAATGCTCCGGGCAACTATGGACTGGAACCCGAGTTACAGTTACTCGACGCTTCCGAAGGAATATTCTTACGACAGTATACCATCGCACTGGAAAGTTATGCTTCAGAAAGTGACTCCCGAACTGGGAACCCCGCACTTCAGAAATGTATACCTGTGGAACTTCACAGGATCTGTCAGAGGACAGGCTGTCTCAATTGCAGGACTGAAAGAGTCGCCAATAGAGAATTATTTTCTAAGCGATATAAATATTGAAGCGCGGACACCGGGCGATATTTCATTTGCCAGAGGATGGAGATTTAAAAATGTTTCGGTAAAGAGTCCTGAAGAAGGAACCCTCAGGGTTCAGAACTCGGAAGATATGGAAGTGGAATTAACCGATAAGAAATAACAGGCAATCCTTGTTCTCTGAATAAGCACCTTATTTAATTATAGAATCATAAAAAGCCTGGAGAATATCGGTTCTTGTATTCAGGTCAGATATAAGCGTATTGTTTCTGGTAGGATAAACTCTGTTTGAGAGGAATATAAAACATAATTCCTTCTCCGGGTCGACCCATACAAATGTGCCGGTATATCCTGAATGTCCGAAACTCGAAGGTGAAGCGCTTTTTGCCGGATAAGCATCCTTATCTGATTTAGAAGCATTGTCGAGTAGAGGCTTGTCAAATCCGAGTCCGCGGCGGTTGCCGTTTTCAGGAAACTGAACTGAAGTGTATTTTTTCATCACATCACTGGCGATGATCTGGTCACCTCCGTAAGCGCCCATCCTTCTGTACATCTCCAGAAGCTTCATGAGATCATTTGCAGTGGCAAAAAGGCCGGCATGGCCTGAAATGCCTCCGAGCATGGCAGCGCCTTCGTCATGCACAGTGCCACGAAGCTGCTGCTTCCGGAAAAGTGAATCGTATTCAGTTGGGACTATGCGGCTTAAAGGATATTTCTTAATGGG
>PMBC01000003.1:1414-2689 GCA_003152835.1 Bacteroidales bacterium | reverse complement strand
TTGCCGGGCCGTTAGGTGGCATAGCATGGCATCCTACTCGTTATCGAGCAAAAAATCTTTCTTAAGCGGTATATATCGTGACAATTAAATACCTGCTTTCTATTGAATCTGGACTCGTTTTCTATAATCTTCCCGCAAATAATATCGGTTTGCCCCTGGAGTAAGAAGCCTCCCACAGGCGACGCTTAGCAAACCTTTACTTCTTTGCCACCAAGAAAAAAATGCTACGCCACCGACTTAAAAACATGCTTACTCTAACCAACGATTAATTCTTCACCTATAAAAAGCCAATCAGTGCCTATTTGGAAAAGCGTGGTAAGTGACTCCTAACTATTTCTATCCAACTACAAAATCTTTGATGTGCAAATTCAAAAAAGAGCAAATATTACTCTACCGCTTTGTTTAGTTTTTCTATATCCTCATTTTTAGGAATAAAACTCCAACTAATAAAATCGATCATCCAATTTTCGCCGGCTTTTACTACATGAAATATAAGACGCACAGGAATCTTCTGGCTATAAACCTTCATATAAAATTGCTCCACGGCAATTGCTGAATTACCATCTGCAGCAATTCGTATCTCACGTCTATCAACTGAATAATCAAGTTTCAAGGATGTATCAGCAAATGCTTGTGTCCACCCATCTGAAGTTTGTTTCTTATCCATAAACTCTGAAGGGTCAGTTCCACAGAACAGACCATCCTCGGTTAATAATGATATCAAGGTATTGGCATCCTTTACGTTCCATGCTAATTGGTACTTATCTAATAAAGTGGTGACAGCTACTTTTGCAGCTTCAGTATCAACAGGAACAGTTTTGGGTTTTGTTTGGCAAGCAGTAATTATTATAACTGCAATTGAAAAAATGTAAATGGTCTTTTTCATTTTAGTTTTGGTTTAAGTTATGAAAATGAGAATCAAAGGTTTCTTATAAGTAATTTCTGTTCTTTCTTATGGTTATCGAAATTACACCTTATTTAAGCTAAAGTCAATTTTGTTTTTTTTCAAGAATCTGCGATAGTGTTGATTAATGTTTATATTATACTCAGCAATGAGCCAAGTGAGTACCTACTATATTGCCTCTCTTTACGCTTTAATAGATAATTAAGAAAACAAAAATTCTTTCTTAACCTAAAACCATAGATGACTATATCATCCTGATTATTAAAAAATTTCTAAGATCACCTAACACGGACAATAAAGGTTATAAGGCTTGTCACGGTTTTTGCAAAGCGTTCCTGCTCTCACGAAAACACAGTATAAGGGGACATCAC
>PMBC01000003.1:0-1348 GCA_003152835.1 Bacteroidales bacterium | reverse complement strand
CCGGGCCGTTAGGTGGCATAGCTCGTAAAACCAGAGACTGTATACATTAGAGAATTTATCATGACACAAAATAATCATCCATATGCTGGGATTCTGTCATCTGCCAATTTTATCTTGACGTGTCCGGCTTGTCCCGACGCTCACTTGCATATGATAATTCACGGTTTTGCTTTTGGGAAATTTGCAAAACCGGCTCATGAGCATCATCTGCAAGTTTTGCCTACCCGCGCAAGCCTGGCTTTGTCTCATTTACCGGGACTTTAAAAGCAACGCCACCTAACAGTCAAAATTGAATATTATGAACATTTAATTTTACTGATTAAATTGCTACAAAACAATATTTTAATCCCCCCAAAAATGAACCACAAACTTCTAAAGTATTTATTGTTGGTCGTAATAAATGCATTATCCCTTTTGACTTATTCACAATCCATTAATGAACAAATCAAAATGGAAACGAGGATTTATAAGACTATTGGACTGAAGAGACTTAACCTTTATATCTTTCAACCATCAGTACGCAAAGAGGGGGAAAAACTTTCAGCAATAGTCTTTTTTCACGGGGGAGGTTACACTGAAGGTAGTGCGTCTAATTTTACTCCACAATGCATGTACCTCGCTGATAAGGGTATTGTGTCGATTACTGTTGAATATCGGCTGAAAAACCAACATGGTGAATTACCCCTTATATGCATATCTGATGCGAAGTCTGCAATCCGGTGGGTAAGAGGACATGCTGACGAACTGAATATTGATGAAAATCGTATTGCAGCAGGAGGAGGAAGTGCTGGCGGTCATCTTGCGGCAAGTACCGCACTGTTAAAAGGCTTTGATGAGGTTAATGAAAATTTGAAGATAAGCTCAGTACCAAATGCACTGGTGTTATTTAATCCTGTTCTTGACATACCAGAGATTCTGTATCAATTGCCAAAAAGAATGGTAAAAGCTCTTAAAGGTAGAGAAACAGAAATTTCTCCAATGCATCATTTGTTTACAGGTGCGCCTCCAACAATAATTTTTCATGGGACAGCAGATGAGAGTGTGCCCTTTCATCAGGCTGCCAAATACTGTGATAAGATGAAAGAGTATGGCAATCGATGCGAAGTTGTACCATTTGAAGGCCTTGGTCATGGTTTTTTCAGATATAATCCTGCTTTCTTAGCAACCATGGAGAGTACCGTTAAATTCTTGATTTCTATTGGATATCTGAAGGAAGAGCCAATAATCAGATGACAAATTGATTTTAAATTTGCTACGACCACCTAACACGGACAATAAAGGTTATAAGACTTGTCACGGTTTTTGCAAACCATTCCTACTGTTAATAAAATAACAGTATAAGGGGACA
>PMBC01000110.1 GCA_003152835.1 Bacteroidales bacterium | reverse complement strand
TAACCAAGATTTTCCTGTTCATTATCGACAGGATCGGAAGTTACTGCTAAAGCTCCAGAACCCGCAGGATAATCTTCAGCAGGGTAAGGGCAGTAAACCGCGACATTATTTGAAACAAGAAATTCTTTCAAATTCCCTGCTTCTTTGTAGTCTGATTTTGATGAGACTAATTCATCGAAAACTTTAGCAAATTTTGTTTCCGTCACATTCATTCCCTTGAGAGCAGAATTTTCAGGATAAAACAACTCCTTGAAATACACAAAATCATCTTTGTGTGTTTTTAGATTAATGAGTCCATCTACCTCCTTAATTACGTCCGGGGAAGAAATAATGACATCCTTTACCACCTGAGCCGTTAATGCAAGCTTTTCCTTTAGAGCTTTCTCATCTGGAGTAAGCTCTTTTTTAATTACGGGGCTCTTTATAACCGGATTCTGATCCTTTGAGCACGAGGATACCAGTGCAAAAATGCACACCACAAAAAGAAATTGTTTTTTCATGTTGGTAATTTTTTAAACAGTTTAACATAATGATTATTCCACTTTGAAAATTTATAGTGTAGCACATTAGAAAAATCTAAAGATAATCCGGTGACATACGTTATTATCATATGATAATTCCTTCTCTAAAAGTTAAGTTTTGCAGAGATTGATTACATTGCTTCAACAATATTAAAAACAGCGGGGGCCAAAAAAAAGAAAAATGGGATTTTTTTTAAATATTTTTTAAGTTTTTTCTCTTTTGAAGATTTTATGAGGCAATGGGAGACCTGACAATTTATGAAAAACTATTAAAATTTTATCTTTTTATGTATTTTAGTAGAATATTTACAGAATATTCTATTTCATGAGGTACTTCTCAGAAAAGACCACATCATTTTCTTTGAGCAGCCTTATTATCTCATCTTTATAAGTAATCGTTTTATGATGCTTATCCTGATTTTTAACATAATTAATTAATGATTGTTTGCTGGAAATATGGTATGTGAATCCGCTATATCCAATTTGCCATTCAGAGAAATTATTAAATAAATACCTCTCTTGATTCATCATATAATTAGTGGATTCTTTTATATCTTTTATAAGACAGGCAAGGCTTTCAGTAGGGTGGATATGTGTAATAATATGGATATGATTAACAGATCCTCCTACTATATATGAATTACAAAATTTATTTTTAAGAATGCCAGAAATATATGCAAAAAGGAGTTCATTATTTTTAGATGTAAGAAATGGGATATGGCCTTTACTTCCAAAGACCAAATGATACAAGATCTGAGTATGTGTTGACATGGTTTAACCTTTTAGCACGAGAATAAAGTTATAAAAAATATCTTACATTTCCAATTTCAACCCCTCCGGGGTTGGTTTAATATAGAATATATTGACCCCGTATGTAACCGGAGATATTGGATTTGGACGCCTCCGGCGTCGGTTTCATATTAAATTTATCAACCCCGGGATCGAGCCTTGAACTGATTTGCCCTCGACTTGAATTCAGTCTGCAATCCTTTTAATAGAATGATCAGCCCGATCATTTGCACAATATGAAAAATACCATTGTGATCGAACTCCCGGATAAATATTATTTTAGTGGCTTTAATTGCCTGAATGACTGCTGCAATAATTGTAACAAGGATGCCCGCGGCCATTAATCCTGCGCCTTTAATCGTTTTTCGCGAAGCAAGGATTGTGTAAGCAACTAATGCAAAAAGCATTAAAATTGCTTCGCATATGATAAAAACGGCAAGCGCATTCGGAAATATAACAGTTATGGTATAAAAGATAATGGCACAAATCAATACGACAGGGATCATGGCTTTTGGCAGTGTAAAATTTTTGAAATCGTAGACTACGCCTGCGGCAAAAAGTCCAACAGCGAGTCCAAGTGAAAGATTTAATGGCTGCCAGAGTACATAGTTTGTAAGCTTGCTCATCTTAAATCCATGAGCATATGCACCAATTACTGAAGCAAATGTGAGTAACCCGAAGACCCATATCCAGATCCTGGCCTTTTTTAAATCAACACCTTTCCCGGATAGGTAAATCTTTACCGTGATTATAAATGCCAGAATTGCCAAAAATACATCAGTAGCTGCTGTGGTCTGTTCAGTCGGGATGTCGGTAATTTGCAGCATCACTTTTTTTAAATTTCTGTTTTTTGATACTCGATAGCTTATATTTCTCGCCCTCACGCTTCCGCTTCGCGGAATCTCCACGGAGTTTATCCCGCTTAGAGCGGGGTTCCGACCTCCTTCTTCCTTCCGCCTTCCGCCTACTTAAACCGCCACCCAACCCTCAGTTCCGCAGGCGCCATAACCAGGTCCCTTTTAGCCAGCGTCGGACTTACTCTCAGTGAGGCGCTGAATCCACCCTTCGAGATATAACTTATTCCCACGGGCACCTGAACCATGAACCATAGATAGCAATACCCGGCAAGCAACCCTGCATAAGGAGTAAAGCGATGGTCCGAATTATCAGAATTAAGATGCGCTGTACCGCCTGCCGATAAAAGAATCCCTATGTTTCCATCCACCCCTAGGTTCGCTTCAAGATCCAGTTGCGGAATGACAAAATAATCGGCTGTTGTCAGGAAATAACCAATGTCGTTAATCATGCCGTAAGCTATCCCTGTGCTTATCCCGAATGGCCTGTTTCTCCGTGGATTCTGATTGCCCGCGTAATCAACAGTGCCATTGGCATACTTAATGGATGAGACTCTCATGAGATTCATTGTCAGGATAGGGCCTCCCGTATAATCATTCATGTAGTATTTGACCACTTTGCCTGTCTGCTCAACTACTTTTACCGTGAGCTGCCTGTTGTTTTTCCTGGTGATCACATCCTGTCCGAAGCAGAATGGGAAGACTAATGACAGAATAATTATAAACGATATCTTTTTCATAGCTAAACAGGTTAATCAGACATTTAATCTCGTGTAAACAGCATTGCTGAACAAAACTAAAAAAGCCCGGGGCCGGAATCTCAGTAAATTACGATTTTTTCATGGCTTTTCATATTTTTTTCACCTCTGACTGTTTTGTAAACCCGGTTGCCGGTTGCCAAACAATCTTTTGCTCCCCCCATCTCGCCCTCCCCCCATCCCCCCTCATTCTTCCAGTCGCCCCTGCTTTTAAAATATTTCCATTACATTTGCATGAATTTTCAATATCCGGTACATGGAAACGGTAGTTAGCGGCATACGGTCAACAGGCAACCTGCACCTCGGGAATTATTTCGGAGCGATGATCAACTTCCTCAAAATGCAGAGGGAGAATAATTGCTTTTTCTTCATAGCCGACTACCACGCCCTTACCACACACCCGAAACCCGACGACCTGCATGGTAACATCAAACAGGTGCTCGCCGAATACCTCGCCTGCGGCATCGACCCCGAAATTGCCACAGTATTCGTCCAGAGCGATGTTCCTGAAGTCACGGAGCTCTACCTGCTCCTTAACATGAACGCCTACGTAGGCGAGCTCCAGAGAACAACTTCCTTCAAGGAAAAAATAAGACAGCAGCCGGATAACATAAATGCCGGACTTCTCACATACCCTGTCCTGATGGCTGCCGATATAATCATCCACAGGGCAAACAAGGTGCCCGTAGGCAAGGACCAGGAACAGCATCTCGAGATGACCCGGCGTTTTGCACGGCGGTTCAATACAATGTATGGCGTCGAGTACTTCCCTGAACCCGATGCTTATAATTTCGGAAAGAAACTGCTGAAAATACCAGGCCTCGACGGTACCGGCAAGATGAGCAAGAGCGAAGGGAACGGCATCTTCCTTGCCGATACTCCGCAGGAGATAAGGAAAAAAGTGATGAGGGCAGTAACCGATGCCGGTCCGCAGACACCAGGCGAAAAACCTTCCGAACCGGTCAAAAACCTCTTTGCCATCATGAACGTGGTCTCTGACCATTCTACTGTTAAATATTTCACAGATAAGCATGCCTCATGCGAGATACGCTACGGCGACATGAAAAAACAGCTGGCAGAGGATATTATTAAGGTAACTGAACCTATCCGTGAGAGGATAATCCGGATACTTGCCGATGACAGGTACCTTGCAAAGGTTGCTGCGGAGGGAGCGGAGAAGGCAAGGGCAAGCGCTTCAAAAACAATCAGGGAAGTACGCGAAATCATAGGATACAAGCCCTTCTGAGAGCATAAAAAAAGCCAGGTTTTTGGGACCTGGCTGACTTGAAGAATCAAGTATATGATTGAGATTGCCTGTGTAATCATATAAAAACAAATTACGTGCCAAAAACTGACCCGCGCTGGTCAGAAGTGACCGATAATCTATTAATTTTAGGTTTTGAGACTTTTGCACTAAAATGTTTTTGAAGTGGGGAAAAAAATCATTGTGTTGGTTATTGTTGTCCTGGTTGCCTTCCTTGCAATACTCGGGTATTTTCTGCAGCAGGGGAGGACGACCCTGCTTACCGACCCCTGGAAGGCAATCTCAACCGATGCAGCCATTGTAGTCGAGACAGTAGATATTCAAAGCTTCATAAATTCCCTGTCGACCGGCAAAGGCATCTTCGGCGAGGCAGCCAAAGTGGAGGAATTCAAAGAATTCGATACGAAAATTAAATTTCTTGCCGGCCAGATCAACAAACCGGGCTATAAAAAACTATTAAGCGGGAACAGGGCATTAATCTCATTTCATACTTCAGCCAGCGGAAAGCTTCATCCTCTCCTTTCAATGGCCATACCTTCCGACGTAAAGGCCAGGCAGATCAGGGAGATGCTCAGGGCATCGGGTATCCAGTCAATAATTGATAAGCCTTTTCACGGAAACACGCTGTTCGTCATGCCGTATGCACTCGGCGATCAGAAAGATACTGTTTGGGTATCGGGTGTACAGGGATTGATATTATGCTCATCGTCGGAACCTGTGATAAAGAGAGCGATAATGCAGACCGGCAGTGAAAATGACATCAGGAGCACTCCGGGCTTTACCAGGGTGCTTCAGGCTTCGGGCAAGAATGAAGACAGGATTTTTGTCGTTTTCGGCAACCTCAAAAGATTGCTGCAGCCTTTTTTCAATAATGGATCCGGCTTCCTTGCCGAACAGATCAGGAAGCTGGCAGAATGTTCCGAAGGTGATGTTTATATTAACGAAAACGGCATCGTACTGAGCGGCTACACCGAGGCGACAAATGCCGGAGAATACCTCTTTAAATTCAAGGCCGGGAACCCCGGTCTTCTTCAGACATATAAGATACTCCCTTCAGCAACCGTACTTTTCGAGACAATAATTTTAAATAATATTACAAACTCAGCAAAGCCCGGCAGTCAATCTTCCCCGAAGGCTTCGGAGCTTGCAAAAAAGCTTCGCGAATTTACCGGTGACGAAATCACGAAGGCATATATAGATATTAAGGATCAGCCTGTCAGAGATAATTCTCTTGTCATTTACAGGCTGAAAAACAGGGTTTATGCAGAGAAAATATTTCTTGATGAATTTACCCCGGAGATCACTCAGGAAAATATCATTTATTTCAAACCCGACGAGGTGGTAAAAGTGCCGGTATATTTAACTCCATACCGTGGCTTTGCTTCCGAAATCATGCCCGGCTTTGCCCCGGACTTCGATGATTCATTCTTTGCCTTTTATGATAATTACCTTATTACCGGTAGCTCTTATATAACCATTTCCAGGCTTCTTTACGACAACCTTCTCAACAAGACTCTTGCCAACGACCTTACCTACAGGGATTTTGAGAGCACACTCCCGAGCATTGCCGGGTATTTTTTCTACTGTGTCCCGTCGCGTATAACGGAATATCTTGCCGGCGCCTTCAATGAAGGCATAATAAACGGCCTTCGCTCCAATAAAACATCTCTCGCGAAGATACAGGCTGTAGGGTTCCGGCTCACCTCAAGCAATAATATGCTTTACAACAGTTTATCCATAAAATTTAAAGAGGAAGCCAGGGAAGAATCGAATACGGAATGGGAGACTCTGCTCGATACCGTTGCGGCGATCAAGCCCTTTTTCTTCACGAACCATACCACGGGAGCAAAGGAGATTTTTATCCAGGATATGAATAACAATGCTTACCTGGTAAACGCCGCGGGAAGGGTTCTCTGGAAGGTTCCGCTCCGGGAACGCATTACCGGCAATGTATATATGATAGATTTTTACAGGAACGGGAAATACCAGATCCTCTTTTCCGGGAAGAACTATCTGCATCTTCTCGACAGGAACGGCAACTATGTCGAGAGATACCCGGTGAAGCTACGATCGCCTGCAACAAATTCACTTGCGCTCTTCGACTATGACAATAACCGGAATTACAGGCTCCTGATCGCAGGCGAGGATAAAATGGTATATGCCTACGATAAGAACGGTAATTCAGTAAAAGGGTGGACGCCATTCAGGACAAACGGGACAGTGACTTCAGAAACCTGCTGGTTCAGGGTTTCGGGCAAGGATTATATTGTTATTTCAGATGAGTTCTCTCTCTATTTTATCGACCGCCAGGGAAATAAGAAAATCTCCCTTAAAGAGCCGGTCACCAAAGCCAGGAATTCGGCAATAAGACTTACCCCCGGAAGTGATCCTTCCGTAGTGTGCTCCGCACCAGACGGGACTGTTCAGCATATCTATTTTGATGGCAGTGTCAAAAAATTCGAAATTGTAAAGCTTTCAGGTGACCATTCATTCGATATTTTTGACGTAAACGGCGATGGTTTTGGCGAATATGTTTTTATTGATGCAGGGATATTGTATCTTTATAATCATAACAGAACCCCGATGTTTACCAGGAAATTCGGTTCAAAAGATCTCGGAGGGCCTATCAGTTTTGTATTTTCAGTATCTGACAGGAAAATCGGGGTCTTTGACATTGATAAAAACCTTATTTACCTGATAGACGGAGATGGTGAGACCATGAATGGTTTTCCGCTTAAAGGAGCCTCGATGTTCTCGATAGGGAAATTGTCGGATAATAGCGGCTGGCACCTGATTGTCGGCGGCACCGACAGATTCCTTTATAATTATAAATTAAACACAGAAGTTAACTGATTGCGGTATGATCAGGAAATCATTTATTTTAATTTCATTAATTGGTGTCATTGCTGCGGCAGGATGCGTTAAGGAAACATATGACTTAAGGAACACACATCTCTCCAAATGGGCCCACTTGTCACCAACATTAGCTGTTGCTGCAGTGCATGGAGACATCAAGTTCAGCGACCTTCAAAAGGCAAACGATACTGTTGTATTCGGAAGCGATAAGTTCGTTAAGCTGGTCTTTAAAAAAGATTCAGTAGTGTATTTTAAGATGTCCGACTATTACGATCTGAATAATATGGTCTCATATTCCGATACATACCCGATAGGAGAGCTTGCCCTGGCGCCGTTCATCGGAACGGTGCACCCATTGACCAGCAACGGGGAACTGCCTTTTCCAATATTTTCAAATTTTGATTACGCCACGCTGAGCCAGGGAGTTCTTGACATCATAGTTGTGAATAATACTGCTGCAGTGATTAATACTATCACCATAACCATTTTCAATACCTCTCCTCATCAACAGATAGGCACTCCGGCAGTAATAAGTGCCATTAATCCGGGGCAGACCGGTACTGCCTCAATAAACCTTTCAAACTTGACTATTATCAGGAATTCAACATCCGCAGGATTTGTTATCAACGCTGGTCCCGGAATGGTTCTGAACGGATCAAACCTTCAAATAACAATGTCTGGCAGAGACATGAAGGTGAAATCAGGGAAAGTCGTCATACCGTCACAGTCGCTTACCTCCTTTGAAGATAATGACACTATTCCATTTGATCCGGGCACAGAAGTGGAGGTCAGCTATATTAAGATGACTTCCGGCAGCATATCATATAAATTGCAATCCGGCACTCCCCTGAAAGCAACCGTATCGCTTCTTCTTCCTTCAACGAACCGAAGCGGATCACCCATCTCGGAGTCTCTTACGGTAAACCCGAACGCAATTGCTGCGGGTAATATATCAGTGAATAGCTCAACAATTGACCTCAGCACAAAAACTTCACATCCTTATAACCTCCTGCCCATTGTCAGCTCTGTGGTAGTCAGCTCAGAGGGTATAAAGGTCATATTCAACAGTACGGATCAGGTGAAACTTGACCTTTCTTTCCTTAATCCCAACTTCGATTATGCGAAAGGATATTTTGGTCAGCAGACAGAGACAATTGACAAGGACACCCTTGACCTGAACATAAAGGATGTACTTGATCATATTACAGGAAGCTTCCTGGTCTCAAGCCCTTCCATAAAGCTGAATTATTCGAACGGGTTCGCCATTCCTGTTCAGATCACCCTCGATGCTGCAGGGTATAAGAAAAACGATATTGTACAGCTTGGACTGGCACCTGTCACATTAAGCTATCCTGCAGCTCCGGCTGAAAGAGATAAAAATGATGTATTTACAGTAAATAAGGATAATTCACAGCTGCCGCAGCTTGTTTCAATGCCCCCGGAGAAAATAATTTTCTCAGGCAACGCAAAAATGAATCCGCTCGGGAACACAGGAACAAGGGATAATTACCTGTTCACAGACAGCCGTTTCCTTGGCAACCTCGAAATTGAGGTCCCTCTGGAGTTCAGGATAAACAACCTGCAGTTCCACGATACGGTAGATAATTTTATGCAGGATACCAAAACAGGAGGCGACAACCCCATAAAACCCGAAGACTTTGAATTCCTTCGCGTGGATATCACTGCCGACAACGGATTTCCTCTCGGTGTTTCATTAAGCATGGTACTCTACGATTCGGCCTCGCAAGCCCACGTATGCACCATTGATGCGGCAGACGTGATTAAAGCTGCGCCTGTTGATGCAAATGGAAAAGTAACGGCTCCTCTCAGCACCGCCACAAGCATAACCATAAACCGCGAATTCTGGAATTCGATCAATGCCGCTGACAAGATCATCTTCGTTTTTTCAATGAACACGACCGACAGCGGGTCAAAAGANNGATATAAAGTTCAATTTAGGATCCAATAAAGATTAAATGAAGAACCTGTAAAACAAATTGTATATGATCAGGAAAATCAAATATATTCTTGCGCTGCTTCCAGTGCTGCTTGCATTGAATTCACATGCGCAGAACAGCCAGGTTCTTTATTATATGAACCTTCCGCAAAGGCATCTTCTTAACCCGGCACTGACACCGACAAATGCGGTGTACATAGGATTGCCGGTACTCTCGGGGATAAATCTGAATGTCAATAATAATTTCTTCAATTTTTCCGATGTGTTTATCAACGGCGTAACTCCCGATTCGCTGGTTACCTTTCTTCACCCCAACTATGACCCTGAAAAATTCCTGGCAAAGATCAAGGATATAAACTCACTCGAGCCTGAAATCCAGGTTCAGCTGTTCAGCCTTGGTTTCAGGGCAGGGAAGGATCTCTATATTTACCTTGATGTAAATGAAAGAGTGGATGCAAATATTGCATTGCCCGGAGATATCTTCAGGCTCGCCCTTAAAGGGAATGAGCAGTTTGTGGGAAGCACCATTGACCTCTCCTCGCTGAGGGGCGACTTTATTTATTACAGGGAGGTTGGACTGGGATTTTCAAAAAACTTCACAAGCAAACTGAGACTTGGCATTAAACCAAAGATGTTATTCGGGATGGCTGCCGCATCAATAGATAATAATTCTCTCGGCATTACAGTGAACAGCGACTACACTCATACTCTCAATGCCGATCTGATGGTTAACTTCAGCGCCCCTGTCAACGTGTATGTAAGCGGCCAGAACAGCTTCGACAGCATTAAATTTGACGATTCAAGATTTAATGACAGTAAGAATATCATCGATTACCTGTTAAAATCGAAAAACAGAGGTTTTGGCGTCGATATAGGAGCCGAGTACAGTTTTTCAGACAAACTAAAGGTATCTGCAGCAGTTACCGACCTCGGATTCATAAAATGGCAAAGAGACCTCTCAAACCTGAAGGCAAAGAGCACGTTTACCTTCAGCGGTGTCAATCTGCTCGACGTTTATAACGGTACAATGACTTTTGATTCCCTTGGCAAGGAATTGCTTGATTCACTAAAAAATTCTTTCTACCTCACCAATGAGGCGACTCCTTTTACAACCACCCTTCCGATAGGGGTAACCCTTGGCGGTTCATTTAATCTCTCCAGAAGCTTTTCGGTAGGATTATTATCTTATACGAAATTCATTGGGAAACAGTACAGGGAAGCGCTTACTCTCTCTGCCAATGTTAACTTTGGAAATGCATTCTCCACAACCCTGGCATATACCGCAATGAACAACCGGTATGATAACCTTGGTTTCGGAATTGCATTCAGACCCGGTTGGACACAGTTCTATTTCCTTGCAGACAGGATCCCGGTAACCTGGAATAAAATAATAACTGACAAAGGCACAATTCCTGTTCCTGCAAGCTGGAATACTGTTCAGCTAAGGCTTGGAATGAACCTTGCATTCGGCAATAAGATCAAAAAGAAGAAGGACAAGCCAATGGTTGTCATTCAATAAGATAACTTTTACTTCAGCGGGTTCCTGAGCTTCTTTGCCAGGGCATTCGCAAATACAAAATCATTCAGTATTTCGTTATCTGAATGCAGGATCTCATTCTTATTCCCTTCCCAGCATATTGATCCTTCGTTGATGAAAACGATATTTTCCCCGATCTCGATCACTGAATTCATATCGTGAGTGTTTACGATTGTTGTTATTAAATACTCTTCTGTAATCTCTTTAATAAGAGCATCGATCAGGATTGCATTAGGCGGATCGAGACCCGAATTAGGCTCATCACAGAAAAGGTATTTTGGCTTTAAAGAAATAGCCCTGGCAATAGCCACCCTCTTCTTCATACCTCCGGATAGTTCCGAAGGGAATAAATTATTGGCATTTATTAAATTCACCCTGTTAAGGCAGAAATTGACCCTTTCGATTTTTTCCTCCTGAGTATTATCAGTAAACATATCAAGAGGGAACTGTATATTTTGTTCAACTGTCAGAGAATCAAAAAGAGCGCTTCCCTGGAAGAGCATACCCATTTCCTTCCTGATCTTCTTCTTCTCGGTAAAATTAAGCTTATTGAAAAGAACATCTTCAAACCATATTTCACCTGAATCAACCTCATGAAGTCCAACGATTGATTTAAGAAGGACGGTTTTTCCTGATCCGCTGCGGCCAATGATAAGATTTGTCTTTCCTGTTTCAAAGGTTACGGAAATATCATTCAGGACATGATTATCGTCGAACCACTTCTCGAGATGCCTGACACTTATCATGAAAGCAGAAGTTGAGTAAGTACTACGTTGAAAAGGAGGATCAGGACACTGCTGAATACTACGGCTTTTGTGCTGGCCCGGCCTACCTCAAGGGATCCTCCATCTACATAATATCCCTGGAAAGACGAAACGCTTGTAATGATAAAAGCAAAGACAACCGTTTTGATTAAAGAATAAGTAATATAATAAGGTATGAATGCATACTGGATCCCATAAATAAAATTCTCTGAAGTAATTACCCCGGCGGAGGTCCCTGCCAGCCACCCACCGAGAATACCTACGCAAATGCTTAAAAGTGTAAGTATGGGGAAGAAGAGCAGAGTAGCGATAATCTTCGGGAGAATAAGGTATGATGCGGAATTCACGCCCATCATCTCAAGGGCATCAATTTGTTCAGTGACTCTCATGGTGCCTATTTCTGAAGCTATATTGGATCCTACTTTTCCAGCCAGGATCAGTGCCGAGATTGTCGATGAGAACTCGAGGATAATGGAATCGCGGCAGCCAAGCCCAATAAGGTACGTAGGATAAATGGGGTTTTCAGTATTATATGCAGTCTGAAGGGTAATGACGGCTCCCATGAAAAAAGAGATTATCGATACGATCCCGACTGAATAAAAGCCAAGATAAACCAGCTCATGCATAGTTTGCTTGTAATAAATATAGGGCTTTTCCGGCCTTGAGAAAACCTTTTTGAGAAGCAGAAAATAACGTCCGAATTGTGTAAGAAACTTTATCATGGCTTTCAATCCCAGGAGTCAAAATTACAATTATTTACCATATTTGCCCCGAACAGATTTTAAAACCCTTAGGATAATTAATTATATATTTGCATGACGTGTTAAGTTTTAATTAATCAATTATGGATAACAGGTATGTAATAATAATGGCCGGTGGAGTGGGAAGCAGATTCTGGCCTTTGAGCCGCAGGGGAAAACCCAAACAGTTTATCGATATTCTTGGCACAGGAGAGACTCTTATTCAGCAGACATTCAGAAGGTTCAAAACTATTGTGCCCGAAAAAAATATTTTTATTGTTACGAGTGCTGAACATAAGGAGATGGCTGTTGAGCAGCTTAACATTGATCCTTCAAATGTTCTGGCAGAGCCTTTCCGGCGAAACACAGCCCCCTGCCTTGCTTACGGCACTTTCAGGATATTAAAGGAGAATCCGGATGCTGTAATTGCTGTTACTCCGGCAGATCACCTGATATTAAAGGAGGATAAGTTTTGCAAACTGGTGAAGGAGTGTCTGGATTTTGTTAAAAAGAATGATGCACTTCTTACTTTGGGGATTAAGCCTGACAGGCCGGAAACCGGATATGGATATATACAGGCTGACCGGAAAAAGCCTGTCTCTGAATATGAGAATCTGCTTAAAGTGAAAACCTTTACCGAAAAGCCGGATGTAGAACTTGCTAAGAAATTTATCCAGAGCGGAGATTTTTACTGGAATTCGGGTATTTTCATCTGGAATATCAAAACCATTATGGCTGCCTTTGAAAAGTATCTGCCTGATATGTTTTCTGCATTTGAGGAAGGTAAAAAACTTTTCGGCACAAAGGAGGAAATGAGCTTTATCGGCAGGACATACACAGAATGCAGAAGCATATCAATTGACTATGGCATTATGGAAAAAGCCAATAATGTCTATGTTATGTGCACCGATATTGGCTGGTCCGACCTTGGGACCTGGAGTTCGCTGTATGAACATTCATCGGCAGATTCAAAAGGAAACTGCATTGTTGGCGGAAACTTGTTCTCATATGGCAACAAAGGCACTGTTTTCAATCTCTCAGGCGGGAAAGTAGCGGTTATTCAGGGGCTTAAGGATTATATTGTTGTGGATTCGGATGATGTTCTTCTGGTGGTAAGCAAAAGCGAGGAGCAGAACATCAAGAACTACCTTGAGGACGTGAAGAAGGAAACCAAAGAGAAATATCTGTAATAATATTGTTATTGTTGTAGAGACAGGACTCAGACCTGTCTCTACAACAATAAATTACACAACAACAAATTAGACAAAAAAAAGAGGCTGTAAATTACAGCCTCTTTTTTTAGATAATATCTTCTAGTATTCCCAAAGGTCGTGTTCAAAATTAAACAGTTCTGTTTTAAGACGCTCAGCTTCAAAAAGAGAAGCCTTACCAACCGTATATGAATTGATTGTTCTGTCGTCCATGACGTTTGATTCGCCATAGATAGAGCTGCCGAATCTTCTCTGCATGAAAATATCATCAAAGGATATCCGCTGGGCATCATTATTGGGAGTGAATGCTTCATTCTTTGCAAGAACATCCCTGATTTCATCAAACTTAATCCAGAACAATTGTTTATGGAGCGCCCTGTTAAGCTCGGGGTCCACTCCCATGTAGTAAGGACATATTGCAATGATCCTGACATCAAGCTTTGATAGTTTCTTATCGAAATACCATTCTTCATAGAGCATCAGCTGCTTAATCTCTTCCGGTTTAGCCTGTTCTGTGATAGTTGAATCTTTATAATGGCCGGCAGCGTCAATCTGTATCTGTTGAGTCTTCGTGGTAGCTCCCATCTGGGTTTCAATATCCTGGTATGTCGT
>PMBC01000189.1 GCA_003152835.1 Bacteroidales bacterium | reverse complement strand
ATATTCAATACAGATATTAACCTTTATGACCTGAACGGTTTCCTTATGGCGACATCAAGGCCTGAGATCTATTATCGCAACCTGGCCGGGCACAGGATCAATAACCAGGCTTTCATCAATCTCTCATTCCTTAAGAAGAGCGAATACCTGCAGACAGAACAGGTGGGGAAAATGAAATATATATCAGAATATGTACCCTTTTACAACACCGAAAATAACGTAACTGCCTACGTCAATATTCCATATTTCAGGATGCAGAGCCTCCTTGCAAGGCAGATATCAAACCTGATAGTTGCTGTTATTAATTTCACACTGCTCCTGATCCTGATCATCATGAGCCTTGCGGTATTCATAAGCGGGCGGCTTACATCACCTCTGTCTATGTTGTCCGGAGGACTGGCATCAGTTTCCCTTGGCAAAAAAAGCGAACATCTTTCATATAAAGGAAACGATGAGATCGGGGAGATGGTAAAACAGTACAACAGCATGGTTGATGAACTCGAAGATAGCGCTAATAAGCTTGCCAACTCCGAAAGGGAGTATGCATGGAGGGAGATGGCAAAGCAAATCGCTCACGAGATAAAAAACCCGCTTACCCCGATGAAGCTGAATGTCCAGCAGCTGCTGAAATCGTGGAAAGACAAAGCGCCTGGTTTTGAGGAAAAGATAGAGATTTTCTCAAAAAGCCAGGTCGAGTATATTGATGACCTTTCTTCAATTGCTTCAGCTTTCTCGTCATTTGCAAAATTGCCCGGGACAATCCTTGCCGAGGTAAATCTGCCGGATCAGGTTAAGACCACTCTTGAACTTTTCAAGGATACTGAAAACATCGAATTCAGGGTTAAATGGCCCCATGAAAGCAAAGTGATTATCTATGCCGACAAGGAGCACATCAACGGGATTTTTTCCAACCTGTTTAAGAACAGCATCCAGGCAATTCCTGCCGACAGGAAAGGCGTTATAAATATTTTGATGGAAGTGGCAAAGGATAAGGTTCTAGTCTCAGTCTCAGACAACGGATGCGGGATCCCGTTATCTCTCAGAAAAAAAATATTCACACCCAATTTCACCACAAAATCTTCCGGGACAGGACTGGGGCTTTCCATCGTAAAAAAATATGTCGAAGAGGCTAATGGCATTATAAGGTTTGAATCTGATGCGGACAATGGCACCACATTCTATATGGAATTTCCACTTAAGTACACCGTTGAGAAACCTGGAAGGGCTATTCCTGAGTGACCATTTCGCCATTGAATTGTTTAATTAATTAGTTATATTAGCGGTTCGTAAAAGTCTTTTGATGACCGGAAAGTTGTCGTGCAATATTAAATGTTTTGTGCTGAGTCTGTTGATACTTTCAGCGTTTGAAAACTCACTTCCTGCACAGGTTTCATCGTTAGGCGGAACAATAAATAAATATGGCAGGGTAACAGCCATTGGACTCGGAACTGATAATATAACAATTCCAACTGACAATGTAACAATTTTAGATAATACTCAGTTTTCATACTTCACTGCTGGCGACACTGTCCTCCTGATTCAGATGAAAGGAGCTGAGTGTCAGGTACTGGAGAGTAGCCTTTATGGTGAATACGAGTCTTCTGTTGGGACTACTGGTGCTTATGAGTTTTTGACGATTCTTACAACTGGCCCCGGAAACAAGATTACCTTCAGGAATAACATTTTAAAAACATACAGCTCAGATGGTGATGTGCAGCTTGTAAGAGTTCCGTCACGGAACGCAGCGAAGGTAGACACCGAGCTTACCTGCCAGGCATGGGACAGTATAACAAAGACCGGAGGCGTGGTTGCACTTATTGTAGGTACCAAACTCACCCTGAATGCAAATATAAATGTTAAGGGAAAAGGATTCTGGGGAGGAGCTGCAGTACTCGGGCTTGGCGATTGTATAACCTCTGGTAGCGGATTGAATAATTTTTCCTATCCCGATTCCTGGCAGAATTCCGGGTTAAAAGGAGAAAGCCAGATATTTAAAGCATACCTGAGCAGTTCAGTTCAAAATCCGATATTACCCGGATATGCGAAAGGTTGCGGAGCCAACTTCACAGGCGGTGGCGGTGGAAGCGGAAGATTCTCCGGCGGCGGCGGCGGGTCGCTGGTTGGTAAAGGGGGTAAGGGAGGAAAAGAAAGTACGGCATGTACATTTCTTCCCGGCCCTCAATTTGGAGGAATTGGCGGAAAATCAGTCAACTCGGTATTGCCAGTGACCAGTCTATTGCTTGGTGGCGGCGGCGGCGGTTCAACATATCTGTCTGGTGCAACGCCTTCTGCCGGCGGAAAGGGTGGTGGTATAATTGTAATTGTTTGTGAAACTCTTGACGGGAATGGGCATACTATATTAGCCGATGGCGAGAAACCAGCTGCAGCCAGTGGAAATACCGGGGCAGGCGGCGGAGGCGGTGGAGGTACCATTGCTCTTTATCTGCAATCTTTCTTAACAAATGTCGACCTTGCTGTAAGAGGTGGAGCAGGCGGCGATAATGGAAGTGTATTCGGGGAAGGCGGCGGTGGCGGTGGCGGCCGAATTACCACAAACGCTGCTGCAGGTCCGGGAACAGGGAATCCTCTTATTACCGGAGGTACATGGGGCGCAAGATCTAATTTAGGCCATGATGCGCTTGGGGGTGATCCGGGGGAAAGCCTGACAACGTTTGTGCCTCTTCTTAATGGATTCCTTTATAATTCAATTTACTCTTCCGTTACGAAAACCCAGACCGACTTCATCTGCTCAGATACTCCGATGGGTGAAATATCCGGTACCAACCCCATAGGTGGTACAATTCCTTACACGTATCTGTGGGAATACAGTGTAACATCTGACATTGCAGGGTTTTCACCAGCTCCCGGAACAAATATTGCTGCAACTTATACTCCTCCTGCATACTTAACACAGACAACATGGTTCAGAAGAACTGTTACAGATAACAGTACAACTCCGATTGTTGATATAAGTAAACCGGTTAAGATTATTGTTCATCAGGCGATAACAGGCAACCTTGTGGGTAATGATGAAACGATCTGCTCCAGCTGGAACCCGGTTAGAATAAACCCTCTGAACTCCGGCCCTTCAAACGGAGACGGGAACTATTCATACCAGTGGCTTTCAAATACCGACAATGCAACCTGGACAACAAACGCCACCGGAACATCGACACTCTCATATTATGATCCCGCTGCTTTGTCAACCACTACATATTATAAAAGGAAAGTTACCTCGGGCAAATGCGTGGATAACAGCGCCACAGTCATTATCACTGTTTATCCATCAATTACAGGTAATATTACCACACGACCCGATTCAGTAATATGCCAGGGGTCTTTGTTCAACGTGCTTGGCGCCTCGGCTGCCGGAGGATATGGTAGTTACATATACCAGTGGCAGGACAGCACGACATCAGCAACATGGCTGCCCGCAGCAGGCACTAATTCCAATACGACATATTCAGCCGACACATCAAAATTTGCAACAATTGAGGACAGGTATTACAGGAGAGTTGTGTCCTCGGACCCCGTTAATGTTTGCCTGAACAAGAGTGTGCCGATACATCTTACCAGATATCATAAAATAATAGACAATGCCATTTCTGCTGATCAGACAATATGTTCAGGGATTACTCCCGCCCCCCTTTCCGGCTCTCAGCCGCATCAGGGCAATTTAAGCTATTCCTATCAGTGGCAGGACAGCTCAAAACTTGTCCCATGGACAATAATGTGGACGTCTCAGACCGGATATCAGCCTGCCCCACCTTCTGATTCAACATGGTACAGAAGAATTGTCAATTCATCGAAATGCACAAGCACAAGCAACAAGATTAAAATAATTGTCCATAACACACCCGTTGCATATGCGGGACCTGATCACAAAATATGTGGGAGGGTTGTTACTCTTGCAGCTGTAAAATCCTATGGAACCGGTTTATGGACATTTCCTTCACGGGCACATTCGGCTGATCCGACTCTTCCCAAAGCTGTCATAAGCCTTGACTCCTTTAACACTGCTATGGACACGGTTACGTTTTTCTGGCGTGAGACAAACTGGATCTGTACAAATATGGATGTTGTTAAAATAACCTTTGATAACCATCCTGATAACGTAAATGCAGGAACCAGTAGAGATATCATGACATTTGATAACAGCACCCTGGTTCATGCATCACCGATTCTCAGCTTTGAGACAGGCACATGGAGCGTTGTGTCAGGGAATGGCGATCCGGTAGATGAGCATTCAGATTCGACCTATATGAAGAATATTGCAATAGGGGAAAATATATATAAATGGACAGTGACTAATGATACATGCTCAATTTCGGATACGGTGCGTTTCATAGTTTCACACCCGGTAATTCCGGAAGGAATATCTCCAAATGGAGACTTGATTAATGATACTTTGAATATAAGCGGTATTGATTTTAATGTCCAGGAGGCTGACCTTAAGATTTTAAATAGTGCCGGAACTTTGGTTTTTTCAACTTCTCACAGGAAAAATCAGGATAAGTGGATTTACTGGGACGGAAAAGATTCAAAGGGAGCTATGTTACCGGAAGGAACCTACTATTATCTCCTCAATGTGTACACTCCAGATACCGGGCATGTTTCGAAAGTTAGCGGGTTCATAATTCTCAAGAGGCATTAGAAGGGAATAATGAAGAGTTCAG
>PMBC01000145.1:1859-2986 GCA_003152835.1 Bacteroidales bacterium | reverse complement strand
ACATTTGAACATGCGGAAAATGAACCTATCAGAAGGGGACGGTCTTTATACTTGATTATTTCCCTTCTTAATGTATCAGGATCAACAATCAGATTCGAATCAGGCTCAAGCACAACCACGTCAGCAAGTGTTTCGAACCACGATGTATGGTTTGAATGATGTTCAGTATGGGTCAGGAATACAACAGGTTTGTTTTTGTTGGGGATGTCTTTGCAATTATGATATTGATCTGTTGTAAATGCACAGTAGTTAAGAGCTTGTTCAGGAACCTTAAGGCCGAGTATCCTTTGAAGCTTTGCAATTGCCGATGTCATGCCTGTTCCGGTAAAAATCAATACATCATTATCATCTGCATTTACATGATGCTTGACTATCTTTTGAGCAAGATGATATGCTTTAGTCATTGCATATCCGGTTGCAGACGATTCTGAATGAGTGTTGCCCACAAGAGGGCCGATATCGTTAAGTAATCTTTTTTCAATTGGATCGTATAGCCTTCCGCTGGCTATCCAGTCGGCATAAATCATCTTCTTCACCCCATAAGGTGTCTCTATATCAGTATTATTGCCAATTATGTTTTTTCTGAACAGACTGAAGTAATTCTCAGAATCCGGCATAGGTTCTCAATTATGTTTAGGGCCACAAAATTACTTAATCCTTCTGAATTAAAATCAATTTGTTGCAAGGAGCACTATTTATAATTTATATACAATCTAAATAAGAACTATTTATATGATTGTTAATTAATTAACAATAGAAAATATATTACTCAGTTAATAATGAATATATTTATGTATATATATCTATATATAACGATGCTATTTTTTCATAGTTTTGTTTATCAATATAAATAACCGTATGTCAAGCAGGCGAGAATTTATCAGGATTTCTTTTATCGGAGCCGGCGTTCTGGCAGTAGCTCCAGGTGTACTGAAAGCAGCCGGAGTCATAACTGATCCCGATAAGATCAAGGTTCTTAAAGTGGACCTGAAAAGAACCCCTACATACTGCGAGGTCTGCTTCTGGAAATGTGCCGGATGGGTTTATAAAACATCTGAGGGTAAGATCTGGAAGATTATCGGCAACGACGAGGATCAGCATTGCAACGGCAGATTTTGTCCCCGGGG
>PMBC01000145.1:0-1768 GCA_003152835.1 Bacteroidales bacterium | reverse complement strand
GGACCCAGGGATGATGCCTTTTTTGCTACATTCGGAGAAGAAGCCTATTCGCCGGAAATAACTGACATCCGCGATACAAAGTGCCTGGTTCTGATCGGCTCTCATATTGGCGAGAATATGCACAACGGTCAGGTACAGGAAATGTCTGATGCCATCGACAAGGGCGCAACGATTATTACCGTCGACCCGCGTTTTTCAACAGCGGCCGGTAAATCAAAGTTCTGGCTCCCGATAAAACCTTCAACTGATATTGCCTTGCTTCTGGCCTGGATGCATGAGATAATATACAACGAATATTATGATAAAAAATATGTAGAAAAGTATTGTTCAGGTTTTGATCAGCTTAAGGCTCATGTTAAAGATTTCACTCCTGAGTGGGCTTATGGTATAACAACAATTAAACCTGACCTTATCAGGAAAACAGCAAAGGAGATGGGTGATGCTTCTCCTGCAGTAATTGTTCACCCCGGCCGTCATGTTACCTGGTACGGCGATGATACACAGAGGATCAGGGCAGTTGCAATTCTGAATGCATTGCTGGGTTCCTGGGGCAGGAGAGGAGGCCTTTACAGGCCGGCTAAATTCACAGTTCCTTCTGTACCTGTTCCGGCATACAAAGAACCTGAAAAAACATGGCAGGATATCTTCCCGGGAAAATACCCTGTTGCAAGCGCACCTGTGACCAACGTACTGGTTGAAGCTTCAATACCTGACAACAAACCGGGATTCCCTGTTAAAGGATGGTTCGTGAACGGGACAAATCTTATACTTACAATCCCCAACCAAGCCAATACCATCAAAGCCATTCAGAATCTCGATCTTCTTGTGGTTGTCGACACCATGCCGATGGAGATAACCGGCTGGGCCGACGTAATTCTGCCTGAATGCACATATCTTGAGCGATATGATGCCCTGAGGGCTTCACCTCACAGGCGACCTTCAATAGCATTGCGCATGCCTGCTGCTGAGCCCCTGAACAATACCAAACCGGGTTACTGGATAGCCAGGGAACTTGCAGTCAAACTGGGACTTGGTGATTATTTCCCTTATGAGAAACCGGAAGATATGCTTGACTGGCAGCTTAAAAAGATTGGATCATCACTCGAAGAGATGCAGAAAATAGGCGTAAAGAACTTCAACAGGGATACCGATGATCTGTATTTCGCTGAAGATGAAAATGTTGAATTTGCCACCGATTCAGGCAAAATCGAGCTCTATTCTGCATTTTTTGAGCAATCAGGTTTTGATCCTTTGCCGAAATATGTGCCTCATGAAGAACCTGCTGAAGGGTTTTACAGGCTTATTTACGGGAGGGCTCCGATGCATACTTTCAGCCGTACATCAAATAACCCGAATCTTACTGACCTGATGCATGAGAACAGTGTCTGGATCAATCCAAAGGTTGCCAGAATATGGGGAATAAAGCAAGATCAGTATATCTGGCTTAAAAACCAGGATAATGTTGTTTCGGAGTTTCCCGTAAAAGTGCGTGTTACAGAACGCATAAGATGGGATTCTGTTTACATGGTCCATGGTTTCGGTCACACACAGAAACAGCTGAGTCGTTGTTTTGGAAAAGGAGCGAGCGATACGCAGTTAATTACAAAAGTACTTACCGACCCTATTATGGGAGGGACAGGCATGAGAGGCAATTTTGTGACATTTTTAACTGAAAGAACGGGAACGGAGGTAGCATCATGAGATACGCAATGGCAGCAGATACAAGGAAATGTGTGGGATGCAGCGACTGCGTTGTAGCCTGCCAGAC
>PMBC01000034.1 GCA_003152835.1 Bacteroidales bacterium | reverse complement strand
CTGTAAAATATTTAAGGGAGTTGTCGGACGGAAAAGGGTTTGATGATGTCTTTGTATTTGCACCTGTAAAACCTGTAGTTGAACAGGCTGACGCAATTCTCGGATTCGACGGATGCCTTAATTTCTTTGCAGGTCCCACAAACCCTGAATTCAGGGCTGAATTCAATTTTTACAATGTACATTATGCATTTACACATATTGTCGGCACCTCTGGCGGCAATACAGATGATATGCGCGAATCGCTGAAGCTTATGGGAGAGGGAAAGATAAATCCTGCTGTAATGATCACCCATGTGGGCGGGCTCGACGCAGTAGTTGATACCACGCTGAACCTCCCTCAGATACCGGGAGGAAAGAAACTAATATATACCAATATTTCAATGCCGTTGATCTCGCTTTATCAGCTGGAAGAAGCAGGAAAGAAGGATCCTTTCTATGCCGGGCTTCACAAGATCGTGGCAAAGAATGATTATATCTGGTCGCTCGAAGCAGAGAGGTACCTGCTGGCAAATGCACGGGAAATATAATTATCATAGCTGAGGCATACGTCCGTTGCAAAATCTACTGCCAGGGAAATAATTTCAGACCACTCCTTTTCCTTCAAATTTCCGAGTTGTTCAGAAGTAATCTTATTCTTATAAATAGAAGTGATCATACCTGCATTAAAATTATCTCCTGCGCCGATGGTGCTTACAGGAGTGATCTTATGCACAGGGAATTTCCCTGAAAACGTGGCAGTTCTTACATAGACACCCTCAACATTAGTAGTGTATACCAGACACTCACAATATTTTTTTACAATTTCCCATGCCTCGTCAGGGGTATTTGCTCCAAATATATTTTTAAAATCTTCGTCCGATCCCCTTAGAATTCCTGTCATCTGCATATTCTCAATTATAATAGGTCTCAGCACATCCAGCTCAGAAAGATGTGTTGGTCTGAAATTCGGATCATAAAGGATAAGCGCCCCATTATCTTTTGCACTCCTGATAAATTTTTTAAATTTCTCTCTGATCTCCGGCCAGATTGCATAAAAAGAACCACATTGAACTATGTCATCTTTCCTGATTTCAGGGAATTCTGTTTCAAGCCTCTTTTCCGGGTAATCTTTATAAAATGAATAATGGGCATCATTCTTTTCGTCAAGGAAAGCCAGGGCAAGTGATGTGCGGGTCTCCATATATCGATAGACCGTGGATGTGTTAACTCCGTTTTCCTTCAGGAATTTTTCAATCAGATTCCCGACATCGTCCAACCCATATTCACTGATAAAAGAGACCGGCAGTCCAACCCTTCCCATTGAAACCATACTGTTCAGAACGGATCCTCCTGCTTTTCCCGCCTGAGGTGATCCATCTTTAAAAATGATGTCGAAAACCGTCTCTCCTATTCCATAGATTTTTCTCATAAACAAGTTATATTTGTTATGCTAAAATAAGAAAAAATCATGAAAGCAATGATGCTCACTGGTATCCGGCAGATGGAAATGAGAGAGGTCCCTGATCCTGTAATAACAGGTCCGAAAGATGTTAAGATAAAAATGAAGGTCCTGGGCATTTGCGGATCCGATGTTCATTATTATACCCAGGGGAAGATCGGTTCCCAGGAGGTTGTATACCCTTTCACAGTGGGTCACGAAGGTGCCGGTGTAGTAGTTGAAACCGGGTCTGCTGTCAAAAAAGTTAAGCCAGGCGATATAATTGCAATTGAACCTGCCATGCCCTGCTGGGAATGTGACCAGTGCCGATCGGGAAGATATCATACATGCCGTAAACTGAGATACCTGGGCTGCCCCGGACAGGCAGAGGGGTGCCTGTCTGAATACCTTGTGATGCCTGAGGAAAGCTGTTTTCCTCTGCCTGGAAAACTGACAGCTGATCAGGGGGCCATTTCGGAACCCCTTTCAATAGGAGTCTATTCCGTAAAACAATCAGGTAATATCAAGGGAGCTAAGATCGCCATCTTCGGCTTCGGACCGATCGGCATGAGTGTAGCTCTTGCTGCAAAAGCAGGAGGAGCAGAGAAAATATATATCACTGATAAAATCGATGAGCGTCTGGCAATTGCAAAAAAAGAAAGTGTATTATGTACACTTAATCCGGTAAAAGAGAATATTGTTGAAAAGATCAGGCAGAAAGAACCTCATGGACTAGATGTTGTTTTTGAATGTTGTGGTCAGCAGGAGGCACTCGACCAGGCAGTAGATATCGTGAAGCCCGGTGGAAAAATAATGGTGGTAGGCATTCCGGAATTCGACAGGTGGTCCTTAAATGTTGAAGATACGCGGCGGCGGGAAATATCTCTTCATTTTGTACGAAGGCAGGTCGATTGCGTAGAGCCAGCTCTTGAACTGATGGAAAGAGGGAAGATCAATGTTGGTAATATGATCACTCACAGGTTCCCTTTTGGCAATGCGAAGGAGGCTTTTGACCTGGTTGCCGATTACAGAGATGGTGTTATGAAAGCAATGATAGACTTCTGATTTAAAAATATCCAGTTATGCCTGTACTTAAAAAAAGTGAATCTGTTCCAGAAAAAGTTAACCCCATGCTGGAACGCAGGTTAGTTCATCTCGACAACCTGATGGTGGTTGTATGTGATTTCTCCAATGGTCCTATGGCAGAACCGGATAAGCCTCATAATCATCCTCATGAGCAGATTACTTATGTCGGGAAAGGTGAATTGTACTTTTTTATCGGAGAAGAAAAACATCATCTGACAGAAGGTGATCTGGTAACCATTCCATCCCGAATATATCATTCAATTCAGACCATCAGCAGGAATGTAAGACTGATTGATAGTTTTACTCCTGTACGCAGTGACTTCCTTAAAAAAGATTGATCTATTTCAGGTAATCACTGATAAAAGCCTCTCTTGGCTTATATACCGTCTCTTCCCATACTTTACTACTTGATCTCTGAAGTGCCTGTGACTGATGCGGGCGGTAAGGAACAGCATATATGATTTTTTTGCCTTTTGCCTGGTTCACGGCTGCGAAAACAGAAGCCGGAGGGCATGTCATGTCTATCATCCCTATCTCGGTAAATATTATGGCTTTTGATCCTTTCAGGATATTCGCATTATCAAAATAAGGCAGAGCTTTCCGCATTTCTTCCTTTGATGCATCAGTCTCGAATGGCTGAGGCCATCCTCCCCTTCTCCCGGCAAGAGCACCCATAAAGTCGCACATTGCAGGTACGATGGCAACAACAGCGCTTACCCTGTGATCAAGCCCGGCTGCAGCCAGGGCTTGTCCCCCGCCCTGACTCTCTCCTATTACCAGTATTTTTTTGCCATCCCATTCCGGTTGTCTTGTCAGGAACTCTATGGTCCGCAGGAGTCTCAGGTACATTCCCCTGAAATAAAAATCCTCCCTGCTGGTCACTCCCTGCAGATAATAGTTCTTGAGTTCACCATTTTCGAGCCCGGCATAATAACTTTCCGGCTGGCCATTCAGCATCCCGTGCGCATTAAGGTCAAAGCAGATAGCTCCCTTTTTGGCATAGTCGATGGCATTTTTTGGCTCGGATCTGCACCACGAACCACTGACACCTGCAGCATGCACAATCAGAACAGCAGCAAGGGTTTTCGGCGTTGCCCCTTCCGGTTTTGCATAATAACCGTGCACCGGCTTTGGACCGGTACAGTTGATTTCAATATCTTTACAGTCAAAACCACTCACGGCGTCTTTGTCTGCAATGGGAGCTGATTTTACGTCGAACGGCAGTGCCTGCAAAGCTTCCTTCTGACCATCCCAGTAAGAATTAAAGTCTTTCGGGCGTGCGGCACCTGGCTTTAGCTTCTGCGGATCAACAAGGATGCCAATGCTTGAAATTGCTACCTTCGCTCTTACTTCAACAATTAGCGAGCAAGGATCTCCAAAGGAACCTTCGTAAACCATAGTGCTGTCATTACCAATAAGTATCGCTTTATTTTCAAGCAGCTGACTGTTGTTTTTCAAAACACGCACATGAAGTGAATCGCCTGTCTGGCTTCCAGGGAAAGCGTACACCGATATCTTCTGGCCTATTTTATAGATCCCTGCTTTGTTCGTTTGCTTCAGAAGGATTTCCTGGAACTGTGCGGATGCTGATAAACCTGTAAAAATCAGGATAATAAAAAAAAGCAAGATGACTCTTTTCATGGTTCAGAATGAATTAACGAAATTTGATTTATTATAAAGTTATAAATTTTAAAATTAGAGCGGAGTTGAATTGGATAATAGCGTTCGAATTATCGGCTATGAAAGAGCCATATGTGAATAACCACCGACGAAACCGGGGGTTATTCATGTACCGCTGCATCCATAACTCAATTTACAATATGTTTCACCAGGGGTTATTCATCTTAAGCCCTTTCAGGGCTTGATATCATAGGGTAGTTTCTACCCCCGGTTTCA
>PMBC01000071.1 GCA_003152835.1 Bacteroidales bacterium | reverse complement strand
ATATATCTGTCCCCCTTATCCTCTCTTATAGAAGTGGTTGCCATCAGGATTATAGATGAGATTAAGACCCCCCGGGATTATACTGATATTGAATGATTCCGCATAACTCAGCTCACCATCAACATGAAAAGGTACTCTTACAGGGAATCCGAGGCTTACAGCAGGAGTCTTGAAATAATGGACTCTCTTATCTTTAATATGGTTACCTTTTGGAACCAGCAACAAAAGCCGGAATCTGTGAAAAAGATTTATTTTGTTTATTGAGCATACATCCAGAAGTCCGTCATTTGCAATAGCTTCGGGAGTAAGGAAAAAGCTTCCGGCAAAACGGCGGCCGACTGAAACTGTATTCATAAAACAATCCATCTCATGACTGGTGCCTTCACTTATTACAGTCATTCTTTTCTCTCTGAAAAAAAGAAGCGTTTTGACAATATGCCAGATATATTTATCAGCACCACCTTTTCTCACCTTACCTTCATCGGTATAGTTCTGAGCAGCTACCTCTGCATCAAAACCTATCCCCATACCATTCAGAAAGATCATATTGTTTACAATTCCAACATCATGGCTGATAACATTTTTCCTGAAAAATATTTCCCAGTCACTATCCGTGAAACGGTCATGGAAACCGGGGATCTGGTTAAAATCATTTCCTGTTCCGGCAGGTATAATTCCGGCAACTACCTGCTTATTGCCGATGAGAGACCTGGCCACTTCATTCAACGTTCCATCTCCGCCGACGGCTATAATATATTTAACACCATTTTCTGCGGAAATTTTCGAGAGTTCTGTGGCATGACCGGGCCGTTCAGTAAGAAGAATTTCTGCATCAAGGTTATATTTCCTGATCTTCTCCTCAATAACCGGGACCATGGTTTTACCAAAACAGTTACCTGAGATTGGGTTTACAATGAACACCCACTTTTCTTTATTCTCCTCTGCCATTTGTATTGTCTTTTATATGATATGCCGATTCAATGACTGTTTTAAGGGTATCGATAATTTCCCTGTCACTTTTGTTTATCAGTTCTTCTTTCGGGATAGGTTTATGGATCACTACCTCCAGTTTCGACCCGAAATTTATATAGAACCTGTTTTTTGGTTTAAGATCATAAAAACCATTAAGGGTGACAGGCAATATTGATATATTCCTCGTTTTGAAAAGGTAGATAAATCCCCGGTAAAAGGGGTTTATTTTTCCACTGGTAGTTCTTGTTCCTTCGGGGAAGAGTGCTACTGACTGATTTTTTGATTTTTCCATAAGCTGTTCGAGCATATGGCGGGTATTGGTGACCGTTGGTTCTCTGAAAGGGACATAATCGGTCATTTTAAGGAACTTGCCGAAAATAGGAACATTGAGAAGACGTTCATGACCAAACCATGACACCTGAGGGAAAAAAGAAATTATTGCGACTATGTCGAACAAACTTGCATGGTTTGCGAGTACTATGTATTTTTCATTTTTACTTATGTTCTCCTTACCATACACTCTCAGGTTTTTACCTATTATGATAAACACAATTTTAGCCCAGACCATTGTAAGGAACTGGACAAGACGTTTAGCATTTATCCATGAAAGAGGAATAACAAAAACCACTCCGATGGCAGTGAAAACATAGAGAACCCCGAAGACGGGTACAGAGAGAAGGGTATAAATACCTGAAAAAATCATCCGGTCGCTATTCCGGCAACAAAGTAAAGTTTTTTTTTAAATATTCGGTGTTAAGGGGCTTTTAATAATCATTTTCCCGAATTACTTACAAATGCTACTTCGCGGCTGTCAGGAGACCATGAAGGAACATTGATTGTTCCCTGGCCTCCATAGAGGTAGGCAATGGTTTTCGGCTGACCTCCGCCGTAGGGCATAATTCTGAGCATAACGCGTTTATAGGATGGGTGTGAATTTGGATCGACATCTGCAGAGAATGAAATAAAGAGGATCCATTTGCCATCCGGAGAAATATGCGGAAACCAGTCATTATACTCCTCGGATGTAAGTTCCTCCCTGGCGGATCCGTCGGGTTTCATTCGCCAGATATGCATTTTCCCGGTATGGCTTCCGTTATAATAGATGTATTTCCCGTCCGGTGAATATTCGCAGCCATCGACGTGTTCGCCGCTTTTATTATTTGTAAGGGCGACCTCTTTTCCACCTTTTATCGAGTTCCTGTATATATTATAAACAGGTATGCCGTTTCGCTGGGCTACATAGACCAGTTCTTTATTATTTGGAGCCCATCCATGCCAGTATGAGGGAGTATTCTCAGTAATGAGCCTTGGTTTGCCTCCCTTCAGCGGCAGCACATATACTGAGGAACCTCCTCCGGGCAAACCCTGTCGACCATGGCTGATAGCGAGCCATTTGCCGTCAAATGAGATGCCGTGGTCGTTGTTCAGGTTATTTGCGAATCCTGTATTTAGCTTAACGGTTTCGCCTCCGGTCACAGGTATTGTGTAAAGCGAGCCATCCATATTGAATAGAAGCCGTTTCCCGTCAGGCATCCAGTTTGGAGCTTCAAACCTTGACGGTTTCTCGAAAATGATTTTACGTTTGCCATCTGAAACAGTCATTGTTTCAAGCCTGCAGCCAAGGTAACCTTCCTTCCCGGGATCATAATTATCGCTCACGGGTTTATCTATTCTGACATTCCATACTGTTGCTTCCTCGGTAACACCAGGGTCGTGAGAACAGATAAAGAGGCCGGCAAGAACATCATCGGGCATATTCTCCATTTCATGAGAACCGATTACGTTGAAGGGTTCACCGGTATGAGCAGCTCGCAGGATGAATCTCTTTCCGCTTCGTTCGATCTGGATTATATTATAAGCTGATCCTTTAGCAAACAATTCATCCTCCGGATCCCTCATTGCAGCACCTGTTGAGACTCGCCACTGCATTACTGTAAGACCGTCACCATGGAGGACCCCTGAAATATGTGATGATTTTTCATCAGTCGATTCCCTGACCATCCAGCCAATCTTTCTATGAGCATTTGTCCCTTTTCCCTGAAATTCAAAATTCGCCGTGAGTATAAAATCTCCCTTGATTTTATTGTACAGGAAATAAAATTCATCTCTATCAAACCAGATATTATAACCAGAACCTTTGAGGCTATAAGATTGATTAATTGGATCAAAGGCAGATGAACCGGGTATTTTTGGATTTCCGATATTTGCATTATACGAGAAGATGCCAGCGGGAGAAACCTGACCTGAAACCCTGCAGACTGTCATAATGAATATTACAAATAAGAGCTTTTTCATAAAAGTAACTGGATTAATTGAATAAAGTTAATGGATTTTTTAATAGCCGTAAAGTACAAATGTTAAGAAATGCAAAATCTTCTGCAATCGGTTGCATGGATAAATATTATTTCTAATTTTGAGTAATATTCGAAGTCTGTTTTTTAGCTTTATGGACTGAAAATAATATTTAGTCATTTTTAAATAAAAATGAAATATGAATGAGATTCTTCAAAAACTTTCCTATTGCGTGGAGGTTGGGAAAATGGATAAACTATCTCCATACCCTCCAGCTATGAGAGGCGAAGATGGCGCCGATGAACTGGCAAAACAGGCTCTTGACAGCGGTGTAAAGCCGGATGACATCCTTGAAAAGGCACTGATACCTGCAATGGCTATTGTTGGCAACCGTTTCAGTAAAAAGGAAATTTATGTGCCCCAGATGCTGATGGCCGCTAAAGCAATGAACAGTGCAATGAAGCACCTGAAACCATTTTTCCTTTCAGGAGAAACAAAACGCAAGGGTAAATTTATAATTGGTACCGTCTCTGGCGATCTTCATGATATTGGAAAGAATCTTGTCGCAATGATGATAGAGGGAGGAGGCTGGGAAGTTATCGATCTTGGAGTAGACGTCAGTACAGAAAAGTTCATGAAATCCATTGCGGAGAATCCGGATGCTGTAATAGGGCTTTCTGCCTTGCTCACAACTACGATGGAGAATATGAAGAAAACGGTCGGAACCATAAGGGAAAAACTTATCGGCGCAAAGATCCTGGTAGGAGGTGCTCCTGTCACTATGGATTATTGCAAACTGATCGGAGCAGATTTTTATTCACCCGATCCCCAGGGAGCCGTTAATTATCTCAACCAACTAGTTTCATAATTTAACTTGATATGAGTTTTAAACGATTTGATATTATATATAAAGTAACCCCCTTTCTTATTTCCCCCAAGGGGGAAAAGATTAGTTCCTTCCCCCGTGGGGGAAGGTTAGGATGGGGGTAAGAATATCTGGAAATATGAAGACAATTTTAAAAGGAAGAACCAGTGAGGTTGTAATTGATACCGAAGGTCCGGTTATTATAATTGGTGAGAGCATAAATCCTACCCGCAGAAAGAAACTGGTCTCAACGTTGCAGGATGGCAACTTCGATTTCGTTCTTGAGCTGGCAGAGTTACAGATCAGGGCAGGGGCCGATGTTCTTGACGTAAATGTCGGCTTCCCTGGCGTGGATGATGTAAAGCTTTTACCTGAAACTGTAAGGAGACTCCAGGAGAAATTTGATATCCCTCTTTGTCTTGATTCGCCAAACCCTAAAGCCATCGAAGCCGCCCTTAAAGTAGCTGCTGGAAAATGCCTCATTAATTCGGTTAACGGGGAAGAGAAGTCCTTGAAAAACCTTCTTCCAGTGGCAAAGGAATATGGTGCTGCAATTATCGGGCTCTGCATGGATGATGACGGAATAACTCACGATCCCGGGAAAAGAGTTTCAATCGCTGAAAAAATAATTGAAAGAGCTGTCAAAGCTGGAATCAAACCGGAAGATGTTGTTATTGATCCTCTTGCTATGGCAGTCAGTGCCGATCCAAGGGCGTGTCTTGTTACTCTCGAAACCATAAGACTCATTCATCTGAAGCTTGGACACAATATCACCCAGGGGGCAAGCAACATTTCTTTCGGGCTGCCCGACAGGGAATCACTGAATGCTGCTTTTATGGCATTGGCAATTTATAACGGTCTTACATGCCCCATCGCCAACCCAGAGAAAATCACAGCTGCTGTCCGTGCTGCCGACCTGGTGCTTGGAAGGGATGATTTTGCAGTCAGGTTTGTCGAATACTTTCAAAGCCATCAATAGTTTTTAACTCATATTATCCAAAATAATTTAATGTCAGGCATTAAACCAGCCAGAAGATGGCAGCCCGCTTTTTATCCTTTTAAGAAAGAAAAGTTTTCAAGGAGGCTGCTTGCTAAGTTTGAGCTTTGTGTAAAAGGCCCTCTCTTCGGATGCCGTATGTGCGGAAACTGCCTGCTTCAGGAGACTGCATTTATCTGCCCCATGGAGTGTCCGAAAGGAATGAGGAACGGCCCCTGCGGTGGTGTCACGCCAGAAAGAAACTGTTATGTTGATGAAACAAGAAAATGCATCTGGTATGCCATTTATAACAGATCTCTTAAAACCGGAAGAGAAGAAAAACTACTCGAAGTCCTTCCCCCTCTCGACTGGAGCAAGACAGGTACTGAGACATGGGGTGACGTACTAAGACAGGTCAGAAAAACCGGGACAGGATATTTTATCAGGAGTCAGCTTTCAAGCAATAAGATCAGAAAGAACGAAGCCTGGGAAAAGGTTTTCAAAACGGTCCGCCAGCCGGAATGGTGGAATGGCGACTCTGAGTATCATAAGCCTGCATACAGTGAGCCGGCATCAGGGCTTGAAGCTGAGCTTCGGTCGGGCAAGTTTGTCATAGCAACCGAGATCGCTCCTCCGTTAAGTTCGAATACCAAAAAGCTCATAAATGATATTGCAAGCGTAAAACCATGGGTATCAGCAATAAACTTCACTGACTCATCGTCAGCACGTCCGCGGATGTCGAGCCTGGCATGCTGCAAAACGGCTTTTGACAATGGTGCTGAACCAGTCCTGCAGATAGCTGCCCGCGATACGACAAGAACGGGATTGCAATCATCTGTTATTGGAATTAACAGTCTTGGAATAAAAAATATTCTTTGCGTAACAGGAGATGATGCAATAATAGGTCCTTCCCCGACAAGCGACATGAATTTTGTTGATATAGACTCTGTCCAGATGTTATGGATACTGAGGAGGATGAGGGATGAAGGCATCTATCTTGACGGAAGGAAAATGAAAGAGCCTCCGAAATATTTTCTTGGTGCCGCAACATCACCATTTGCCTCAGATCCAGTTTTACAGGCTATAAAGGATCAGAAAAAAGTGAATGCCGGAGCTCAGTTCTTCCAGACAAATCTTGTCTTTGAACCGGGGTTGCTTGATCCATGGCTGGAGCAGCTCGACAAAAGAGGAGTTCTCAGGAAAGTTCATATTCTGATGGGAGTAGCTCCGCTCAAGAGTTATAAATTGGCTGAATACCTTCATACCAAGGTTCCTGGTGTAAGGTTACCCCGGAATGTTCTTAACAGGATGGAGAAGGCGGGAGATGGCGCTTCTGAAGAGGGTGTAAAGATCGCACTTGAGATCATTGATAAGGTTAAAAACAAAAAAGGGATTAGCGGCATTCACCTGATGACCCTGGGATGGGAAGAAATAGTGGAGAGAATAGTTAGAGAATCGGGATTATGGGAAGGAATTTCCACATAGGATTTTCCTTAGTATTCCTTCGTGTTACTTTGCGTTATCCTTGGTGTCCCTTTGTGGTAAAAAAAATAACCACAAAGGATCACAAAGTGCGCACTAAGGAACACAAAGGAATAAAAATGTTTTTTATGGGATAATTTTGATGACAGGAAAAACTTTTCAATTTGATTTTAANNGATCTGAAACTCACAGTCTCACAGATTGAAAAGGTATTGGGCTATACCGATAAAAAATCAGAAGTGCATTTCAGTGAGCTTATCGGAAAAGCATTAAAGGAAGCCGAAGAAGTCTGCACTATAAAAGCAGAGTACAGGATCTTTGATGATGTCATATTAAATGATGCCAATAAAACAGTTTCAGTCAATAACCTCGCATTCGACATTAATAGGATAGTATATGGTCAGTTAAAAAAATCTGAATCTGCAGCCATTTTCCTATGCACTGCCGGTGAAGAGATAGGGAAAATGAGCAGGAGAGCAATGAGATCCGGCGATCTTCTTGAAGGTTATATTTATGATGTTGCCGGCAGTGAAATAGTTGAAGCAGCAGCTGACCTTATGCAAGCCGAACTTGATAAAACTATGGCTTCTGAAGGCAGGAAAATAACAAACCGTTTCAGTCCGGGGTACTGCGGATGGAATGTCTCTGAGCAGCATAAGATTTTCCAGCTTCTGCCTGGCACTTTTTGCGGTATCAGGCTGACGGCTTCAGCACTGATGGACCCCGAAAAATCAGTCAGCGGTATGATCGGTATCGGAAAGAATGTCAGGCATTTACCTTACACCTGCAGCATATGCGATATGAAAGATTGTATTTACCGGAAAGCAAAAGAAAAGTAAAATGAAGGATTTAACCACTGAGTTTCACGGAGTCTTCCTTCTGCCGCCGAAGGCTTGCCGAAGGCACTGCACGGAGTCACACAGATTAATTACTCCGTCTTCTTCCTCTGTGTTACCCAGTGTAACTCTGTGGTAAAAAATAAATAATAATATTTTATGCTATGAAATCAAATTCGAAAACCCTTAACCCTATAGCTGTGCTGGCTATAATGCTCCTGAGTATTTCTGTCACAAAATTATCAGCCCAGCAGACCAATGAGTTTCCCTATCAGAATCCGGCTTTATCAGTCGAAGATAGGGTGAATGACCTTGTGGGAAGAATGACCATTGAAGAAAAGATAAGCCAGATGATGAATACCGCACCTGCAATAGACCGCCTTGGCATCCCTGCCTATGACTGGTGGAACGAATGCCTACACGGGGTTGCAAGAGCAGGTCTTGCTACCTGCTTTCCGCAGGCAATCGGGCTGGGAGCAACCTGGGATCAGGACCTGATTTTCAGAGTCTCCACAACAATTTCCGATGAGGCGCGTGCAAAATATCATGAGTTTATCAGGAACGGTTCCAGGAAAAGATACCAGGGACTGACATTCTGGACGCCAAATATTAATATTTTCAGGGATCCGCGATGGGGCAGGGGACAGGAGACTTACGGCGAAGATCCCTTCCTCACCGGAAAGCTTGCAGTCCAGTTTGTAAAAGGCCTGCAGGGCGATGATCCTAAATACTTTAAAACCATCGCCACGCTTAAGCATTTTGCAGTTCATAGCGGCCCTGAGCCGGAGCGGCATTCATTTGATGCAGTCACTGACGAAAGGGATTTCAGGGAGACATATCTGCCGCAGTTCGAAATGGGAATAAAAGAAGGCAAAGCTTATTCTGTGATGTGCGCCTATAACAGCTACAAGGGTGAAGCATGTTGCGGAAGNNATCAGTGATATCTACAATGGCCATAAAGTAGTTGCCACAGCTGCTGAAGCTGCTGCACTCGGCGTTAAATCCGGAACCGACCTTGAATGTGCTTCAGTCTACAAGAATTTAAAAGAATCGCTTGATAAGAATCTGATAACCATTCAGGATATTGACGTGGCATTAAAAAGACTCTTCACAGCAAGATTCAAACTTGGTATGTTCGATCCTTCTGAAATGGTAAAATATTCACAGATTCCTTATAGCGTGGTGGATTGCGAACAGAACAAAGCTCTTGCAAAGGAGACAGCGCTTAAATCAATAGTTCTGCTCAAGAACAAGAATAACATCCTCCCGCTTAAAAAGAGTGTTGGAACTGTTGCTGTTATTGGCCCAAACTCTGATCAGACCTTCGTCCTGCTTGGTAATTATAACGGGACTCCTTCAGATCCGGTTACACCTCTGCGTGGCATTAAGGAAAAACTTGCAGGGGTTTCTGAGGTTCTCTATGCCCAGGGTTGCGCATGGGCTGCAGGAATGCCAGGGCAGAAGAGTCCGGAGGAACTTAAGGCAGAAGCTCTTGAAGTTGCCGGAAAGGCAAATGTCATAATTATGTGCATGGGCATCACTCCAAGGCTGGAGGGTGAAGAAATGAGGGTCACTGTTGATGGATTCAAAGGAGGTGATAGGGTGAGAATAGACCTTCCGGATGTTCAGCAGGACCTGATAAAGGCAATCTATGCTCTCGGCAAACCGGTCGTCCTGGTGCTGCTCAATGGTAGTGCCCTGGCTGTTAACTGGGAGAAGGATAACATACCTGCAAT
>PMBC01000140.1 GCA_003152835.1 Bacteroidales bacterium | reverse complement strand
AAATAGTATTAAAGTTGTATTTTTTTAAAGAAAAGCGGTTACTTGTAGTGTTCCTCGTGATGGTCCTGTCTCTACCTTTGTTCTCCCAGACAGAGGAAGTCGTTCCAAAGCCTGTCCTTTCTCAGACAGACACAATACCCCCTGATTCAGTTTTTAACATTAAGAAAATCTCAAAGGATGCCATTGACAAGAAGGTGACCTACAGCGCACCTGGCGGGTATATAAAAAATGATCTGGTAAATAGAAAAGCCACTATCGTAAAAAACGGCGTTGTCGATTATGGAGATATTGAAATAAAGGCCGATTCCATCATCTTTGACATGGCTACAAATCATGTTTACGCTGTCGGAGTCAGGGATTCAACAGGCAAGGTGGTCGGGAAGCCGGCTTTCAAGTCGGGTTCAGAGGACTTCACTTCCGACACTCTGGAATATAATTTCAAAACCAAGAAGGCTGTGATCAAAAATATTATAACCCAGCAGGATGAAGGTCTTCTTCACAGCTCGGTTACAAAACTTCTTGAAGACGGCACTTCCAATATTTATAAGAGCACTTATTCGACCTGCGATGCTGACACTCCACATTTTTATATAAACCTTCGGAAGGCAAAAGTTTACCCGGGCAAAAAGATAATTTCCGGACCAGCTAACCTGGTCCTCGAAGGTATACCGCTTCCTCTGTATCTTCCATTTGGTTTTTTCCCGATTCAGACAAAAAAGGCTGCATCCGGGATACTCATTCCAAAGCCCCATTATGAAGCTGGCCGAGGTTATGCTCTTACCGATGGGGGATACTATGTTGCCCTGAACAATAATTTCGATCTGACGCTTAAGGGGAATATTTTCTCAAACGGGTCATGGCTTCTTTCTGCCCAGACAAGTTATAATAAGCTTTACAAGTACAGCGGCAACTTCTCATTCAGCTATTCCGATAACCTATTAGGTCACAGGGGACTATCGGATTTCACAGAATCAAAAAATTACAGCATTGGATGGGCGTACAACCAGAGTACTAAGGCCCGACCCGGATCAAGATTCTCAGCCAGTGTCGATATGAGCTCAAGCGCCTTCGACAAGAATAACAGCTATAGCCTTGCCGATCACATAACGACCCAAAGACAATCCAGCATCAGCTATTCAAAAACGTGGGATGGAACACCATTCAACCTTGCAATAAGCGCAAATCACTCCCAGAACATAAGGAATAAAACTATAGCACTGAACCTTCCTAAAGTCAGTTTTTCTGCTTCGCGTATCTATCCGTTCAGAGGGAGAAACAGCTCAGGCTCAAAAAAATGGTACCAGGATCTCCAGTTCCAGTATTCCGCCTCTCTCGATAACCAGGTAAGTACTTATGACAGCCTTCTCTTCACTAATAAGGTCTGGAACAATATGAGAAGCGGATTCACTCATGAGGCACCGTTAAGTTTTCAGCTCCGGCCTTTCAGGAACTTTTCAATATCCCCTTCGATCTCCTACAAAGGGGTCATGTACACTCAAAAGGTATTGAGAACATGGGATGCAACCGATCAAAAGGTTATGTATGATACATTAAGGGGTACTTTCTACGGTCAGGCCATAAATCCTTCAATAGGTGCAGGATACAGTCCGCAGATTTTCGGGATATTCAATATTAATAATCCTGATTCCAGGGTTCGGGCAATACGTCATGTGATCAAGCCATCAGTCACTTTCGGTTTCACTCCCTATATCGAGGGTCTCAGCACGAAAATGTACAGGCAGGTCCAGGTCAATACTGACAGTCTGATGAGTACATATTCAATATATGATGGTAATATTTACGGAACTCCCTCATTGTCGCGGCGAAGCGGGAACGTCGGTTTCAACGTTACAAATATTCTGGAGGCCAAAGTATTTGCTAAGAATGATACTACCGGGAAGCCAAAAAAGGTAAGCCTGATTGATAATTTCAATATCTCAACTTCATATAATATTTTTGCAGATTCAATGAGGTGGAGCCCGGTGATGATGGTACTCAGAACGACCCTGTTTCAGAATATTGGACTCTCTGCCAGCAGTAATTTTTCACTTTATGGGCTCGACAGCAAGGGAAAAACAATAGGGACCTATTATTATTCCCAGACTAAAAAGTTAATGCGCCTGACCAATTTTCAGATGGGAATGGATTTCAGCCTTGATAAATTCCTGAAAGGGAAAAAGGATAAAAATAAGCCGCAACCGACTCAGGTAACCCAACCATATTCCGGAACGACTTCGTCTGCAGTACAGGATAGATATAATACTGGCCAGAAGCCGATGGTGGAGCAGAATCAGTTTGATGAATTTGGGTATATGAAATTTGATTCTCCCTGGACTATGAATGTCATGTACTCATTCAATTATTCCAAGCCTTCGACAAAATCGGTAATTACACAGTCCATTTCTCTGAATGGTACCGTTAAGCTTACGAAGAAGATGGATATCACTTATAACACAGGTTATGATATCCGACACAAAGAAATAACCATGACCCAGATACAGATAACACGTGATCTTCACTGCTGGGATATGAGTTTTAACTGGATACCGAACGGTAATATGAAAATGTGGGAATTCTCTATCAGGGTAAAGGCATCAGTGCTTGCCGATCTCAAATATGAAAGGAGAAAAGACTATCACGATAATTATTAGATTTCACAACCATGAAAAAAGTAATCAGGACATTAAAAGCACCTGCAGCTATAGGCCCTTACAGCCAGGCTGTTGAGATAAACGGCACACTTTATATATCTGGACAGATACCTATTGATCCCTCAACCGGGAAGCTGGTTGAGGGCGATATTAAAGTCCAGACCGGGCAGGTTTTCAGAAATATTGAGGCCATACTGACAGAAGCGGGATATAGCTTTCCTGATGTTGTAAAATCGACATGCCTGCTGAGGGATATGTCGGATTTCAAAGCAATGAATGAAGTGTATGCATTACACTATTCTGAGAATCATCCGGCAAGGGCTGCATTTGCAGTTAAGGAGCTGCCCCTGGGGGCATTGATAGAGATTGAAACGATAGCTGTAAAATAACACCTTATCCCCTATATAGGGGAGTTATTTAAGTCCCCTTCAGAGGATATAGGGGCAAAAAAAGAGGGTGCTTCAGACACCCCCTTTTTAATATCACATTAAAATAGCTTATTCTGCAATAATTTCAAAATCGACTTCGACTTTTACTTCCCTATGCAGTTTAATAACAGCCTTGTAGTTTCCAACTTCCTTGATCTGATCTTCAGGAAGAGAGATGCTTTTGCGGTCAATATCAAAACCTTTTTCCTTGAGCCCTTCAGCAATCTGAATAGTATTGACAGAACCGAAGATCTTGCCTGAGGAGCTTGTTTTAGCTCCGACAATAATTTTGAGTCCGGCCATTTTAGCGGCCAGTTCCTGGGCTTCAGCCTTGATTTTTTCCTCCTTGTGTGCTCTCTGCTTCAGATTCTCGGAATGCATTTTCCTTGCTGACGGAGTTGCTGAAACAGCATAACCCCTGGGGATCAGGAAGTTTCTTCCGTAACCGGCCTTAACATGTACCAGATCGTCCTTCTGTCCAAGTTTCTGGACATCCTGTAATAATATAATTTCCATAGTTGATCCTCCTTATTTTAATAAGTCAGTGACGTAAGGAAGAAGGGCAATATGACGGGCTCTTTTAACGGCTTTTGCCACCTTCCTCTGGTATTTAAGAGATGTGCCTGTTATCCTGCGCGGCAGGATCTTTCCCTGGTCATTCAGGAATTTTTTCAGAAACTCGGGATCTTTGTAATCGATATACTTGATCTTGTTCTTCTTAAAACGGCAGTATTTCTTCTTTTTGACTTCAACGGTCGGGGGAGTCAAATATCTGATTTCTGATTCATTCTGTGCCATATCTTATTCCTCCTTTGATTTACCTGATTCTTTTTGTTTTCTCTTCTTCTCTGCGTATTCGACGGCGAATTTCTCCATCCTGAATGTCAGGAACCTGATAATTCTTTCATCGCGGCGATACTGGACTTCCAGTTTCTCAATAAGAGTTCCTTCGCCTTTAAATTCGATCAGATAATAAAAGCCAGTTGACTTTTTCTGAATGGGATAGGCCAGTTTTTTCAGGCCCCAGTTCTCTTCATGAACGATCTCACCGGTGTTGTCGGTGATGACCTTCTTGAATTTTTGTACCGCTTCCTTCATCTGGTTCTCAGATAAAACGGGAGTTGCAATGAAAACGGTTTCGTACTGATTCAACATAATAATTATTTGTTAATTAATTAAATGATTTTGGTCCGCAAAAGTACAATTATTTTCATTCAAACAAAAAATATTCATAGGAAAATTAGAGTCAACCCCATAACCCTTGCCAATTGTCTTAAAACTGAATGTTAGTTTTCAACACTAAACCTTTTAAGATGCCTTTTTCACTATATTTGTATATTCATCTATTTTAGCGAGAGAGTCAATCACTTTATGGAGAATTTTATCGTTTCAGCCCGAAAATACCGTCCTGCCACTTTCGATATGGTTGTAGGGCAGGATACTATCACCAATACCCTTAAGAGCGCCATAAAAAACAAGCATCTGGCCCAGGCTTATCTTTTCTGCGGACCCAGGGGGGTAGGGAAGACTACATGTGCAAGGATCTTTGCAAAGACTATTAATTGTATCAAGCTAAAGGATAATGGTGAAGCATGTGATAAATGCGAATCATGCCTCTCGTTCAACACCCTGAGGTCATTCAATATTCATGAACTTGATGCTGCCTCAAACAACAAGGTGGAAGATATCAGGAGCCTTAATGACCAGATAAGGATACCTCCGCAGATCGGAAAGTACAGCATATATATCATAGATGAAGTTCACATGCTCTCACCCTCTGCCTTCAATGCTTTCCTAAAGACACTCGAGGAACCGCCTTCACATGCAATATTTATCCTTGCCACTACTGAGAAGCATAAAATAATACCAACGATCCTTTCACGATGCCAGATATTTGATTTCAACAGGATACGTATTGAGGACATTGTAAGCAGGCTTCAGTATGTTGCAAAAAATGAATCTGTTACGGCAGCGGAAGATGCACTCCATACAATAGCCCAGAAAGCTGATGGAGCCTTGCGTGATGCATTGTCAATTTTCGACCAGATCGTGAGCCTGTGCGGAAAGAACATCACCTATAAGGATGTAATTGATAACCTGAATGTTCTNNTGGAGAAGGGATTTGACGGACATAATTTCATTTCAGGACTGAACAGCCATCTTCGCGATCTTCTGGTGAGCAAGGATGAATCGACACTCAGGTTGCTGGAAGCGGCTCCTTCAGTAAAGCAAAGATATCTCGAGCAGACTGTTAAATGCCCGGTAGATTTTCTGTACAGGGCGCTTGATATTGGCAGTAATTGCGACATATCATATAAGAGCAGCAAGAACCCAAGGCTTCATATTGAACTATCCCTGATAAGGTTATGCCGCATCATGGAAGATTCGGCTGAAACCTCTGAAAAAAAAAAGCCTGACGAAATTGAGCTGACCAAACCTGAAAAAGAGTTGCCGATTCCATCGAAGTCGGAAATTATCAGGCAGGAGGGTGAGTCTGTAAAAAAATCACCCGACAGGCAGGAACAATGGTATGGCAAACATATTCCGGTAATCGAAAAGCCTGCAAAGTCATTTTCAATCAAGGATATAATTTCAGAGGCAGGAGAGCCCGGGATGAAACCAACCTCGAATTTACAGGAGCCGGTTCCGGGTTCAGATGCCACTTCGGCTCAAAGCAGCAAGGATCCTCTCACCATCGAGAACTTTCCGTCAGCCTGGCAGGCTTTTACTGATGGACTTAAAGGCGATGGGACGCGGATAATTAGTATGTTTAAATCAATAACCCCTGAACTAGAGGATGAACATACTGTAATGATCCACTTAAGCAATGCAGCGCAGAAAGACCTTTTTGTACAGAATTATAAACAGCGGCTGATGAGCTTTCTTGAAAATAAATTCATGGTGACTGAACTTGAAATTGAGACTACAATTGACCAGTCTGAAACCAATGAGATAATCTATAGTGATGACCAGAAATATAATTATCTCCAGGCGAAATATCCTATACTGAAAGATTTTAAGAAAACCTTTAATCTTGATATCAGCTGATCAGGCTTCTGAAAGATACTGTTTGTGATTCGAGAGGAAATAATGAAACAAGAAAGGAATAAAACTGATAATCAGTCATCGCTGGACTTTCTCACCAGGGAAAAATTTTATTCAGATCATATCCTTAACAGTTCCAGGTCAATGATCAGCGTGATTAACCGGGATTATGTCTATGTAAAAGTTAACAAAACATTCTGCAATGCTCAGAGGGGCATGGCTGGTTCGATCATCGGGAAATCACTTGGTGATGTCTGGGGCGAGGAGACGTTTATTAAGAATATCAAGCATAATGTTGACAAGTGTTTTGCAGGAGCTACAATAAAGTACGAAGCCTCCTTCATTACGCCACAAGCTGGTAAAAGATTCTTTGAAGTGATCTTCAGACCCTTCCCCGTTGATTCAGGGAAAATAACTCACCTGCTGGCCGAAACCTTTGATATTACGGATCTTAAACTCACGGAAAAGGTAGCAATTGAAAAGGAAGAAGAGTTCAGGAAGTTTGAAACAAACCTGCCGATAGGATTTCTCAGGTGCAAACCCGACGGCAGTATTATACATGGCAACAAGGCATTTCTGCAGATAATGGATTGCACCAGCGAGAATTCATTGTTTTCTGCAAATCTCAGGGATTATTATGCAGAAAAAGGAATTTTCGACTTGCATGTCGAACAGCTCACCGACAGCAAACCAAAATCTTTTGGAAGAGTACCGCTTAAAACATGTTCCGGGAAAGAGATTGTTTGCCGGATAAGCGGGTTTATGAGCCTTGATGAAACAGGCGACCCCTCTTACATCGATTTTGCATTTGAGGATTCAACGCGTGAACTGATGCTCGAGAACCGGCTTCTTGAAGCCCAAAAACTTGAGACCATTGGAGCTCTCGCCGGAGGAATTGCACACGACTTTAATAATATACTTGCGACAATCTCAGGTTATGCGGAATTATTGATCGACGATCTGCCTTGTCCTTCACTTTCATCTGAAAAAGTTGCTAAAATTCAGATGGCCGTAAATAAGGCCAGGTCACTTACGAACCAGATCCTTACATTCAGCAGGCAGGTGGAACAGCAAAAGGTCCCCGTCAGTGTTTATGAGGTTCTCAGGGAAACCATCGGTTTTGTGAAATCAGCGGCGCCGCCGACCGTTACAATAAAGAGTACTTGCAGGGACAAGAAGAAATATGTATTTGCAGATCCAACGCAGCTTTTCAGAGTATTCCTTAACCTGATGACCAACGCAATACAGGCACTTGAAGACAAAAAGGGTTCAATTTCAGTTACATTGACTATCGAGGAAGGGAAAAAGGTAAGAGGTGATCTTAATAATGTAATTGTTGCAGATGAATATGTTCTTGTCACCTTCCGTGACACAGGAAAGGGAATGGATCCCTCGTTACTGAGAAGGATCTTCGAGCCATTCTTTACATCTCGTGAGGTAGGAAAGGGTTCAGGTCTGGGATTGTCAGTGGTTCATGGGATTGTATCAGAAATGGATGGCGCAATTCTTGTATCCAGTGAAAAGGGGAAAGGCTCCATTTTTTACATCTATCTTCCTGTTTATGTTGAAGAAACAGGGCAAACTGTTTTTAAGGGAATTAAAAAGAAGCTTCTATTCATCACCGGGAACAGGCATGAATCAAAAATACTATCACTCGCTCTTGAAAGCGCTGGATTTGAAATGATACATTCTTCTGAAATTAGTCATTTTAATAAAATACTTGCCGATCCCCAGTCAAGACCTGACATCATAATTTATATGAGCGACTCAGAGCAGATAAGAATCGATGACATGGCAAATTCATTTCAGAAAAACGGGGTATCGCCACCCTGCATAATAATAACTGATTCGAACCAGGATATGACAGGAGAAAATTTAGTAAATTTGGGCATTATCAGTCAGCACCTGGTAAAGCCTGTTTCGCTTAAGGAAATAGAATCAGCAATACAATTGTCTATAAAGAGATAACTTGAATAACCTACTTTAATAATATGAATTCATAATGCCAGGGATATTAATTGTTGAGGATAACCGGGAACTGCGGGAGATGCTGAAAGAATCTCTGACCAGAAAAAATTTTATTGTACAGGAAGCAGATAACGGGAAGGATGCAATCATTCATTTCAAGCCCAGTGTTACGGATCTGGTTTTGACGGATCTGATTATGCCTGAAGAGGATGGCCTCAAAGTTATAATGAAGCTCAGAGAATTAAAGCCCTCCCTCAAATTTATTGCTATTTCAGGAGGAGGCAAAGCCGGTCCTGCCAGCTATCTTAACCTGGCAAAAGCTCTGGGGGCTGATGCAATTTACTCAAAACCATTTTCCGTTAATGAAATGATTGAAAAAATTGAAGAGTTGCTTGAAATTGAACAACCGTTATAATTTAAATGTTATTACTTAAAATTAAATTTAACGAATATGATAAATAAGAAAATTGAAGATATCTGCAACAGGCAGATAGAAAGGGAAGGATACTCATCAATCCTTTATCTTGCCATGGCATCATGGTCCGAGATCAACGGCCTTGCCGGCGTAGCCGGATGGTTATATGCCCAGGCTGAGGAAGAAAAGCTTCATATGCTGAAGTTCATTAAATACATTAATGAAAGAGGAGGTAAGGCTGTGCTACCGGCTTTTAAAAAACCGCCTGCCGATTTCAAGACTGTTGAAGATCTTTTTAAGGAAGTGCTTAAACACGAGGAGTTTGTAACAGCAAGCATAAATGAAATAGTTGCGCTTTCTCTATCTGAAAAGGATTTCAATACTCATAATTTTCTGCAGTGGTTCGTATTTGAGCAGGTTGAGGAGGAGTCCTCCGCAAGAGCTATACTTGACAAGATCAGGCTTGTTGGAAAGAACAATATGTACCAGTTCGACAGGGATATTATGACCCTCAGAGGTCCGGCTGCCGGCCAGGCTTCCGGAACGCAGACTGCTTAATGAAGAGACTGACCTTAATTATTATCTGGTTTCTGATCTTATTTCCCGCTT
>PMBC01000047.1 GCA_003152835.1 Bacteroidales bacterium | reverse complement strand
CATTTATCAGGTTCATGTCCCATCCACCCTCCCCAGACAAACAGGACCCTTTTGTTTTTGAGCTGTGAATCAGGCCCGGCCATTATGCTTCTGCCCAACAGCGAAGGAGTCATTAACGCTGCTGCCGTCAAAGCTGCGCTTCTTGTTATGAAAGTTCTGCGAGATACCATATCTGAAAGATTTTAACCGAAGATAACAATTTTAATTTTTCCGATTTTACGATAGGGGAAAAATGATTTCAGATGTCATTGAAAGGGTTTTGCTATCGACGGATTATTAAGAAAATTTGTTTAAAATGATTCTAAATATTTAATCTATTGCATCAAATTATCCATTTATCCGTCCTTATTCTGAAAACTAACCAAACCAAACGCACAAGATGAAAAGATCAATAACCATATTTCTGCTTATTTTCCTGGCTTTTACCCTATCGACGGCACAGACGGTTAACAAGAAGCAATACCATGCAACCAGGATCACTACAGCTCCTGTAATCAACGGAGTTCTTGACGATGAGGCATGGAAACAGGGCAACTGGATTGATGATTTCACCCAATATGAACCTTATAACGGTAAAGCAACGTCGCAGAAAACAGAATTCAAGATCCTCTTTGATGACGATAATATATATGCTGCTTTCAAAGCTTATGACACTGCTCCTGACAGCATTGTGAATCGTCTTACAAGACGCGATAACGTTGATGGCGACCTCGTGGGAGTCATCTTCGACAGCTTTCATGATCTTCGCACAGGATTTCTTTTCGGGATCAGCTCCAGCGGGGTCAAATATGATCAGATGTTCACTGGTGACGGCCAGAATTCGGATGATTCCTGGAATCCAAACTGGTGGGTAAAAACTTCAATTAATAATGAAGGATGGGTAGCTGAGATGAGAATCCCATTCAGCCAGGTGAGATTTGATAAGGACTCTTCCNNTGGATAACATCAAACCAAGGAAGATATTTGATGTCACTCCGTACGGAGTTGAAAAAGCAGAGACTTTTAAAAAAGAACCCGGGAATCCTTTTATGGCTAAAGGGAAGAAATCCGGATTAAACGGAGGAGTTGATGCCAAGATCGGGATTACCAATAACATGACGATGGACCTCTCTGTTAATCCGGATTTCGGACAGGTTGAAGCCGACCCGTCAGTGGTTAATCTTTCTGCTTATGAAACATACTTCTCTGAGAAAAGACCATTCTTCATTGAAGGGAATAATATTACAAATTTCAACATGGGGATCGGTGATGGAAACAACGGGAACGATAATCTCTTTTATTCGCGAAGAATAGGCCGCCGGCCTGAAGGGTATCCCGACCTTAAAAACGGATGGAATGCCGATGTGCCGACGTTTACCTCCATCCTTGGAGCAGCAAAGGTGACAGGGAAGACCAGCAAAGGACTTTCTCTCGGCTTTATTGATGCCATGACCGGGGAAGAACAAGCTGAAATTGATACGGTCGGAGGAAGGATTTTTCAGACTGTTGAACCATTTACCAATTATTTTTTGGGAAGGGTTCAGAAAGATTTCAAAGAGGGCAATACCATACTTGGCGGGATTTTCACCAGCACCAACAGGAACCTTGATAATAATCTTGCAACATTTATGCATAAATCGGCATACACGGGAGGATTCGATTTCACCCAGTATTTCAAAAAGAAAAGCTGGATGTTCAACCTAAATGCGGCCTTCAGCCAGGTAAACGGAACCAAAGAAGCGATCGCCAATACACAGCAATCATCAGCACACTACTACCAGAGACCGGATAATGATTATGTGAACTATGACCTGAATAAAACATCGCTCTTCGGTTCGGGGGGGAGAATGGAGGTTCAAAAGCTAAACGGTCATTTTAATGTTCTTGGATGCGTGATCTGGAAAACTCCGGGATTTGAGATAAATGACATGGGATATATGCAGCAGGCGGATAATGTTCTGTCTGTTCTGTGGGCAGGTTATCACCAGTGGGAACCTAAAGGAATTTACAGGAGTTTTAATATCAATGGAGATCTCTTTTTTGTCAACGATTTTGGCGGGAATATTACGGGAAAAGGAATCGAGTTTAATCCCAGCATGACTTTTAAGAATTACTGGAATATGTGGATGAACGCAAATATTAACGCCGCATCTATTTCGACCGGTATGCTCCGCGGCGGCCCAATGATGAAGATGCCGGGCAGTACATCCGCTAATGCCGGATTTTCGACCGACAGCAGGAAGAAGCTTAATTTCTCGCTATACATGAGCTCAAATGAGGGATTTAAAAAAAGCAGTCATAACTTTTATATAGGTTCAGATATAACTTATAAGCCGATAAACTATCTTTTTTTCACAGTGAGTCCGGGATTCAGTAAGTCTTATTCAGAACTGCAGTATGTAACGAGACTGACCTATAACGGAAATGACAGGTACATATTCTCAAGTATTGACAGGAAAACCATTAATGCATCTTTCCGGCTCAATTTTAACCTGACTCCTGATCTCACCTTGCAGTATTGGGGTCAGCCTTATATTGCCTCAGGCAAATATTACAACTATAAGTATATTCTTAATCCTCTTTCAAATGAATATACTGACAGGTTTCATACATATACCGACCTGGAGAAGAGCTTTGATACAGATCACTATAATATTGATGAGAATCAAGACGGAACAACCGATTATACTATTGGTGACAATAATTTCAATTATCAATACTTCCTTTCCAATCTGGTTATAAGGTGGGAATATAATCCTGGTTCAACTGTTTATCTTGTATGGAGCCAGACCAGGGATTATTACAATAGTTCGGGACAGATGGATTTCATCAACAACATGGGTGATCTGTTCAACAGGGATAATAATATCCCGCATAACGTATTTCTGGTAAAGTTCAGCTACAGGTTTGGATTAAAATAAGTTTATTGATCTGAAGTGTTTAATTAGGAGGCTGCCCGGGGGCAGCCTCCTTTTTATTGGCACTCTTTTTGCTATTTAATATGTAGCGGCCCTTCTATTATAGCATAGTTGATAGCGATTGACCTGTGATTGTTTAACAACTAAAAACTACTAATATGAAGAGGAATGAAAAAAGGGTTCCCGGGTTTGATGAGATCATCTTCCGGAACCGAAACAGGGAGTACGGAGCCTACGACCTCCGGAGACGCTATAAATCAGTTGCAAGCTTTTCCATCCTGGGTGTATCGGCGTTTTTTGTTACGCTTATCATACTGATCTCCAGCTTCATGCCGAAAGAAGCTTCTGGAGGACCAGATACGGGATATTTAATAACAGCTACTCCCGAAAAATACACAGTACCCAAAGAAGTGGCCCCGCCTGTAGCCAAAAAGCCTGCCATTCAGCCTGAACAACCCAGATATATCCCGCCTGTCATATCAGACGATGCCACAGTAAATGGTAATATTATGATGACAACTGACCTTGCTCTTGTTGCAGTCAAGGACGGTAATGTGACTGAAAACATAGATTCAGCTATGAGAGTTATTGCACCAGAACCTGTCAATAAAGATGAGATTTTCGTTTCCTCTCAGGAACCGCCAATATTCCCCGGGGGGTTGAATGCCCTTCTGAAATATATCGCTGACAATACAAAATACCCTGAAGAGGCAGTTGAAATTAACCTCCAGGGTAAGGTAATTGTTAAATTTGCAGTCATGTATGACGGAACAGTTTCAAGAATTGCATTAATCCGTAGCGTAAGTCCGCTCCTCGACCAGGAAGCTATGAGGGTTGTCGGCACTCTTCCATTATGGAAACCCGGGAAACAGAATGGAAACCCGGTTTCAGTCTGGTTTGCAGTACCGGTAACATTCCAGATTAAATAGACGGTACAGGATTGACCCCGGACCGGATCCCGGGAAATATATATTCCGGGTGAGTTACTTCAGATCGCTTGATTTCTTCATCTCCCCGCAGAGTGATCTGAAACAGCTCACCTCGGGATTTTCATCCTTGCCGGTTTTTCTTCCGTAAAAACTATCGAGAAACTGCTCAGCGCCTGACCATACAGTCTGGACCATACCCATGAAATGATCTTTCATTTCAGCTGAAGAGTGATCGCGGAACTTAAGCATATCCTGCACCTGCATTGCAGCGCTGGAAGCATTGTTCCAGGGACAGGTCACTACATCAAATCCCTTCATTGCAAAATATACCGGCGTCTGGTCCGGGCGATCATAATGCCAGTCGCAGATCATAACATCCCTTGGTATCATATCGATCGCCCTGTATGTATTGTTGAAACTTCCCTCCCATTCACCGATCCCGGTTGTCTTGCCATCAATAAGCCGATCGCCCCAAATCCATAAACGGCGCCCTTTGCCTGAAAGATGATCGCGGATGGCTGTCACTTCACCCGCAAAAAGCTCAGCTTTATCTTTTCCTGAACAGCGCGGACACTGGCTCTCACCGATATAAAAAACCTCATCCATCCCTGCATGAAATGAATCTGATTCAAATGCGTCGCATAGCTCATCAACCAGGTCAAAAACAATTTTATGAACACCGGGATGCAGCGGGCAGTAACTCTTGCAATATAAACCATCAGAATTGGGCCAGACATATTTCTCGGGAATCTTTACAAGCGGTGTTTCATCAAATTCCGGATATACCCTGAGCAGTGCTCCGGAAGTGGCTTCCCACGACTGATGACCAAGAAGATCGAGCTCTGGTATGATCGTTATATTGCACTTCCGGCAGGTTTCCACTAGCCTTTTCGCATCAGCCTTCGATAGCGCCCCCTCTTCATTCAATTCAGGATGGCTTTCAAACCGGAAGTCATAATTCACCATCAGGATAAGAGTGTTTATCTGCCGCGGGGCAAGCTCTTCGGTAATGAATCTGATGAACTCATCCAGCTTTGCAGGCTTCGGTGCTGAAATGCAAAAACCCCTGACAGGAAGTGTTTTATCGGGCTTTTGAATTAAGGTTTCAGCATTCTGAGAATAAAGTGTACAACCTACACTTATAAGAAGGAGTGAAAGAAGATATTTCATGATAGTTAAATTGAAGAATATCTGAATAATGTTATAAATATACCCAAAATTGAAATCCCGAAATCCGGGATAAGAAAAATGTAATTAACTTTATCCTGTTTTGTTAAAGCCGTTTTGATTTTCTTCAACCCAAACTGAAAATGAAATTATATATTAAAAGCTGTATCCTGATCTTTGTATGCCTGTTATGCGTTCTTCCATTGATGTCACAGGCTCCTTTCAGCCGCGGTATTAACCTCACAGGCTGGTTCCAGACATCAGGCCCGAGGGCTATCCAGTTCACGAAATTCACGAAAAAAGACATCGCCAACATTAAAAGCCTGGGTTGCGATGTCATCAGGCTGCCGATAAACATGCACGCTATGACGTCAGGGAGTCCCTCATATACCCTTGACCCTCTTTATTTTGCTTTCCTCGACTCGGCAGTTACATGGTGTGAACAGCTTAAAATATATGTTATTCTTGATAATCACAGTTTCGACCAGGCAGGCAGCACAACGGCCGGAATCTCAGACATTCTCATTAAGGTCTGGTCGCAGATGGCAGCGCACTACAAAAACCGCTCTGATTATGTTCTGTATGAAGTACTGAATGAACCGAACGGAATGTTAACATCTGTATGGGGACCGATCCAGGCACAGGCAATAAGCGCTATCAGAGTCCAGGATACGAAACATACCATTGTAGTGGGAGGATCAGGTTATAATACTTATACAGAACTTAAAAACCTGCCTGTTTATTCCGATAATAACCTGCTTTACACATTCCATTTTTACGATCCCTTCATGTTCACTCACCAGGGCGCAACATGGGTGACACCATCAATGGCTCCGCTTGCAGGAGTGCCATTCCCATACAACCTTGCAACAATGCCTTCCTGCCCGGCATCCCTTATCGGGTCATGGATAGAAAGCAGTCTGAAAAGTTATCCGTCACAGGGGAATGCTGCCTACATGAAACAATTGATCGATAATGCCATAGCCTTCAGGACCTCCAGGAATGTCAATATATTTTGCGGCGAATTCGGAGTATATAATAATAACAGCAATGATCCCGACAGGTGTCAGTGGTACAGTGTGGTAAGGCAATATTTCAACGAAAATAATATACCATGGACAATGTGGGATTACAAGGGAGGCTTCGGCCTCTTTAAAAAAGGATCTAACCAGCTTTTCAACAATGATCTGAATACCAGGCTCCTCGATTCGCTGAAATTAAATGTGCCGCTTCAGACTTCTTTCACGATAAAGCCCGATTCAACGGGCTTTCTTATTTATACCGACTATATCGAAGCAGGAATTGAAGATGCAAGCTATACCGTAGGATCAATAGACTTTTATTCTGATAATCTTCCTGCGAACAATAATTACTCACTTTACTGGACCGGTTTTACGCAATATAACAAGGTAAGCTTCGATTTTGTGCCCGACAAGGATCTTTCAAAGCTGGTTTCAGGGAATTATGCTCTCGATTTCATGGTAAGGGGAGATGAGCCGGGAATTAAATTTGATGTCAGGTTCACCGACACAAAAACGACTGAAACCGGTGATCATCCCTGGAGAATGAGGAGTATAATAGATGGTTCCGTAGCAGCCTGGGACAGGAAGTGGCATCACGTTCGAATTCCGCTTTCATCATTTGCGGAACAGGGTGCCTGGGATGTAGATACCTGGTATACGCCACAGGGCAAATTTGACTGGACCAAAGTCGATAATTTTGAGATATCCACCGAGTACACTGAAATTATCGGCAAAAAGTTATGGTTCGACAATATCCATATTTCGAACCTGGATACCGCAATTGTCAGAGTGAACGAAGCCCTGGGCATTGAAAGAAATTACGGATACGGCAATATTGAAGTAAAAATTGCCCCTAATCCCATGAGAAACTATACGGAAATATCTTTCCCTATTCAATCCGAAAGTGCTGTGAAAATAAATATCTATTCGATTTCAGGGGTCGTCATAAGGAACCTGAATGATCAAACATGCAACCAGGGGAAGTGTATGTTCACATGGGACGGGCGGACTGACAGGGGCGACGAAGCCGGATCTGGAATTTATATATGTAAGGTTAAGACATCAGGGTTTTTCGGCACTGCCAGAATTGTCAAATTCTGATAAGGACAACTTTACAATAAAAGAGCCTTTCTATATATAATTATCTCCCGAAAATCTTAAATTCGATAATTAAATAATAAGTCTGATTATGAAAAGAAAGATTTTTACGATTTCAGTATTTTTTCTTTACTGGATGTCGTTGGGCCTCAATGGCCAGAATAAGGACAAAGCAATATTCAGGGTGATGCAGCCTGGTTTTTTCCAGAATTCAATAATGAAAGATGACCGTGAATTAAAGGAAAAGATTGTACCTCCCAAACCCAGAAAAAACTTTGCTGTAGATCTCTCTGCAGCTTCACTGCCGAATAAAGTCGATCTTTATAAAACACAGCAATGGCGCAATCCACCTGTTTCGCAGGGTAATACTAGTACCTGCTGGTGTTTTAGTACCACTTCATTTCTTGAATCAGAAATTTATCGCATCAATAAGCTTCAGGTAAAATTATCCGAGATGTATACGGTTTACTGGGAATTTGTCGAGAAGGCAGCGAGATATATCCACGAAAGAGGAAACTCGGCATTTGATGAAGGTTCTGAAGCAAATGCCGTTACTCGTATCTGGAAGAAATACGGCATTGTCCCGGAGGATGATTATTCAGGACTTACCGATGGCCGTAAGTATCACAATCACGATGCAATGCTGACTGAACTGAAAGGTTACCTGGAGTCGCTGAAGAAAAACTCTGCTTGGGATGATGAGGCAGCCATGGCAACTGTTAAATCGATAATGAACCACTATATGGGAGTCCCTCCTTCTGAGGTTACGGTTAACGGCAAGAAAGTTACACCACTGCAGTACCTTAAAGAAATCATTAAAATAAATCCCGATGATTACATTGATATACTTTCTTATACTCAGCAGCCTTTTTACAAGCAGGTAGAATATGAAGTAGGCGATAACTGGTGGCACAGCTCCGATTATTATAATGTTCCGCTCGATGTATTTATGTCGGCTTTGAAAAATGCTGTACGGGAAGGTTATACGCTCGCAATCGGAGGCGATGTTTCGGAACCCGGGTTTGACCGTACAACCCAGTGCGCAGTTGTTCCCGATTTTGATATCCCGTCGGCTTATATCAATGACGATGCACGTCAGTTCAGGTTTTCAAACCAGACTACCACTGACGATCATGGTCTTCACCTTATCGGATATCTTGAGAAAGATGGCAAGGACTGGTACCTTGTAAAGGATTCAGGTTCGGGATCAAGAAATAATAATCCTGATGCAAAGGAATTCGGCTATTACTTTTTCTCTGAAGATTATGTAAAGCTGAAAATGATGGATTTCATGGTTCATAAGGATGCAGTGAAAGATATCATTGCAAAATTCTGAACCCGGCTGATTCATTTTTTGACTGGCTGCAGTGAAGCCGACCAGTCGCAGATTGTCTTTATATCAGCATCGGTCGGAGCTGCTCCCGGATTTTTCTTAACGAAGTTTTTCGGAGGCATTATTTTACCGGAAACTTTAGCACACATTGCTTTGGCTTTTGCAGCCTGTTTCTCCTGGGTATAACTATCCCACTCGGTAAATTTAAGCCCTCCCATACCTCCGTCGATGTGGCATTTTGTACAAGATTTCTGAGCAATTTTCATCACTTCAGAAGGAATGGGTTTTTTGTCACCGGCAGTCTTTTGCAACGACTGGGCCGAAACAGGCATTCCTGCCATTGCTGCAAAAATGAGAACACTTGTAAGCGCTGCTGTTATTTTAATAATCTTTTTCATAATGCGATATTTTTCGTTTTTCAAAAAATGGCTCTTATCAGTAACTTATAAAGATATCTGAAATTCCCGGATTATTAATGACTGAAATCTATCCGAATCCGGTAAACAATATTCTATCCAGCCAATATCCCCGGAAGAGTCAGCATCTTTTTCATTTCTCAGGGATAATCAGCATCCTGTCAGTCACCGAGCATACATTGAAATAACCCAGGCCGTCATCAGAGATATTTGAGATCGGATTAGAAGGTGATGCCGATAAAAAGCTCATTCCGCCTGCACCTTCCCGAAGTGTGCGAAAGAAGTTGTAAGCGCCGCTGCCGATATTCTGAAGTTCGACCATTACAGTATCACCCGGATTAAAATTAAGTGTATCGTGAAGCTCAAACTCATCGGCAATTATTTTCCCATTATGAAACTGATCGTCAAATGCTCTGTGTGAATTAAATATTCCATTTTTAAAATAAACGATAAAACGGTAATAATTTTTATATTCTCCGGGGTCATTTATTTCGTAATTAACAACATAGCGCATAGGCTGATCGCCGGCTCCGCCTCCGGGCAAATGTCCGTAATCAACTTCACGCTTTATTCCTAATGTCAGGTTTCCTACCGGATAAGGCATCCGCGATACTGATTCATATGTCTGGCCATCTGTTTTTATTGTAAGCGTATATTTGTGTCCCGGAATACCCCTCAAAGTTCTGGTCCGATAAAAACCATTCATTAATTCAGTAAGAGTTTCTTTGTTTCCGGAGGAGTCGGAAATTTCGACAATTGCACCCTTTACCGCAGGAATCTCAGTGATTCCGCTAAAACTAACGGTCTTCGACAATTTGATAAAATATGGCCCCGGAAGGTTCGAAATATTCGCTTCAACCACAAGCTGCGGTGAAGCGTTATTCAGGTCAATGTTTATCACTTTCTGGCATGATGCCAATCCGAAAGAAGCCAGGAGGATCAGGGCAATGGAAACCACTGCAGTACAATTTTTAACAGGTTCCCGGGGAAATAATTTACCTGTGCCGGAAAGAGAGCAGATCTGATTCCTGTCAAATCGTTTTGAAATATTTTGTGAAAAGAATTTCATGACATCAGAATTTGAAATTATATGTAACTGAGGGGACAATTCTGAACAGGGTAGTCTGAACTGTTTCTATCTGTTTTGTAGATTCATTCTGCCTGAAAGTTATCATATAGGCATTGTCATGCATATAGGCATTATAAATGGAAAAGTTCAGGCTTGACTCATAGTGGCCTTTCTTTGCAAACTGCTTTGTAGCTCCAATGTCAAGCCTGTGATAAGCCGGCATCCGGTTCCCGTTCCTGTCGGTATACAAAAAGATGACATTGTTCCCTATCATATACGCTCCTTTTGGGAAGGTCACGGCGTTTCCGGTATTATAAACCCATGTGCCTGAAAGGGTCCATCTTCTCGAAAGATCACAGACGGCAACAACTGAAATGTCGTGTGTGCGATCCTGTTTCGCAGGATACCATTTCCCGTCATTTATACCTTCGAACCTGCGTTCGGTCCGTGAAAGAGTATAGCTAATCCAGCCGTTGAACCGGCCATATTTTTTCTTTAGGAATAATTCAAGGCCATAAGCACGCCCCTTCCCGTAAATCAGCTGTGACTCTACGTTCGCATTGAAATTCAGTATTGCGCCATTTATATAATCGACCTGATGAATCAGGTTCTTATAATAAACCTCAGCTGAAAACTCATAGTTGTTATTATTAAAATTCCTGAAATATCCAAAGGCAAACTGGTCCGATATCTCAGGAACAGTATTGTAGCTGCTTGGGACCCACATATCCGTGGGGCTTCCCGTGGTCGAGTTCGACAGCAGGTGAAGGTACTGGACGTTTCGTGAATATGAAGCTTTTACTGAATTCTTCTCATTGATCACATAGCTTAATGATGCCCGCGGCTCAGGTCTGACAAAGCTTTTTACTTTCCTGGTTGAGTCGACGACGTTTTTTACCGAGTCGATGAGATTATATGAATCGTATATGTAAAATGGCGCCGTGCCAAGCAAGCTGAATTCAGATATACGAAGTCCATAATTTACGGTAAGCTTTGATGTGATCCGGAAGTCGTGTGAAAAATAAACGGCATTTTCAACAGAGTTCCTGATAGGCAAGCTTTTTCTTATTGTATTTGTATCGCTTGTTGTTATGGTGCCAGGCACCATTCTGTGAAAAGTGGAAATAAATCCGAACTTGATCTGGTTATTATTGCCTGAAGAATATTGATAATCCTGCTTGATTGTATAGTCGCGGATTTTTGAAATAATATTTATTGGGTGAGTTGTCGAACCATTATTTATGGTATAGTTAAAATCGTTGAAAACCAGCGATGTGTTTGAAAATAGCTTATTATCGAACAGGTGGTTCCAGCGCAATGTAGCAGTCGAATTTCCCCAGTCAAATCCGAAAGAAGTAATACCCAGAACATCCTTCCCGAAATAGCCCGATAAAAAAATCCTGTCCCTGTCTGATAGATTGTAATTGGCTTTTGCATTAAGATCGTAAAAATAAAGCCTGGAATCTTTAAGTGTCGAATCCCTGACTATATTGGCGCTGACTAGTGAATGGAGTATCAGATCAGCATAGGTTCGACGTGCAGAAATAATAAATGACCCTTTATTCTTTACAATCGGCCCGTCGATTGTCACTCTTGATGAAATGAGGCCTATTCCTCCGTCCACTTCATATTCCTTGCTGTTCCCCTCATTCATTTTAATGTCGAGAACTGAAGAAAGGCGACCACCAAACTCGGAAGGCAGAGATCCCTTATAAACGGTTACATCTTTGATGGCATCAGGATTAAAAACTGAAAAGAATCCCATAAGATGAGAAGCGTTATAAACGGTCGCTCCATCCAGGAGAATAAGGTTCTGGTCGGTAGTGCCGCCGCGAACGTTAAAGCCGCTGTTCCCCTCGCCTGCCGATTTTATGCCTGGCAGCAGCTGAAGCGTTTTCAGCACATCGCGCTCGCCAAAAAATGCAGGAAGGCTTTTAATCTCCTGAATGTTGAGTTTTTCGACTCCCATCTGGTTTTTAGTGACATTATCGTTTCGCTTTTCAGACATCACAACAACCTCGTTCAGTTCCTTCACTTTCCGGGTGAGATTGAAATTCTGCTTAAGGCTCCCGGTAAGGTCAACCGGGAAAGACAACATTTCATAACCGATGAAGTTAACCACGATTGTACATTTGCCCTTAGGTACTGTAAGAGAGTAATACCCATAGGCATTGGTGGAAATTCCGATTGAAGGCATTTCATTCACACCTATTGCTGCCCCGATGAGTTCCTCTCCCGACTTATCATCACGAACATAGCCGCTGATGGTATATTTGCCCTGTCCCCAGATGCTTAATCCCCAAAATAAAGCTGCAAGGCAGGCGAAGAGCTTCTTCATAAGATATTGAAAGCGTGAATAAGGAATAAATATTGTACATATAACAAACGAAAACGGGAATTGATCTATTTTTTTTCCATTTGCTCCCTGACCCCGCTGATGGTTTTAAACGGCGAATCGATGATCAGCATGTTGGAGATCCAGTCCGGGATACTTCCTGCAGGGTCAACAAAACCTTCAAGTATAACATGAGTCATTTCTTTACCGGCAGGTATGATGGTCCATGTTTGCCGGTAATCTTTAATGCGCACCATGTCATTATATTCAGGAATGACCTCGTTGAGCGAAACTGCAGTAATCTTGCGTTCACCGGTCACGGGATCGATTGTAATTGTAACATCTACGCACAAGTCACGATCAGTAACTGGCCAGGGTAAATCATATACCAAATAGTACTGTGCTCTTTTGTACTTTTCATAAAGCAGCACTTTGATCTGAGTAAGGTTCTTATCCCACCAATCAGTATTATAAACATCTTCCATCAGCGCGAAAATCTTTTCTGCCGGTGCATTAATGTCAGTAACACCTTTATAAAATCTCAGGGGCTTTCCGGCCTCCTTACGTGTATATATCTTTATGCCCTCCTTTTCTTTTATAAAATCCCAGGATTGAGCTGCCATGGGACATGGAAGCATAAGGTTAAAGAAAAACATTAAAATGAAGAGAAACTGATAATGTCTCATAAAACCTGAGCTTATAGGGATTCAATTATTCTAATACTCTTGCTCATCCGCTTTTGTCAGTAAATATATTTGTTTTCGCTAACAAACGCGCGAGCCCTTCAACAAAATCCTCGGTCCTTCGGCCCCGGAGGATTATTTTTTAATCCCTTGTCCGAACAAGTTCATGCCGGTCTTAAAAAAATAATCCTCCACCGCTTCACGGGGAGGATTTTGTTGAGGTCGGTGGCGGATTCGAACCGCCGTAAACGGTTTTGCAGACCGCTACCTAGCCACTCGGTAAACCGACCATGTGTTTGGAATGCAAAAATAATAAAATTTGGGATATTCAATCCAACACCGGATCACAAAATCATCCGCCACCGACCTCAATTTCAAGATCCGGTCCCATTGCAAGAACGGGCCGGCGCGGATACTATCTTATTAATTGCCCTTGTAAATACATCCCGATTACTCCGGCTGCTTCCGTCCATTTTCCCTCAATTGCTTTTCTATGGTACGTAGTACCAGTAAAATATTCCGTGTGAAATAATAAACGGCCCTCACCTAAATCCTTATATAATTCTAAAGCTACCAAAACATTCCCCCCGATTATTATTGAATACTTCGACAAATCAAAAGTTATAACATTATTGATTTTATCTTTTGAAAAAGAAATGTATATGGGAATGGTTAAAATATTTTTATAATCAATCTGATTATCTGATTGATAAATATTTAATCTATAAGTAACTGAATCATATGTGCAAATAGCCACATTAAGGTTTATGTTTTTTAATTTCACCAGCCCTTTAACGCGAAATTTTATGCCCAGTTCGGAACCTAGATTGTTATTTGCGAAACCTGACCTGAGAACGTTCGCAACAACTTCAGTCCCTAATGTTATTTCTCTGGGCTTACGATAAATCACTTTTACCTCTGGTAAATTATAAAGTACAGGTTTCAGGTAAACATTTTTTATTGAATCTCCTTTAAACTGACCCACAAGCAATGATTTAGATTCATATCCGATCATAGAAAACCTTAATGAATCATCGTCATAAATATTGTCCAGGGTTAACGTGAAATTTCCTGTCTCGTCAGAAACTGTGCCAACATTTGTATCAATAATCCCGACATTTACAAAACCAATCCCTGAATTAGTCTCACTTGATAAAACCTTGCCTTTCTGAGACTGGCTGAAAATAAGTCCGGGGATAAACGAAACAAGAAATAATAACCCTAATCTGATCTTTAGGTTCGATACATAATGTTTTATCATTTTTCTCGGGTTGCAGTTTAACTATATGTAAAAGTAAAAAAGTTTCTTAAAGCATTTAAGAATCGGGGCTTTAACCTTTATAACAGAAAGATGTAAAGGCCAGTTTGCCTGGCCTTTGCACTACCTGCATATTGCGTCATAAGTTGTTCCCTGATAAATTACAACAGCAGAATGTGATATAATAAAAATGAACGAAAATGCAAAAAAAATCAGTTAGTTAATTGTTATAACTAACTGATTTAATATCACTGGTTTGAATTATTAATTAGTCCCCTGCCAGTTAAAAGATATGCCCTTTTTAACACCATCTTTTTCAACTGTGAGGCGGAAATGCTGTTCAACACTGTTTTTATTAAGATTATGATCATGGTAAAATCTGATAATCTCTTTGTTTCCTACTACATTCCAATCTTTGTATTTACTGTTTGATAATTCGTCAATTACAGATTGAGGAGTTGCAATGTTGGTGGACATTTCTCTTGTTTCTACGAGCTCTCCTTTATTAGTATATACTGCCCACAATTCATTTCCTTTGTCGGTTTTCATTGTGACTTCATAACGATCAAGCTGAAGATTCTCAGCAGCTACGTCATAAACCCATCCGTATTCCTTTAATGCATACGGGAATTTAGACCATGTTTCAGGCTTATTCTTATCAAACTGAACACTGACAGCTTTGACAACTTCAGCCGGAACCTGATCTTTGAGAATTTTAGTACTTACTGCGGGTTCACGGTCTTCAACATTAAAATCGTGATCCACTTGTGCAATAGAAGGAAGCACAAATGCACTTAATGCTAAACATGTAATCATTAATTTTTTCATAATTGAAATGCTTTTAGTTAATAGTTTTAACTTTAAGTACAAAACAACCCGGGTGAACAAAAGTTCATTTCAAATAAAGTTTTTTTTAGTTAATTAACAATTATTTAACACTTGTATTAAATAAACTCCGTGATAAGAGGTTGTCTCTGCTATAACATAAAAGCAGGGCATACTGACAATATCAGGCATTTTCAATCACTATTAACATAATTAGCTTAAAACAGATACTTAACCCGGGGGGTTGGCGGTCAATATGACTTTTTCAATACCAGCTTTTAATATCGTCAGTCATAATAAATTCAATGGGAATATCAAAAGCCGATGAAATAGATTCACCACGATCCATCAAATCTTCATCGTCATTTTCAATATACCATTTAACAACAAGTTTTTTCGATTGCTGAGTAACTTGTGAAAGCTTTCTGAGGATAGAAGTTAAAATTATTGTATTAAAGCTATTCAGGTATTCCAATGCAATAATGACCTCAGTTGTATCAACAGGATTGAGAAGGTAACTATCAATCCAATGCATAATTTGTTCAGGAGCTTTTCTAAAATTTTCATCTATTGCCCGTCCTTTTATCTTAATAATTCCCTTGGGATTAAGTACAAAGTCAGGAGTCTTTTCAGTGGGTTTAATATGAACTTCATCGATAATCATTTCTGTAAATTAAATATTGATTTAACCTGTTTATTGAATGAAATAATACTAAAATCCCGGAAAATCAAATTTCATAAATAAACTTCAATTAAACAAACTATTAATCTGTTATATACAACCCGGGATATTTATACAGTGCTTTTTATGGTGCGGAATTTTAAAGATTACTATTCCCTATTAAAGAACTTTTCAAACCTTCTTCCGGTAATACCAACTTTATAGTTGCTCTCTGTTAAAATTCCAGCCAGGCCCATCCCTATCCCCGAAGATGCCCCTATGATGATCGATCTGTTAACTTTTTCAAAATCTGATTTATGTCCCTTCCCTGGGATTACTGCTTATTTTTGTCTTTTATTAGGAATATATATGCCGCAATATACTCCTGCATTAATCCCCGGAGTATGATTTACATACCCTATATTACATTCAATATATGGAGAAAGCAGGAACCTGTTAAAATATTTGTTTACCTCCAGACCTATAGCACAACTAAGTTGCTCATTAGTCATGTTGGTATTTGAGTAATGTCCATATTCATAAGCAGATTTGTACCGCAACAAACTTAGATAGGGCGAAATATCCGATGAGCTTTTAACAGGTATGTGGTAGGAAACATGCTCAGCTGACAAAATCATCGCGGCAGCAATAAATATAAGTTCTGAAAAGGGCCGTTCCTCACTTTCAGAACCAAATGCACCAACAACCAGGATCCATGCAGGTATTCCAATTATTCCGGGTCCTCCATGAATATAGTCGCGACCAAATACCAAATCGGTATCAAAGCTGATTCTTTTACCCAAAAACATCCTCAACTTGAATCCACCTGCAAACTGCAAAACATTTGGAGTATTAAAAAGAATATTTGGAGAAAGTGAAATACTTAAGTCTCCAAAAGCATGAGCTGGAAGGATAAATCGTTTATTAATTATCTTATCCGGCGTTTGACCAGATGAGATTGAACAGGTCATCATTAAAGCTAAAAACAGAATCGCTTTTTTCATAGCATTATTTTATTTCCCAATTTATCAGACTTTTAGTGAAGAAACGATTAAACAGCCTTATGTTGTCTATTGGTCGCCTGAGATAGGCCTGCGCAAATCCCTTCATCTGCTCATTACAATGCTTACCGAATTTATCTTCCCTCCCATGGGAGGATTCATCTTCGAAACTTTTACCGTTGCTTGTTTAATACCATCCATCTCAGAATATATTGCGTCAAGGATCCTGCCTGCAATATGCTCAAGCAGATGAGATTTCTGCTCCATCTGCATCTTAACCAGTTCATATGCCCTCTGGTAATTTAAAGCATCCTTAAGATTATCACTCTCCTTAGGCTTCGACATATCTGTCTCAATAGTAAGGTCAACCAGGAACCTGTTACCTACAATCTGCTCCTCTTTGTAATGCCCGTGGAACGAATAAAACTCCATCCCTTCAATCTGTATCAGCCCCATAAAAAAACCTTTGTAATGTATATTATTGATTACCTGTGATATATAGCCAAATACTGTCAGCCAGTAAANNTTATAAAAGTAAACATTATTATGGAAAATGAAGAAAAAGTGATGACAGGCGAAGAGAGCCTGAAAATCATTTCAGAGATGATTAATAAAACAAAATTTGACATCCGCCAGGGAAGTTTTTATCTGCTCTTCTGGGGCTGGTTAATTTTTGCATGTTCCCTTTCAGAGTTCCTGCTGCTGAAATTTACTGATGTTATACATCATTACTACGTCTGGCTTCTGGTGATACCCGGCGTATTTGTATCCATGCTCTACGGATTTATAACGGGCCGGAAAGCAAAGGTGCGTACCTATACCGGAATGCTATATATGTGGATCTGGCTGGGATTTTTTATTTCAGCAACAGTGCTTTTCATTGTGCACTCAAAAAGTATGTACACAGTAGCACCATACATTCTTCTAATGGCAGGATTACCCACTTTTATTTCAGGATTCCTCATCAGATTCAAGCCGCTTATTGCCGGAGGTATCTGCTTTTGGGTCATTACTCTTGTTATCTATTTTGTCGGACCGGTTTCTTATTCATTAGGCACTTCTGTTGCAATGCTATTTGGATATCTTATTCCGGGTTATATGTTAAAAAACAGGGTAGATCATGACGCGGTTTAAAGAACTTGATCCAATTCTGCACTCTCAGTTGCGCCTGGCTGTCATGTCACTGCTTATCGGAATCGAAATGGCCGAATTCACTTACCTAAGGGAACAAACCGGGGCAACAGCAGGGAATCTCAGTATACAGATAACAAAACTAAAAGAGGCCGGATATATTGAGGTTACAAAAAAATTCAGGAATAACTATCCCCAAACCCTTTGCAACATTACAAAATTCGGCAGACTAAAGTTTACTGAATATGTTAATGATCTCAAAGATTATCTGAGTCCTGAAAAACCGGGATAATCAAAGGAATTTCCATGAGAAAAGAATAACCATATTAATAAAATTAAAAAAATCAGGCTATGACACATTTACTATTTGTTCTGCTGTTTTCCGTGAATCATCTTTCAGGCAATACCAGCATAGATAAGATCAATAATAAGGAGATTGCCAGTTGCATCACTCAATTTGGAAACCTTCAATCAGACTCACTGTTAGTCGATATTCAAAGTAAAATTTACAATGCCTTTGTTAAGGATCGCATATCTCAAAAAAATGATGCCTTGAATGAATTGAGCATTCAACTGGAAAACCTGTACAAAGAAAAGAAGCAGAATCTGATCCTTTACTGGCGTTCCTATCTGCAGTTTTATTCATCTATCAATTATCTCGCTGAAGGAGATAATAAGTCAGCCGAAAATGAAATTAAGAAAGGGATAGAATTGATTGGGTCTATTGAAAAGAAATACTCTGAAGAGTATGCCCTGCTGGCAATGCTTCAGAGTTTTAGCATTCAATTTGATTATTCGAATGCAATGTATATTTCAGAAGATGTTAATAAGAATATAAATAGCTCAATATCTCTTGATTCGGCAAACCTGAGGGCCTGGTATGTGTCTGCCAGCAACGATTTTTATACTCCCGAACAATATGGGGGAGGGAAAAAAGCCGAAAAATATTTACTGAAAGCAATTTCATTACCGGCACAGAAAACTATAAATGGCTATTTGCCCTCCTGGGGAAAAGAAGAATCATATGAAATGCTTATCGAGCTGTATATTAAAAATGAAAATTGGGATCTGGCTAAAAAATACTTCCAGGAAGGTATAGCGGCATTTCCAAAAAGTTACGTGATAAACCAGTTAGCATCCAAATTGGCCGGGAAATAAATGAAGTACTGCATTTTATTAATATTGTATTTTATTTCTGTTCCCGTTTTTTCGCAATCTCTGTTAAAAGGTGTTGTTAAAGACAGTAAGGGTGATGCTGTATTTGCTGCCAACGTTTATTTAAAGAATAACCCTCAAAAAGGGATTGTCACTGATCTTGATGGTAATTTCAGTTTATCCGTTAACATCAAAACAGATACATTGATTGTATCCTTTATTGGCTTCAATACAACAAAAGTCCCTTTGCATTCAATTCCTGTAAATGAAGTTTTAAATGTTGTTTTAAAAGAAGACAGCAAAACCCTGGCAGAAGTTTTTATAACGGCTCAGGATCCTATTTCAGAGAAATTCTCAGTTGTAAAACTGGGTAAGCTAAACATTTATCTCAATCCTGTTTCCCAGGGCGATCCCTTAAAGGCCATTACTTCATTGCCTGCATCCACCACGACAGATGAATCGGCCAATCCCTCACTAAGGGGGAGTTCGGCTGACAGGACAAGGGTGGTTTTAAACAATGTCCCTGTTTACAGCCCTGTAAGAAACAGCCAGATCAACGGGATAGGAAATTTCAGCATTTTCAATACTGAAATTATTCATGAACAATATGTGTATGCCAGCAATCCCCCTTTGACCTATGGCAATACCAGTGCCGGCCTGATAGAAATAGAGACCATAAATGATTTACCTGTTAACCAGTTACAGCTATCAGTATCTTTGGCAAGTGCCGGTGTTTTCTTATCTCAGAAAATCAAAAATAAATCGTTCATTCAGGTATTTGGAAACGATCAATTTTCAGCTGCTTTTATTGGAATTAATAAAGCCAGTATGAAAAGACTAAACAGTTTCTTTTCGAGAGATCTGGGTTTAAATTTCCATAGTAATATTGGAAAAAGATTATCATTTAATTCTTTCAACTATTTTATTAATGAAGGCTACAATGTTAATGTTGAGGAATTTACTTATTCAGGAATATCGTTATCAGAAAAAACAAGAATTTTTACAGTCAATAATTTAAAATTCCATACCGATAATGGTGTCCTAAGCATAAACAGCGGGATTGACTATTCGCTAAAAAAATTTAGCTTCGGGAATATAGCTTCTGACAATAAGACAAACCAGGTTTTTACGTCAGCCGACTACAGATGGTTCCTGTCAGAAAACTTTACACTTCAATCTGGTATTTCGCACGATTTTCAAAGAAGCAGGTTTAATGACAGCATTCCGGCTTATTATTATGCTTTGTCGCCTGCATCACCAAATTACCATACAGATACTGCCATTTTTAACAGTATCCTGGAAGCTTATTCATATTTTAATTGGAATATTAATGACAGGTATACTCTTTCTTCAGGACTTAGAAGCAATATTCCTTTAAATAAGCAGTCATATTATTTGAGTTCGCAGCTGGGATTAAAATACAAAATAAACAAAAATCAGTCATTTTTGCTGAGCGGGGGTAAATATCATAATTATTCAACGCCAAATTATTACTCTAAAAAATTTGTTTTACTCTCAAGTTATCAATTAGCCCTGGATTATTCTTTTGAATATAAAAGCACATCCCTGACAGCTGCCATTTACTACAAAAATGAAAAAGGCAAGCAGACTAATAATTTGTTTTTTACTGTAAACAATCAAAGTACTTTTGGAATAGAACTCTTTTATGAGCAAAGTTTTAGAAAATATTTCAAGCTTATGTTTTCAAACACATTTATGAATCAGATCAGCGAAATAAATAATGCCAGCTTTAAAGGAGAAAAAGATTATAATTACTTCATTAAAACATCTTTGAATTACAACAATCCAAAATTATTTTCACTCACACTTGCATATCTTGCAAGACCCGGAGACTACTACACCCCCGTTATAATTTCATTTTATGATAATCAGACCAAATTTTACCAGCCTCGATTCAGCTACAATGTTAACAGCGGCCAATACAAAGCTTATAACAGGTTAGATATAAGCATAAGCAGATATTTTAAATTCAATAAAACTGCTCTTATAACTTTTGCTTCTTTAAACAATATTATGAATACAAAAAACGAAAGTGAAGTTTTATACAACACTGACTATACTGAAACTCATTTTGACAATTATGAGCTACGAACAATCTATTTTGGTTTGGTATGGCAGCTGAATTATTAGCCATTTCAGCACTTCCTGGAAAATATCAATGCCTTTTCAATGCATAGACTCAAATTCATCCTATTTTTGTAATTCAAAATTTGTCAGGATGGCTGAAGAAAAGAAAGATGAGCTGAAACCATCAGTAAGCTTCATCGAACAGTTTATTATCGACGACCTGAAAGAGGGGAAGAATAAGGGAAGAATACATACCCGTTTCCCTCCTGAGCCTAATGGTTATCTGCACATCGGCCACGCCAAGGCAATCTGCCTCGATTTCGGCATGGCAAAGAAACATGGCGGGAAATGCAACCTCAGGTTCGACGATACCAACCCTGTTAAGGAGGATGTTGAATACATTGATTCAATAAAGGGGGATATTCACTGGCTGGGATTCGGCTGGGATGATCGTGAATTTTATGCTTCCGACTATTTCGGAAAACTCTTTGAGTTCGCCGCCGACCTTATAAAAAGAGGCCTCGCATATGTTGATGATCAACCTGCCGAAGTCATTTCCTCACAAAAAGGAACTCCCTCCCAGCCCGGATCAGTCAGCCCGTTCAGAAACAGGAGCGCAGCTGAAAGCCTCGACCTGTTTTACCGGATGAATGAAGGTGAATTTGAGGAAGGGAGTCATGTACTAAGGGCAAAGATCGACATGGCTTCACCCAACATGCACATGCGCGACCCGATAATTTACAGGATATTAAAAACTCCCCATCACCGTACAGGTGAGACATGGAAGGTATATCCGATGTACGATTTTGCACACGGCCAGAGCGATTATTTTGAAGGAATAACCCATTCATTGTGCACGCTCGAATTTGAGGTTCACCGGCCTCTATACGACTGGCTCGTCGATCAGCTGAAAAATAGTGATTACAGGCCCAGGCAGATCGAATTCAACCGTCTCAACCTCACATATACCATGATGAGCAAGAGAAAACTTCTTGAACTGGTACAGGAGAAAAAAGTCAGCGGCTGGGATGATCCCAGGATGCCAACTCTCTGCGGCCTGAGGAGAAGAGGCTACACTCCTGAATCAATAAGGAGATTCATCGATCTTATCGGTTATACCAAGGTTGAAGCNNCTCGATCCGCTGAAGGTGACGATTACCAACTATCCAATGGATAAGATTGAAGATGTAGAGATAATCAATAATCCCGAAGACGAAAACATGGGAACAAGAAAAGTCCCTTTCTGCAGTGAAGTTTATATTGAACGGGATGATTTCATGGAGAATCCGCCTCATAAGTTTTTCAGGCTTGCTCCCGGCACCGAAGTCCGTCTGAAAGGTGCCTACATAATAAAATGCGAGTCGTTTAAGAAAAATGAATCCACAGGAGTAATTGAAGAAGTTTACTGCACTTACGACCCGGCAACCAGGAGCGGCAGTCATGCCTCCGAAAAAAAGGTTAAGGGCACCCTGCACTGGGTATCAGCCAGGCATGCCATGGATGCAGAAGTAAGGTTGTACGACAGGCTCTTTGATCATGAAGATCCTGCAGGGCAGAAAGATGATGATTACAGGAATTTCCTGAACCCCGGATCTTTAAAGATCCTGAGCGGGTGCAAACTGGAACCATCGCTGAAAATAGCGAAGAAGCTCGATAAATTTCAGTTTCAGAGACTTGGCTATTTCTGCGTCGATTACGATTCCACCGAAGCTCATCCTGTTTTTAACAGAACAGTATCTCTTAAGGATACATGGGCGAAAGTGAATAAATAAAGGCGGAAGGCAGCAGGCGGATGGCGGATGGCGACTTATCCTGATGTTTAAAGCCATTACCCCTTTGCACTTTTATGTCTGATTATGCAACCATTACGGCATGGTTTTTGTCGTAATCTGATATAACCCAATTACCTTTTCGTATCTTAAAAAATCAGAAATATGAAAACGTTTATCAGATTGTTTTTCATTACGTTGATTATTCCTTCATTTATTGTTTTCACCTCCTGCGTAAAAAAAGCAGTAAATGATGCCGGACCAGGTTCAGCTGAATTTTCAGTCACTCTGCCTGCGGACATGAGCTCAAAGTCAGATTCCGGCTCTGTTGCAACATCATATCAGATCCTGGTATCTGTTGAGGCCATGAACGGCAATGCTGTATTTACTGATAAACTTATTCCCCTTTATGTTTTCGGGACAGGTTTTGTTAGTGAATCCATTGAGATAGAAGCAGGTGAATATAAGCTTACCAAATTCATGATCATCAATATGTCAGGGGAAGTGGTTTATGCAGCTCCTGTTGAAGGGTCACCTCTTGCTTACCTGTCGGAAAAGCCGCTCCCGTTGAATTTTAATATTATACCGGACCAGATTACCCGGATTTTGCCCGAGGTGCTTGCCGTCGGTGACCAGACTCCGGACAAATTCGGATATGTAAGCTTTGGCGTGCAGGTCATTAAGCCGGTTGATCTATGGACGATGTGCGTCCTGGATCCGGGGATATTAATGCCTCCCATTACTATCACCACGGCAAAGCTTACTGTATATGCTCCTGACGGTTGGCATTATACATTTAAACTGGAAGCAGCCGTAAATCACCTTATTATCAGGGGCGGTTACGATAGATATACATTTGTCCTTGAGAAAGATGGCTATCTTCCGCAGAAACTGGAATTCAGTGCCAAAGAGATAATGGCAACCACGAAGGAAAATCCCCTGGTACTTACTATTCCGTGGAGTTCCCGGTACAACCAGATTATTCTTCAACCCGGCCCTGAAAAAGGGAAAGACGCCATGGTGTCCAATCTCAATCCCGACAAAAANNTAATAAAGAAGGCCATTCTGACCCTTTCCTATGATCTCCCGATACCATTTGACTCTGTTTATTATACAACAAATACGGGTCCCGGGACCGGTATTATATGGTATGGAGCTGTATTGCAGCGGATTGTTGAGCCATGGGAAGAAAACACGGTAACCTGGAACAATCAGCCTAAGACTATTGAAACCAACCAGGTTTATATCTCGCCTTTCATCAGGAATTCAAATCAGATTCAGGTGGATGTCACAAAATTGTTTGTCCAGCCTGCATCAACAACGGATGGTGCAATTTACCCCAATTATGGCATGCTTTTTAAAACCTGGCCTGTTGACAGGTTCCCGGGGTTCCGGTTTGCATCGAGTGATTACCCGGAGGCATATATGAGGCCGAGGCTGACGGTGTATTATTCGCTTCCCTAGAAGCTTCTGCAAGAGGAGAGAATTCGACAATTATATAGAAAGTTGCTGGTTGCTTGATGCTGGTCAGGTTCGCCAGTTGGATTCAACATACTGAATAAAGTTGTTTATTTTCTTACCTAGATTCTCATATTCAGGTAAGAGACCCTTAAAATCAGGTAAGTCAGGGTATGTTTCTATTAACATTTTTAATTGACTTGTCGTTTCGTCACAAGATGAAAGGGCATAGATAAGGAATTTTATAAAGTCGGCTTTGTACCTTCTTCTTCCATATCCTTCAGCTATCTGATCTTTAATACTTTTTGAAGAACGACGAATCTGGCTTCCCTGCTCATAAAGTTCATATATTGGCAGTTTCAATGATGCAAAATGAACCTTTTTAGCAAATTCAAATGCCATCTGATATATTTCCAGATCATTATAACTGCTCATACTTCCTTCTAGCACAATAATTTCAGCAGAAAAACATTAACATGCTAAAATAATAAAAAACCTGCAACCAGCAACAAGCAACATTTATTCTTCTCTTGCAATTTTTCAGAATATAATTTATATTTGCAGCCTCAAAATTGTCCCGTAGTGTAATTGGCAACACGTCTGATTCTGGATCAGAAGAGTTCAGGTTCGAGCCCTGACGGGACAACAAAACCAGCCGCGCAAGCGGCTTTTTTGTTCTAAGAGTCTTCGAGTCTTGTGGTCTTTGGGTCAAAAGCCTTTTAAGACCAATCATTGTAATGGTTGTTAAGAAACTGAAAGAAAATACAATAAACAATACTGGTTTTGGATTTATCAGACTTCAGGACCGCATGACTGCAGGACAGCAAGACAATTCTTCCTGCCAGGTTCGTGTCAGGTTTTGGGGACTTTTTTAACAATCTGTTTAAATTTAAACATAGGTCGGCAGTAGTTAACACCATTCTTTTATTATTTAAAAATCGATGACTATGACCATAATTGGTAAGATCAAATTGATCATCTTGTTAAACATTAATTTAAAAACCACNNTAAACATTTGGCTGACGATTTACATCAGCAATTCCCTTAAAGTGCGTGACATTATGAATACAATATGTGACGCCAGCCAGCTTGCAAGAGAAATATAATTCAGGAAGACAAACCTTTGTGCAAGCAGGCATAGTTACTTAATAAATTGAAATTACTTCTACATTTCTTTAAGCAAAAGCAGTAAGTTTAAGAAAAGTTTTAAAATAAGTCATTATGGATACAAAAGCTAACAGGATCACTTTACAGCATATTGCCCGGAAGGCAATGATCGCAAGAGGACTGGAACCTGATTTTCCGGCTGATGCGCTTGACGAATTAACGAAAATAACCTTGCCGGCTGTTTATCAGAATTCTGTTGTAAAGGATCTGCGTGACAGACTATGGTGCTCAATTGATAATACTGATTCACTTGATCTCGATCAGTTAACTTATGCCGAGCAGTTATCCGAAAACAAGGTTCGGGTGTTTGTCGCTATATCGGACGTTGATGCTCTGGTAGGTGAACAATCAAAAATTAATCTTCATGCCAGCAAAAACACGACATCTGTTTATACTGTAGCCCAGATGTTTCCAATGCTACCTGAAAAACTTTCAACAGATCTTACTTCATTAAGTTTCGATGCCGACCGTTGTGCTATAGTGGTTGAGATGGTGGTAGGCGAAGATGGCTCGGTGGAACAATCCGATGTTTATTCTGCAATTGTACGTAATCGTGCAAAACTCAACTATATTAGTATAGGTTCCTGGCTCGAAGGAACCGGTCCGGTTCCCTCAGAAATTACCAGTGTTAAAGGATTAGCTGAAAATATAAAGCTGCAGGACCAGGTGGCACAAAAGATGAAAGAGTTACGTTATGAGCATGGTGCCTTAAATCTTGAAACTTTTGAAGCCGTCCCGGTTTTTGATGGTGATACTTTAAGCGAAATGAAGGTGGAGAAGAAAAACAGGGCTAAAGATCTGATTGAAGATTTTATGATTGCGTCAAATGGCGCTACAGCCAGATTCCTGACGGGGAAAAATTTTCCTTCAATAAGGAGAGTTGTCCGTGTTCCCAGGCAGTGGGACAGAATCGTTGAACTGGCCTCAGAGCATGGATTTTCCCTGCCGGCAAAGGCTGATTCCAAATCGCTTTCTGAATACCTGAAGTTTTTCGAACAAAAAGATCAGGTTCATTATACAGATATGTCGCTTAGTGTGCTTAA
>PMBC01000057.1 GCA_003152835.1 Bacteroidales bacterium | reverse complement strand
AAGGAAGGCGATGAAGTTGTTATTTCAATGACAGATGGTTCAGCCAAGGCTGCAGTCGCAACTTCGACTGCGGTCAGACGTGGCCCGTTCCCCTTCTGATCTCCCGTAAACAAAAAGAGTTAAAAATCAGGGTCATGAATAATACAATTATTGAAATAAAAAACCTGAAGAAAGACTATCACATGGGTGAAGTGATAGTACATGCTCTTCGCGGAGTCGACATGAAGATTATCGAAGGAGAGTTCGTTGCGATTATGGGAATGAGCGGATCAGGCAAATCAACCATGCTGAATATACTCGGTTGTCTTGATAAACCAACATCGGGAGAGTATAGACTTGACGGAGTTGATATTAACACCCTGAACAAGGATGCGCTTGCCAGGCTAAGGAACAGGAAGCTGGGATTTGTTTTCCAATCGTACAACCTTCTGTCGCGTACCACCGCGCTTGAAAATGTTGAACTTCCATTGTTTTATGATTCCAAGGTCAGGTCAAAGGAGCGCAAGGAGAGGGCAGTCAAGGCACTTGAAGCAGTGGGTCTTGCTGACAGGATGCATCATATGCCCAACCAGCTCTCAGGTGGACAGCAGCAAAGAGTGGCAATAGCCAGATCGCTGGTAAACGATCCCGTCCTCATCCTTGCTGATGAACCTACCGGCAACCTTGATACCCGGACATCCATTGAGATCATGGAGCTTTTCCAGGATCTCAATTCAAAGGGTCGGACAATAGTGTATGTCACACATGAGCCGGATATTGCCAGATATGCCACGCGCAATGTAATATTCCGCGATGGCAGGATACTGAAAGAAAATATTGTAAGCGAGAGGCTTTTTGCCAGGGATGTACTGAAAACCCTTCCACTGGAAGATTATGATGACATTATTTAGTAAAAGCATAAGATATGAACTTTTCAAATTTATTCAGAATAGCATTCAGGGCCCTTACCAGGAATAAGCTCAGGGCATTCCTGACGATGCTTGGCATAATAATCGGAGTGGGCTCGGTAATAGCCATGCTTGCAATCGGAGAAGGTTCAAAGATGAAAATCAGGGACACAATGTCGAGCATGGGCACGAACATGGTCATGATAATGCCCAATTTCCAGAGAAGAGGCGGAGTAAGTCTTGGTACATCAAGTTCCATGGTCCTGAAATACAGCGATGTTGTGGCTTTACGGAATGAAGCAACTTCGCTGGCTGCCGTTTCACCGGAAATCAGGGCCAGCGGACAGATCATTTACAGCAATCAGAACACACAAACTACGGTTGAAGGAGTCAGTGAGGAATATCTTTCAATCAGGAAGCTCAATATCGGCAGCGGAAGGATCTTCAATGACACTGAAATACGGGACATGTCAAAAGTCTGCATCATTGGTCAGACAGTTGTAAAGAATCTTTTCGGCGAAGGAAATGATCCAGTTGGTCTTTCAATAAGAATCAAGAATCTTCCGTTCCAGGTCATAGGTGTTCTGGAATCGAAAGGAGAAAGCAGCATGGGACAGGATCAGGATGATATTATCCTGGCACCTTATACTACTGTCCAGAGCAGGCTGGCAACCATCGATTATTTAAATGGCATATATGCTTCTGCAGTCAGCGACGAAAAAAGCGCGGCTGCAATTACGGAAGTTACAGACATCCTGCGCAGAACGCATAAGCTTAAAGAAACACAGGAGAACGATTTCAGGGTCATGTCGCAATCGGAACTGATCCAGACCGTTTCATCAGTGACCGACGTAATGACAATCCTGCTAGGAGCTATTGCCGGAATATCACTTTTGGTAGGAGGCATAGGAATTATGAATATCATGTTTGTCTCGGTGACGGAACGTACCCGCGAGATTGGTATCAGAATGTCAATAGGCGGAAGAAGCATGGATATTCTTCTGCAATTTCTTGTAGAATCAATGGTTATGAGCATCCTGGGAGGCTTGTTGGGTGTGATATTCGGTTACCTTGTTGCTAAGATAGCAGGAACACTTATGAGCAGCCCGACGTATATTACTCCTCAATCGGTTTTTCTGGCTTTTGCCGTGTGTTTTGTAATAGGTGTCTTCTTTGGCTGGTATCCTGCAAAAAAAGCAGCCAATCTCAACCCTATAGATGCCCTCAGGTATGAATAATTCAAATGGATGGGTTAAATTAGATGCTGATTCTGTAGCAAAGACGACAGAAAATTCAAGATCAGTTATCATGAAAGCTTCTTTCCCCGGTGGAAATAAACTCAAACCTCTGTTGCACCTCCTTGCATGGATTATCTTATTGGGGCTTCCACTTTATTTCATAAAGCGATGGCAGGTCGAAAAAGATTTCATATGGTTATATTATATCAATATTTTAATATACGGGATTATTTTCTATTCAAATTATCTTGTACTTATCCCAAGATTTTTCTTCAGTGAAAAGAGGTATAAATATTATCTGTCAGTCATTATCCTTATTGCTTGTTTTTATCTGGTATCAGATATCTCTAATAAAATGATTTTCAGATATGTGCCAGGCAGGGCTAACACGGAAAGATCAATAAAGACGGAGAACGGCAGAACGCTGCCTGGACCACCGCCAGGGAACGCATATATCAAAAGGCCCCCTTTCAGGCAGATGCATCTATTCAATTATACAATTAATTCTATCTTTCTTGTTTTCTTCTCACTTGGGCTTCGAATTCTTGAGCGCCAGTCACATATTGAAAAATTCCAGAAAGAGCTGGAAAAGGAAAAGCTCAATTCAGAGCTGGCATTACTGAAAAACCAGATCAGTCCGCATTTCTTCTTCAACACTCTCAACAACATATATTCACTTATAAGTATCAATGCGGAGGATTCGCAGAAGGCAGTTTTAAAGCTTTCAAAGATGATGAGATATCTGCTTTATGAATCAGAGCTTGGGAATACACCGCTGAGCAGCGAGATTAATTTCATGAATAATTATATCGACCTGATGAAGCTAAGGATGAATGATAAAATCAGCCTCATTGTCTCTTTCCCGGAAAAATGTGAAGATATAAGTATCCCGCCCCTGCTTTTTATTCCATTTATTGAAAATGCTTTCAAGCATGGTATAAGCTACAGGGAAAAATCGTTCATCAATATAAGTATGCTTGCTGTAAAAGATTCAATAACCTTCAGGTGTTCCAACAGTATGGTGCGCACTAAGGAAGAAAAAGATAACGAAAATTCAGGTATTGGGCTTGAGAATGTCAGTAAAAGGCTCAAACTTCTGTTTCCGGGGAAACATGATCTTAAAATTAGCAGATCAGAAAAAACATTTGAGGTGCTTCTTTATATTAAATTTGCATAATGATCACAGTTATTGCAATTGATGACGAACCTTTGGCCCTGCAGCTTATTTCAGGTTACATCGAAAAAACTCCGGGATTAAAACTAGCCGGCAAATTCGATAATCCGATTGATGCTTCCGAATTCCTGACAAATAATGAGATCGAACTTATCTTTGTTGATATCCAGATGCCGGACCTCTCAGGAATTGAGTTTACGCGACTTATTGAAAAAGGACTGAAGGTTATTTTCACCACAGCATTTGAAAAGTATGCTCTTGAAGGCTATAAGCTCGAAGTGGTTGATTACCTGCTGAAACCATTCAGCTACGAAGAGTTCCTTGCTGCTGTTCAAAAAGCGCAAAAACTGATCAGGCTTGAACAAAATGCATTACAAAAAGTCGAAGCTAATGATGAATTCCTGTTTCTCAAATCGGATTACAAAATTAAGAGGATCAATTTCAATGATATACTTTATGTTGAAGGGTTGAAGGATTATGTAAAAGTATATGTGCAAAACAATCCAAAACCTGTGCTTTCCATTTCGACTTTAAAGCTCATTGAATCGAAACTGCCTGAAGCAAAATTCATGCGCGTTCACCGGTCATTTATCGTTAATCTTGGGAAAATTGATACAATCGAGAGAAGCAGGATCATATTTGGCAAGACCTATATCCCGGTAGGTGATCAGTATAAGGAAAAATTCCAGGAATTTCTTGACAGGAATTTTCTCTAGCATTAGTTTCCCGATAACGATATTCAAACTTTTTATTTTTCCAAGGGCACCCCGCAAGGGTGCCTTTTTTTATAGATTATGTTTTGTAATTTATAAAAAAATACAAATAAAATCATTATCCCCCCATTGAATATGGGGGTAAAGTATTAAAAACATATATAATAATACTTTAAACCCCATTAATATAGGACATAATATAAAAATATATACTAATATATTGTAATACCCCCTGAAATATTATATGTTTGCCATAGAAACTGACCTAAGTGTGATTAAAAACAGTTATTAATGAAGAAAAAGTTTAAAAAAGTCATTCTGGTACTCCTGTTCATGTTTGTGAATGTAACAGGATTATTTGCAGCAGACGGCAAACCTGTCGATTCAGGAGCGACAGCATGGATGCTGACATCTACCGCGCTTGTACTTCTTATGATCCCGGGGCTTGCAATGTTTTACGGCGGACTGGTGCGTTCAAAAAACGTTCTTGGGACAATAATGCACAGTTATGTTGCAATGGGGATCATCAGCGTTCTCTGGGTTATTGTCGGTTACAGTATGTGTTTTGGGAGCAATATTCTTGGAGGATGGTTTGGATGGAACCCCAATTACTTCTTTCTAAAGGGAATCGATAACAGCGTATTGGATGCTGGAATCCCTGAATATGTATTTTCAATGTTTCAGTGTAAGTTTGCAATAATAACTCCTGCCCTGATAGCAGGCGCATTTGCAGAGAGGGTAAACTTCAAGGCATACTGTTTTTTCATTGCACTCTGGAGCCTGCTGGTTTATAATCCGCTCTGTCACTGGGTATGGGCTGCAGATGGATTCCTTTTTAAAATTGGAGCAAAGGGGGCTATCGATTTTGCAGGAGGTACGGTGGTGCATATTTCTGCAGGTGTAAGCGGACTTGT
>PMBC01000203.1:7211-7828 GCA_003152835.1 Bacteroidales bacterium | reverse complement strand
ACTCTTGATGATAATGCAGATGACATTACTCTTAGCAACATGATAAAGCAATCTCTGAACCTGATTGCAAAATTCCCGTCAATTATCGCATATTCATACCAGGCGCTGAGACATGCTTATCAGGGAAAGACATTATCGATCAGACATCCGCAGGCACGGCTTACCACTGCCGAGAATTTTCTTCATCTTATAAAGGGAGAAGGTTTCTATTCACGGCTGCAGGCAGATCTGATCGATCTGTCGCTGGTGCTTCATGCAGAGCATGGAGGAGGGAATAACTCGACATTTACAATGCGCGTGACAAGCTCAACCGAAACTGATATTTATTCGGCTGTTACATCAGCCATAGGATCGTTAAAGGGACCATTGCATGGCGGTGCAAACCTGAGGGTACTCGATATGATGGAAGACATAAAGAAAAATGTAAGTAACTGGAAAGATGAAACTGAAGTGGAGAAATACCTTTTGAAAATCCTGAAAAAGGAAACATATGACCGGACTGGTATTATTTATGGGATCGGACATGCAGTCTATACAATATCTGATCCGAGGGCAACCCTGTTAAAGGAAAAGGCAAGAGAGCTGGCTGCTGAATCAGGAAGAACAGACGAGTTTGA
>PMBC01000203.1:0-7205 GCA_003152835.1 Bacteroidales bacterium | reverse complement strand
TATTCCTGCATAGGCATTCCAAAAGAGCTCTATACGCCTCTGTTTGCAATGGCAAGGATTTCCGGATGGTGCGCTCACCGGATTGAAGAACTCACTTTTTCTGCAAAAAGAATCATCAGACCTGCATTCAAGGATGTATATGGTCCGAAGGAATATATCCCTTTAGAAATGAGATAATATATTCCCTTGTACTCTCCGAGCAAAATGCGCGAAGAGCACATGGAAATTGGTATTCATGTGAATGCTATTAATAATTCTCTTCTCTTAACTGCATGAATGATTTAGCATGGAGGCAGGCAGGACAAATCTCGAGAGCCTTCTCCGATTCATATACATAACCGCAATTGAGGCATTTCCACCAAACCTTGCCGTTTTTCATAAAGACTTTGTCTTCTGATACATTCTGCAATAGTTTCAGGTACCTGCGCTCATGTTCAGTTTCTACTTTTGTGATCATTTTATAAGCAGTTGCTATTTCAGGAAAACCCTCCTGCATGGCTGTTTCTGCAAAATGAGGATAGAGTTCGGTCCACTCTTCATGTTCACCTTCGGCGGCAGCCTTAAGGTTTTCTTTGGTCGTTCCAATCTTTCCGGCAGGGTATGTTGCGGTAATTTCAAGGGGCCCTCCTTCGAGGAATTTAAAAAATCTTTTTGCATGTTCTTTTTCCTGCAGGGCTGTCTCCTGGAATATGTTTGCTATCTGCTCAAATCCCTCCTTGCGGGCGGCGCTTGCAAAAAAGTCATAGCGGTTGCGGGCCTGTGATTCGCCGGCAAATGATTTCAGAAGATTCTGCTCTGTCTTTGTTCCTTTAACTGATTTTGCCATAGTTTTAATTTTATTGGTTAGACTTCTATAAAATCCGATTTTTCTGAGCCGCAGACGGGACATGTCCAGCTGTCTGGAAGTTCAGAAAACCTGACGTTTTCCTTCTCTTCATCATAGACATAACCGCATGCAGTGCATTTATATTTTTTAAAAGTGCCCGCTGGTTTGCCAGCCTGGAGTTTTGATTTATCAATATATGTCGGGGCGTTTTCAGGAGCACTTCCCTTCCTTACCTGCCTGTAGTAAAGGTATGTCAGGGGATCTTTTAATTTATCAAGCAGGACCGATTGCACCAGCTCTCCGATAAATATCAGATGTGAGCCGGCATCAATGGTATTCACAAGGGTACATTCAAGGTATGCGATTGCTGCATTCAGAACTATAGGCACACCGGTCTCTCCGTATTTCACAGACATTCCATCGAGCTTGTCGAAATCCCTGCCGCTTTTAAAACCGAAACGGCCTAAAATATCAGGTGCAGTATCCTGCTCGAGGATCGAAACGGAGAAAGCTTTTTTTTGAGCTATCAGACCCGCAGTAAAGTTCTTTTTATTGCAGGCAACTGCAAACTGTGGTGGCTCAGCGGTTACCTGGAATACAGTATTGGAAATGAATCCATTGCCCTTAACGGTATCGCCCGAGCTGACAATGAATAATCCATAAGTTATCTTATAGAAAGCCTCAAAATCTATCATTCCTGAATTTTGCAGCAAAATACAAAAAAAACAGATGAAAAGACCGAGGCTTAACCAGCAAAATATTGCTTAAACTGGTTAATTTCCAAACCTGGGATTGACTACATTATTATAGATAGATCCGAATGTATATGTTAATCCAAAGCTGGTGTAATATGAATAGGTTGTTTCAAGAGCTTTCCTGTTGAGAAGGACATCTTCAAGGGATGCACTTCCAAGAGGAAGAAATATCTGGTCATGGATCAGAGCGATACTTCCATAGATATTGAAGGAGAGTCCTTTAACAATTCTGAGATTTGCATTTGTGAAAAGACGAAGCCTATTGTATGACCAGTTGAAGAAATAGTTACTCCATGTGAGTGTGGAATTAATAGATCCCCATTTCTGGACAACGGATAAAGATGTTGACAGTAAATGAAGACTTGGAATTTCTTTGGTTTTTAACCGGCTTGTTATTTCAATATATTTATTTACATCGACGCCGATACTGTATAAAAATGTAAGTTTCCGGCGTGTCGATTCTGAATAGGGGAATATATCATATTCTATTCCCGGGGTGATCCTGATAGAATGAGTGTAATTATTATAGATTGATGTCTGAAATGTTACTGATCCGCCGGCAGACCAGTGATCATTAATACTTTTTACATATGAAACATAACCATATTCATCGCGGGTGGTTTTAAGATATGTTGTATCAATATTATCTGCCGTACTAATAAACCTGCTCTTATCACTTTCAAGGTCAATTCCGAGACTTGATTCAAATTTTGATTTTTCTGTGATCCTGTTTGCTGACACGCTGGAATACAAATAAGTGGTACTATAATGTTTTTGTCCATTAGAATATGCCTGCAAACTTAAGCTGTAAACCCAGCTGTTCCATTTGTCGGTTGAAATGGTCTCTTTCAATGGTTGTGTGAATCGGATATCAAAAAACCGGGCAAGCGGAGTTTTAATAACATATCTCATTAGCCCCATTTTCAATGCCTTCACCTGCTTTATCCTGATCATATCTTCAGTGTCGTCAGGCATTGAGTTAACAACAATCGTATCGGCCATTCCCTCATACTTATTTTGACCGACAAGGAAAAAAGTAAAAGCTCCTCCGCCGGAACCTGTCGACTGATAGGTCGGAATAATATAGAGATCTGCCTCTTTAATGTCTCTGATATAGTTAATGAATATTATCTCTTTTTTAATATAATTTAATGTAGTCGAACCGATATAATCGTTTTCAGACATGTAGACCTTAAGCGCATCCTTTCGGATAGTGTCATTTGCAGCAGTGTTCTCCTGGGAATAACCAGCAAGGCATAAAAATGCCAGGATAAAAGAAAACAGAATTCTTTTCATGATTGAGTAAATGGACGGTTAGTTTAGTAAACAGGAAACGAAGGTAGATAATTCAATATTGCTAAACCAATTATTTTATTTCTTAAACAGAGTATCCCCCGGCTGAAAAAAATCGTTATTCGCAGGTAAAAATACCAGATTGCCTGTTATTCAGATATGGAAATTGAGATGCCTCCTCCACCGCTGTTCCCGAATCTGGGATTGACTACATTATTATATATGGATCCAAATGTGTAAGTAAAGCCAAAACTGGTGAAATATTGAAATTGCGTGGCAAGCTGCTTCCTCTGGAGAAGGATCTGGTCAAGAGGAATATCCTCTTTTACAAGGCCAAGCTGATCGTGTATAGCTGATGCACTACCATAAAGAGTAATTGACAATCCTTTTGCTATGCGCAATTCAAGAGCGACAGATGCAGAAAGGTTGTTCTTTGACCAGTCATGAAGATAGTTGCTATATCCCACGCTTAAGTCGATGTTCCCCCATTTTTGTACTACTGCATAGGATGCGGTGAGTGAATGACTCCAAAGGCCTTCCCTCATCTTGTTATAAATTGTTGAATCTGTATAATCTTCGTACATATAACCGGCTGTATATAATATTCGCAGTTGACGACGCGTCGATTCAGAGTAAGGGAAAAGGTCATATTCTATACCCGGCATAATTACAAAATAGAATTGTTCATTGCTATATGATGATGATCCAAGCCTCATGGTCCCTCCTGCAGACCAGTGGTCGTTCAGGCTTTTAACGATGAGGGTTCTGAATGATTTGGATGTGTTTGCTCCCCTGATAGTAGTCGTATCATCGATTATATATTTCGATTCACTCTGGCTATAGCTGGAGCTGATATTAATCTTCCAATTCTCAGTTATCCTGTTCGCGCTCAGGCTTCCTGAAAGATACTGTTGTTTATATGTTTTCTCACCCTGCAGGTAGCCATAAATTGACGATCTGAAAACCCAGCTGTCCCATTTATCAGTCGATACCGTAGCTTTTAATGGTTCTGTGAAAGAGATCTTCATATATTTCGATAACGGAGTTTTTGCAACATATCTCATCAGACCCATTTTAAGGGTATTGACTGATTTTTGCCTGATCTCGTCTGCGGTTTCATCGGGACCGGCATTGAATTTAAGGGTATCCGCCATACCTGCATTTTCATGCTGGCCGACAAAAAAGTAGGAATATTCCATCCCGCCCGAGCCGGTCCTCTGGTTTGTCGATATTATATATACGCCAGCATCTTTTATATCTCTTACATAGTTTACATAAGGTATCTCTTTTATGATGTAAGCGGTTGATTCCATAAATACATTGAGGGCATCTTTACGCAGTGTGTCGGCCTGCGATGGCGTTTCCTGGGAAAATGAGTCCATAACAAAAAATGAAAGGGTTAACAATAAGAGAATTCTTTTCATGGCTGGCAGTTAAGGTTAAATTTGTAAACGGTAACGAAATTAAAATAAAGAATTAAGGCATCAGGCATTATAAACAGGGTTTAACAAATCATTAACCTTTGCAAAAAAATCCGGCACCGGTTTTTCCGGTGCCGGAAGGCATGAAAATATAAAGAATGAAAAACCAGGAAGCTACTTGTCCGAACTTTCGTATGGTTCTATATGATATGGTCCACTGTGGGTCATTTTCCAGAAGCCGTTTTTTGACTCTGACAGAAAATCCTCATTATATCTGGTTCGTAATATGGTTTCAGCAATGTCATTATCAATATGCACAATGGTTCCTTCAGGTATGTAAACATTCAGGCCTACGAAATCAACAGACCACTTGCTGGCGGGAGGAATGGAAAAAAATTCATCGAGATACAGAGTATCGGATGATATCCGGTAATTGTATATCAGTCTCTTGGAATTCTCTATGGCAGCCAGGCTATTTCTACCTGAAGAATGCCTTGTTATTTCTATACTGGCCGATTTATCTTTGACCGCTAAAAGTTCAAGATGCGTTTTGATATATATTTCTTTTTTCTCATCAGAAATGAAAATATTGTATCCGTTACCGCCAGCATCAGGCAGGCTGATCTCATTGCAGGTATGGATATCTGAGAGTTTTCTTCCGGCCTCAATATATATCGTATCTGAAGGAAGTTTTAAATATTCCAGTGAAACAGAACTCTCGTGGTTCCCATAGCTGGCCCCCTCATTAAAGAGTACTATTGATAATGCGGCAGCACACAATACCCACAAAACAAAACCGGATAGCCATATGAACCCGTCCCTGGCTCTGAACCAGAATATCAGCCTTATCCCGCCGTAGATAAGAGCAAGAAGTGGCAGCGTGACTACTGCGACAATAAGCGCCTTTATCCATGGTGCAGCAGCATAAGAAACGATATAATTAATGAAATCCGGCAGATAAGCTATATTAAATCCCTGAACATTGGTAGAAAAAGCCCCCGGATATTTAAACACGAATATCATGATAAATGAAAGCAGGGCAAGGAATCCTGTGAGTACAAGGCTGGCCCCAAATATTATCAGGAAGATCCTGATAAATATGTAAAAGACTTTGCCGAGAGCCCTGAACATCTCATTAATTGCATAACCCAACCTGTTTCCCTGATGCTGATCCCATTCCTGAGGCATAGCCCAGTTATGCTGGCCTCCGTACATCTCTTTCTTTTGGGAATCAGTTTCTGCCGATGGAATTGCAATCCACAGAGCGAGATAAACGAAAAGGCCGAACCCAAAAAAGAAAGCAAAAATCACAAATAAGATCCTGATCCATACGGGATCGCTGTTAAGGTTTGCGCCTATACCGCCACAAACCCCGCTTATAATCGAGTTTTCAGGATTCCTGAACATTTTTTTTCTTGGACCAGGCTTACCGTATAAGGATCCATGATCTCCGGTTTCATTGCCAGGCTGGTCAAAATCTTCAGGTTTTCCAATCATTTTTATCATATCATCAACATTCTCTGATGATATAACTCCTGCTGTACCTTTCATTGACAGGAAAATTTCTGCTATGCGCGATTCAATGTCTTCAATTGTCTCATTTCCTCCTGCCACATTTCTGAACTTGTTATTTATACTCAGAAGGTAGTCTTTCAGTTTACCATATGCTGCCTCGTCAATCTGAAACAGTGTTCCGCCGAGGTTTATATTTATTGTCTTATCCATTTTTTCGGTTTTATAAGGTTAATAAATAATTATCTCAAGCGGATCATGTTTACTGATTCAACAAGTTCATTCCACGACTCATCAAGATCGGCAAGATACTCCTTGCCTTCTTTTGTGAGTTCGTAATATTTCCGGGGTGGTCCCTGGGGCGATTCTTCCCAGCGGTAGCTGAGCAGTCCGGCATTCTTTTGACGGGTCAGGAGAGGGTAGAGTGTCCCCTCAACCACTATCACCTTTGCATCCTTAAGTTCTTTAATGATGTCACTGGCATAGCATGAGCTTCTTGAAAGTATTGAAAGAATGCAATACTCCAGGATTCCCTTGCGCATCTGTGCCTTTGTGTTTTCAAGATCCATAGTAATAAGTTTTAAGTTTCATACTTGTAATCAGCCTTCCCGGTTTGCCTCTTACAGGTTCATGTTCTTTCTTACAGTATCGAATTCCTTTTTTACTGAATCCTTTATATTGTTAATGTTTACAGGTTCTCCTTTCATCTCTATTTTCTGAGTCGTAGTTTTTGCCTCAGGCAGAACGATATACAAAATCAGGTAGATCAGCAGTCCAAGTCCTCCGAGCATGGTTATTACGACAAATATCAGCCTGACAATCCAGGGATCCATATTCCAGTAGGCGCTCATGCCGGCACAAACGCCTCCGATCATCCTGTGATCCGGATCACGGTACATTCTGTGATAGCCAGGTAATGAGAATTTGTCTCTGGCAGAAGTCCCCTCTTTTTCGGAAATATCTTCGGGAGTGCCCAGAACCGATATCACGCTATTTACATCCTCGATTGTTATTACCTGCTTGTAAGTGGTAAGTTTTGTACGGAAGAGTTCTGCCATCCTTGATTCGATGTCAGAAAGTATTTCTGAGGAACTCTCTTCTCCTGCAAAGTGGATTTCAAGATTCCTGAGATACATTTTCAGCTCACTGTAGGCATCTTCGTCAATGTTGAAAGAAAAGCCTCCAAGGTTAATACTTAACGTAATTTTCATGATCTTTTAAATTTACACTACTATATAATAAAAACAACTTGGTAATGCAAAGATATATAATAAATATAATACCATGCAATACATAGTAGTAAAAAAATATAAGTATTTATGAAAATAATTTGTAACTAAAAGAAAATGAGGAATATAAACATAAAATAATTTTCACTTCCTTTTTTGTCTAACCCCC
>PMBC01000209.1 GCA_003152835.1 Bacteroidales bacterium | reverse complement strand
GCCGATGCTACCTGATAAAACAGAGGCGGAAACTGGTGATAATTATGCTTATCGATTATAACGACCTGCAATCCGGAATTCTTTAGCTTCTTTGCCAGAGTCAGGCCTGCAAATCCGCATCCTGCAATGACGATTCTCTTCTTATCCGTTTTAGGGATGTTTATCATGGGTAAATTATTAATAAAGAGGTCCTAAAATAGAGAATTCTCGGTAAAATGCCAATATAATTCATTACTCCCTGTTAATCCTCCTGGCAACAGGCTGATTAATAAGGATAGGTACTTTTTCCACGATAGTGCTGGAAGGGTCAAGGTGCAGAGCCCTTTCTTCGGGAATGCTCAGATGTCTTGCAATATTCCTGATGGCCAGGATGAAATTATCGGTCTTTGATAGTTTAAAATCACGCAGCATGATCCTGTCGAGAAGGACAAATTTAAAATCGCCGGGGAAGCCGTGTTTCTTCATTGATGCGAAGCTGCTTTCAAGTTTTATCTCTCCTGATTTAACCATATCGTCAACTACTTCCCTGAAATAGAGATTTATCTTCGGATCGACTTTAAAACCAATATGAAAATCGACTCTGATCAGAATCCCCGGAATAATATGATTTACCTTGTATTCAAACCGGTCCGGTTCATCCACTCTGTCAATATGCAGCAGCCAGTAGGTATCGGCCCGTTTGGGCTGTTTTTCAAAAATGGAATAGATCACTTTTGACTCAACCTGATCCTTTCTGTTGGCTTTAATAATATATACCAGATTGGAAGCAAGCTTAGGTACGCTTTTATCATTCCTGAGATCTTGGAAAAGTTCAAGGTAATTTCCAAGGCTAATGAACGATATATGCCTGTTCTTGATCTTTCGCCCGAAATACCAGCCGTACATGACAAGGAAATATATTGCAGCAAGCAGAAGAGTAAACCAGCCGCCATACTGGAATTTATGAAGATTTGCAATAAGGAAGCTGCCTTCAATGGAAAGGAAAATAATCATTACAAGGAGTGCAAGCCTTCGATCAACACCGGACTGATAAAGGTAATAAGACAATAATAATGTTGTCATTATCATTGTGATAGTAATGGCAAGGCCATAAGCAGCTTCCATATTGGTCGATACCTGAAAGAATAAAACAACCAGGCTGCACATGATCCAGAGCGACCAGTTTACAAACGGAAGATAGACCTGACCTCTTATGTAAGTGGGGTTGTTAATTCTGATCTGTGGCCAGAAATTGAGTGAAACGGCTTCGCTTATAAGTGTGAATGATCCGCTGATAAGTGCCTGGCTGGCAATAATCGAGGCAGCTGTTGATATAATTATCCCTGACAGCAGGAACCACCGGGGCATTATTTCAAAGAATGGTGTTATGTTGGTTCCCGGAGTGTAATGCATCATTATCCATGCTCCCTGACCGAAGTAGTTAAGGATAAGAGTTATCTTCACAAATATCCATGAAACACGGATATTTGCCCGTCCGCAATGTCCCAGGTCTGAATAGAGAGCCTCAGCCCCGGTCGTACAGAGAAAGATCGCCCCGAGCAGGATAAAAGCACCAGGGAATCGCGCCAGGAACCTTACGGCATAAACCGGGTTAAGTGCATGCAGAATAGCTGGATAATGGACAAGCTGGGAGAAACCAAGGATTCCCAGCATAAGAAACCATATAACCATTATCGGACCGAACGAAGCGCCGACAACATTTGTTCCGAACTGCTGCATAAAGAAGAGCCCGGCAAATATCAGAAGTACTATAGGAACGACAGAAATTCCCGGATCGATAAGCTTTAGTCCCTCGACCGATGAGGTAACTGTGATCGCCGGAGTAATAACTCCATCGGCAAGCAAAGCAGCTCCTCCGATCATGGTAAGCGATGCAGCCAGTGCGCTTTTTCTCTTTATAAGCGCAAAGAGTGCAAAGATGCCGCCTTCACCCTTGTTATCTGCACGCAAAGTTATCAGCACATATTTTATTGACGTCTGGAGAGTAAGAGTCCAGAATACACAGGAGAGAGAGCCGAAAACCAGCAGCTCATTAAAAGTCTTTGCACCTCCGATTATTGCTTTTACGGTATAGAGAGGACTGGTACCGATGTCACCGAAAACAATACCCAGAGTGACAAGCATGCCTGCAAACGACAATTTATTTATATCAAAATGGTGACCCGTTCCTTTCATTTCCTGTCAAAAACAATTGTTTCTTTCTGAAATCTCCTATTCTATTCGTCTGATCCTGTAGTTTAAAGGCTGGTCAATTGTAATCGGAACCTGCTCAATTATAGTGTTTGTCGTATCCAGGTTAAGTGTTCGTATATCGGTTATGCTCAACTTCCTGACAAGGCTGTTCAGGGAGAGGATGAAGTTTTCCCAGTGTGAGAGTGTAAAATCGCGCGACATTATCCTGTCGATAAGGATGAATTTGAAATCACCTTCAAAATCATGCTTCTTCAGTGACTCATAACTGCTCTGAAGCTTTATCTCTCCTGAATTTTCCATATCCTCAAGCACCTCCCGGAAATAGAGATTGATTTTTGGTTCAACCTTGAATCCTATGCGGAAATCGACCCTGATAAGGATCCCGGGGATGATCTGCGTAACATGATATTTAAATGTATTAGGTTCGTTTACCCTGTCGACATGAAGAAGCCAGTATGTATCGGCCCGTTTAGGCTGCTTCTGAAAAATTGAATAGATAACTTTGGATTCAACCTGGTCGTACCTGTTTGCCCTTATAATATATACCAGGTTTGTGGCAAGCCTCGGAACTGATTCATCCTTGCTCAGATCTTTGAAAAGATCAAGATATTTGTCAAGATCTGAAAAGGTTATATACCTGTTTTTTATCTTCCGGCCGAAATACCATCCAACCATAATCAGGCAGTATACAAATGCAAGACTAAATGTCAGCCAGCCGCCGGATGTGAATTTATGCAGGTTTGCTACAAGGAAACTACCCTCAATGGCAATATAAGTCATAAAGAGAGCCAATACGAGCCTGTGATTCAATCCTTTCTGAAAGAGGTAGAAAGAAAGGAGGAATGTGGTCATTATTTCGGTGATTGTTATTGCCAGTCCGTAGGCAGCATTCATATTTGACGATTCCCTGAAGAAAATGACGACCAGGCTGGTAGCAAACCAGAGAAACCAGTTTACAGTCGGAAGATAAACCTGCCCCCTGACAAAAGTTGGGTGAAGTATCCTGATCTTTGGCCAGAAATTAAGCGAGACTGCTTCACTTAAGAGTGTAAATGAGCCGCTTATTATCGACTGGCTGGCAATAATTGCTGCTGCTGTGGCCAGAATGACTCCGGGAATCAGGAACCATCTGGGCATCATTTCAAAGAACGGGTTGACGTATGCCCCGGATTCAATATGCATCATCAGCCATGCTCCCTGTCCGAAATAGCTCAGGAGCAATGCAAGCTTGACAAATATCCAGGAAACACGGATATTGGTCCTGCCGCAATGGCCCAAATCTGCATAGAGTGCTTCCGCCCCGGTGGTACAAAGGAAAACTGCACCAAGAAGGATGAAGCCTCCCGGATATTGAGTCAGGAAACGATATGCATATACAGGGCTGATAGCTGCCAGTATGCCCGGATGCTGAATAAGCTGCAGGAAGCCAAGCACTCCAATCGTCGAGAACCAGATGAACATAATCGGCCCGAAAGAGCTTCCAATGAAATTGGTCCCGAACTGCTGTATAAGAAAGAGAGCTGCAAGGATGAAAAGAACAATAGGAACAACGGGGATGTCAGGTCTGAAGAGTTTTAAACCTTCAATTGAAGATGTGACTGTAATTGATGGCATGATCACCCCGTCGGCTAAAAGTGCTGCACCACCTATCATCGTAAGGACAGCTGCCCAGGAAGATTTTTGCCTGATCAGGGCAAAAAGGGCAAAAATCCCTCCTTCACCATTGTTGTCGGCCCGAAGGGTAATAAGTATGTATTTTATTGTGGTCGAAAGTGTTAATGTCCAGAANNGTATAGAGAGGACTGGTACCAAGGTCGCCGAAGACTATACCAAGAGTTATTATCAGTCCCGCTAAAGAGAGCTTTTTTATATCAGGATGATGTCGGGCCATGTTATAGTATCAACGCGAAAGAGGGCAAAATTAAATATTATTAATGTCAGTAAGAGATTTATTAAAGACAAATTTTCAGTGTTTTACAACAATCATGGTTTATGGCCGTGCCTTTAATATGATTTTTTAACAATAAAAGTATCTTTGCTGAGGCTGAACGGATAATAAAATCCAGTCTCACATTCTCCTGAAATATGCTCAAAAAGGCTATTTATACTTCATTTTTCCTGGCATTTAGCATTTTATCTATCGGGCAGGTTAGCACGGTTCCGGCAGATAAAATGTCGCTTCTCTTCATCGGAGATATAATGGGCCATGACGAACAGATATGGTCGGCCGAGAACAGGGAAACCCGCACGTATAGTTACGATACTGTCTTTTCGTATGTCAGACCGCTGATATCTGAAGCCGGCATTGCAATAGCAAATTTTGAGGTCACACTTGCTGGTCCACCCTACAAGGGGTATCCGCAGTTCAGTTCCCCAGCTGCACTTGCCGTTGCCTGCCGGAACGCGGGCATTGACTACCTGGTTACAGCCAATAATCATGCTGCCGACCGTGGTAAAACAGGCATTACAGGCACTATAAACCGGCTCGACAGTCTTGGCAT
>PMBC01000012.1 GCA_003152835.1 Bacteroidales bacterium | reverse complement strand
ATGGTGAGGGACACCTGGAAAAGCCTCAATGGCCTGTGGGAGTATGCTATAATATCATCATCAGAACCAATGCCGAAGAGCTTCCAGGGGAAAATACTTGTCCCGTTTGCAGTTGAATCAGCCCTCTCGGGGGTTGGTAAAAATGTTGGACCGGATAATGTATTGTGGTACAGGACAAAATTCACAATTCCTTCCACATTCAGAAAAAAGAATATACTTCTGCATTTTGAAGCAGTTGACTGGTCCGCTGAAGTATACCTGAACGGAGTTAAGATCGGAGCTCACCAGGGTGGTTACGACCCTTTCACCTTTGATATTACCTCATCCATAAATGGAAGTGAACAACTTCTTGAGCTGGAAGTCTATGATCCTGTCGATAATGGACCCCAGCCACGTGGCAAACAGGTTCTCAAACCATCGGGAATATGGTACACATCAGTTACGGGNNTGTTAAAGTTGAAAATCCGTTAATAGGAGACATCGTCCATGTTATGGCAAGTGAAGGAGGGAAAGTAATTTCTGAAAAAGAGGCAGTTGCCGGTGAAGGCATAGTTCTTCCTGTAAATAATCCTAAGCTTTGGTCGCCTGATTCGCCTTTCCTGTATGATCTGAAAATTTCCGTGTTAAGAAAGGGTAAGGTGGCTGATGAGGTGAAAAGCTATTTTGCCATGCGTAAGATATCTCTTAAGCCCGATGAGAATGGAGTCCTCAGGTTGATGCTTAATAATAATTTTGTCTTTCAGTATGGTCCTCTCGATCAGGGATGGTGGCCGGACGGATTATATACCGCCCCGACAGATGAAGCTCTTCTCTTTGATATTCAAAAGACTAAGGCGATGGGTTTCAATATGATTAGGAAGCATGTCAAAGTTGAACCCGCAAGATGGTATTACTACTGCGACAAAACTGGCGTACTTGTATGGCAGGATATGCCAAGCGGCGATCTCGGAGGAGGTCAGTGGGGTAATAATCCGGGGCTGGAAGGAGGAATCGACAAAACAAGAAGTGCAGCTTCAGAAAAAATTTACCGCACAGAATGGAACGCTATAATAGATTACCTGTACAATTTCCCATGCATAGTTGTATGGGTTCCGTTCAATGAATCATGGGGTCAGTTCAAATCGGAAGAGATAACCAACTGGACAATTCAAAAAGACCCCTCCAGACTTGTAAACAGTGCAAGCGGAGGCAATTACCATGGTGCAGGCCATATACTGGATCTCCATAACTACCCGGATCCTGCGATGCCGAAAGCTGAAATTTTCGGATCAAAACAGGCTATTGTTCTTGGGGAGTTCGGAGGTCTTGGACTTCCTCTTGAAGGCCATACATGGGTTGATAAGAACAACTGGGGCTATAAGTCATTCACCAGTGCTGATGAATTATTCAAGACATATTCCGGTTTTCTTGACCGCATCGCCGGTTATATAAGCAGGGGCTTATCAGCAGCCATTTATACCCAGACTACTGACTGTGAAGTTGAATGCAACGGTCTTATGACGTATGACAGGAAAGTAGTAAAAGTTCAGGAGGAGAAATTGAGATCAGCGGCTCAGAAACTTTACGATGCATCAGGGAAAGTTGTTTTTAAATAATCAACGGATTATATGGGATCAAAACCCCCTTTCCCGTTTCCCCCAGAGGGGAAAGGCCAAAAGTGCTACTCTTTCCCCCTTGGGGGAAGGTTGGGAAGGGGGTATTAATAATTAAAAACATAATAAAATTATGAGCAAGAGTCTTGTAATTTGTCTGGCGGTTTTTATCGTCTCAGCCGGTTTCTTATCCGGACAGCAGGTAACAGAGATATCTGTTCTGGCAAATAAACCTGTTTGCGATATACAGCCAACGATGTGGGGCGTCTTTTTTGAAGACATAAATTTTGCAGCCGATGGGGGAATCTATGCAGAGCTGGTGAAGAACCGCTCTTTTGAGTTCACCCTTCCGCTAATGGGATGGGATGAGGTAAGTCAAAACGGATCAGGCAGACTTTTGCCAACATTTTATTCCCCTGCCGATGATATAAATCCTCATTTTCTTACTGTTGTTGTTGATGCACCAGCCGGAGCCTTTGGACTTATAAACGAAGGTTTTCGGGGTATCGGCGTCAGGAACGGTAACAGTTATAATTTTTCTGTAAATGCAAGGATATCAGAAAACTCCGGCATAAAGATGAAGGTCGATCTCATTGATCCGAATGGAGGGGTAATCGGTGGAACCGAAATAATTGGTTTAAGTACAGAGTGGTCAAAATTCCAGTCAGTGATAACTGCTTTACGAACTGAGCCCATGGCAAAGCTGCGGGTTCTCTTCTCAGGGAAGGGGTCTGTTGACCTTGATATGGTATCGCTCTTTCCAACAGATACATGGAAGAACAGGCCGGGCGGATTAAGAAGAGATATTGTGGAGAAGATCGCCGATATGAGACCGGGTTTTGTAAGGTTTCCCGGAGGCTGCATAGTTGAAGGGAGGAATCTTACAAACCGTTACCAGTGGAAGACCACCGTAGGTCCGGTTGAGGAGAGAAAGCTTATAATCAACCGCTGGAACATGGAGATGCAAAATCACCAGACACCTGATTACTTCCAGAGCTTTGGAATGGGATTTTTTGAGTATTTCCAGCTTGCAGAAGATATAGGAGCTGAACCGCTTCCGATCCTTAACTGCGGAATGTCGTGCCAATTCAATGCCGGCGAGGTGGTACCAATGACTGAAATTGGTCAGTATATACAGGATGCGCTTGACCTCATTGAGTTTGCCAACGGATCTGCAACCACTCCATGGGGTAAGGTGAGAGTTTCAATGGGCCACCCGGCTCCCTTTAACCTGAAATACATCGGTGTAGGCAACGAACAGTGGGATGAACAATATATTGAAAGGTACAGGGAATTTGAAAAGGTGCTTCACCTCCGGCATCCTGAGATAAAGATAGTATCAGGAGCCGGCCCCAGCCCTTCTGGTAAGTTATTTGACTATGCATGGAGCGAGTTGAAAAAACTGAGCCCTGCCCTTATCGATGAGCATTATTATATGCCGCCCTCCTGGTTCATGAAAAATGCAACCAGATATGATAATTATGACAGGAACGGGATAAAGGTCTTTGCAGGGGAGTATGCCGCTCATTCAAGAGAAGCTGAAGCTCCGGAATCCCGCAATTCATGGCTGAGCGCTCTTGCCGAGGCAGCCTTTATGACAGGACTTGACAGGAATGCCGCAGTTGTGAACATGGCATCTTATGCCCCCCTGCTTGCACATGTTGATGCCTGGCAGTGGCGCCCCGACCTTATCTGGTTTGATAACATGAACTGTATCGGGACCCCTAATTATTACGTACAGAAAATGTTTTCAACGCATAAAGGAACGAAGGAGATTCCTATACTGAACGCCGGCAAGCCACTTACCGGAAC
>PMBC01000174.1 GCA_003152835.1 Bacteroidales bacterium | reverse complement strand
GTTTCGCCGTTTCTGACATCTACCTGAACTCTCGACAGCAGAGCCAAGGCTCCAACAACGGGCATTGTCTGGAACATAAGGTTTGGCCATGGTTCCTTTTGCCCATCCTCATCTAGTCCATCTTCGGCAGTAAGACTTTTGTTCAGAGCATCTTCGGCTGACAGATTCTTCCCGTTATCATTAAGGGTTTGAATAAGGAAATTGCGGTAATCATTAATCATAGTTTTCAATGCGAAGCCTTTCCCGGATTCATTTGATCCTACAAGGATCTGAGATGGTACATTGGTTTCATCAAATTTACCAATCAATTCAATGTTGTAATCTGTCCCGGTAACAGCTTTTTCAGCAACAGCTTTTTCAGCTCCGTCAGCCGTTTTAATTATTTCGATCTTAAGATTCTGGATATAATTGAAAACTTCATCGGCACGTTCCTTTACAGCAAAAGCGGCATCCTTGTATTTCCCTGCTTTTGCATGATTCTCAGCATCGGCTCTGTTAAATTCTGCATAAATGAGGTTATTCTTATTACCATAATTCTTAATAGTTGTTGTAAGACCCTTATCAACTCTCATAAATGCCTTCACGGCTTCCTTTGACACGTTAAGGGCAAGCATTGCGGTGAGGACCAGGTACATCATACCAATCATTCTTTGCCGCGGGGATAGCTTTTCGTGTGCCATTTTGTAGGTAGTTTAATTAGGTAAAATAAATGCTATGTTACTTGACATTCATAGCAGAAAGCATATTTCCATATACATTATTCAAAGCCGAAATGTTATCGTTCAGTTTGGTTATCTGTTCGCGGTACTTTTTGGTATCACCAGCTGATTCAGTCAGATCTTTCATAAGTCCCTGAACCCCCTTGAAGAGAGCATCAGATTCTTTAAGGTGATCGTCAGCTCCTTTTTTCTGCAGCTCATAAACTGCATTAAGAGCTGAGAGGTTTTTATTGAGGACCTCAAGCTGCTGCTGGTATGATTTACCTCCCACTTCAATTTGTGAAAGTGAATCAGCCATGTTTTTATAGGTTGATCCGGTTTCATTAATCACTTTAGTGGTAGTCTGGTATGATTCAGCCAGTTTGCCCAATGAATCAGTGGCTCCATTGATGGAGTTCATATATTTATTTGAAGCAGCTGATATGTCGCCCATTACGTTCATATTTGAGGTGGCATCGCCAAGCTTTTTCATTCCCACTCCGAGCTTCTGGAAGAGATCAGGTGTGATTTCAGCTTTTTCGAGCATCTCATCAAATTTTGAAAGAGCTACAGAACCGCCGCCGCCACCGGAAAAGCCAGCTCCTCCAACGCCAACAGCACCGTGCTGTTTCCCGCCGTGTGAAGGAAGTGCTTCTCCCTCTTCAGGAATACCGGCAAGTTCAGGATAAACCAAAGACCAGTCTACCTCTTCATGTAACGGTTCGAAGGCTGAAAAGAAGAAGATAACAGCTTCTGTTAACAGACCGATGGTAAGCATTGTTCCTGCCAATGGCCAGTGTTGTATTTTAAACAGTGCACCAACTATTACGACGGAAGCACCTAAACCATAAAGTTTTGCGATGAAATTCTTCCACCCGCTGCTTTGTACTAATTCTGCTAGGCTCATATTCCTGATAATTTTAGGGTTATTTCAATTTAATATATTTCTGATTATTATAATTCTGCCCCGATATAGGATCTTACGTTACGGAATCCCACATATGATTTTGTGGAATCCTGATATTCATAATCCCTTGCGCTGGTCTGAAGGAAATATGCAATATCTTTCCATGAACCGCCGCGGATCACCTTACGTTTAAGAACAGGAGGATCCTGAGGCAGGGCATTATATTCATAATTCGGCTGCAGGTCGTGCTGGAAAATATAAGCTGAAGGATGGTATGCACAGCAGGTCCATTCTGCAACATTGCCTGACATATCATAAAGCCCGTATTCATTGGGTTGGTATGATCCGACTTTCCCGGCGTATACGTTACCATCGTCGATATAGTTACCGCGCAGTGGCTTGAAGTTGGCAAGGAAGCACCCGGTATAGTTACGGGTATACGGACCGCCCCATGGATACATAGAGAGGTCAAGGCCTCCCCTGGCGGCATATTCCCATTCTGTTTCAAGAGGGAGCCTGTAATCCTGAACATCGGCAATGCCATTTTTCCTCAGGGCTGTATTCATGAAATCGGTTCTCCAGTGGCTGAAAGCAGTGGCCTGTGTCCACGATACACCTACAACAGGATAATCGTCAAACGAAGGATGCCAGAAATATAGTGATGCCTGGGGATCGTTGAATGAATAAGTGAAATCCCTGATCCAGCAAAGAGTATCAGGATATATGTTAAGCAGATAGTGCATAATGAAGGATGAACGGTCTTTTACATCCGTACGGGTACCGTCAAGATTTGAAACTTTACCTTCATATTTTCCTGTACCATTCTGGTAATCCTGAACATATCTTGATTTAGCAGCCTGCTGATAGTCGACTTTGAAATATGAATAATTGAGTTTGCGGATATCAATCTGTTTTCTGCCATTGAATCTTTCTTCGGGCGGATAAAGCATCTCATCCATAACACCCTTGGTAGTTTCTTCTTCGGGATCAATTTTTTCTTCCCAATTGATGATATGTGGTTCAATTGCATTGCCGTCAGCGTCAACAACGAAATATTGCCTGTCCGGTATAGAGGCTTCTCCGAGTTTTGTCCTGAGGATGGAATCGCGAACCCAGTAAACAAACTGGCGGTACTTGTTATTTGTAATTTCGGTCTGGTCCATCCAGAATGCATCAACCGTAACGGATTTTGAAAGGCTGTTCATTGCAAACAGAGCATCCTGATCACTGGGTCCCATCATGAAATTACCGGCAGGTATGAATGCCATCTCCATCGGTTCAGGTTCAAAGAATTTCTTTCTTCCCTGAACACCAGTCAGCTCGCCGTTGTTAGATGAGCCGCACCCGCTTAAAAGTAATGTAATTATCAGGGCAGATAAAATTACCTTTTTCATATTTCTTTAGAATTTATAATGCAAGTAAGTTATTTTTTTTTAATAATCATAAAAATCTGATACTTTTATATCTCATCGGACTTTTTCCAAGATTCATATCAAAGCAATAATTAACCATAAACTCATGCGACCCGGTCGAATTCTTCCGCATGTCGGAAAGCGTGAAATCATAAGAATATCCGATCCTGATCCCATTATAAAGCTCAAACCCGACAATGCCGATAAGGGCATCACCTGCTCTGTATGAAACGCCGCCCCATACTTTTTTATTGTATCTCACCAACGAGGTCACATTAAATTGCACGACCTTGCCATCGCTGTACGCAAACAATGAGGGGAGCAGTTCAAGAGAAGGATTAGGAAGCTGAAGGGTATAACCTGCTGTAAGGTAGTAATGCCTGCTGATGTATGTATTTCCCTTTGTGTATTTTATTTTAGGACGGTTAATATGAGTTATCGAAAGTGATGCATAATATTTATCGGCTTTCAGAAACGCCCCGAATCCTGCATCGAATGCTACAAAACTCTCCTTGGTGACAGGAATCAGGGGATCCTGATCGGGTGGTGTAAAACCGTCACCAGTTGGGACATAAAACTTTGGATCAATAGTTTTATTTATCATACCCAGGTTGATTCCAAGTCCCAGTTTGCCTATATTCAGATCGAGCAGGTAAGAATATGCTGCAGAGAGGTTTATGTCTTTATCGAACCCGATATTGTCGCTTTCAATTATAAGTCCCAGCCCACTTTTGATCTTAAACAGCGAAACGGGAGCGCTTACATTGAAAATTGTCGTTCTTGGGGCACCCTCAAACCCAAGCCATTGCTGCCTGTTAAGAGCAGTGGCGCATACCATTCCGGAGGTTCCGGCAATGCCAGGATTGTAGGTCAGTATATTAAACATATGCTGACTCGACAAAGCATCCTGCTGAGACCAGCCGGGGCCTGATAATAAGACTAAAAAAAGAAATGCGATGCCTGATCTTTTCATTTCTTTGACTAAAAAAAGCAATTATATGAGTTGAACCAGTAAAATAACTAAAAAACTAAAACGTAAACAAATATACTTTTATTTATTTCCTGTCAAAATATATTCATTTTGATGAATATCCGACTCTTTCAGGATGAACAGGATAAAGCGCTGGATGAAGCAGTAAAAAACGGTGATAGTTCAGAATTTCAGTCTTTCAGAACCACGAACCCACCTTTCAGGAACTTCATTCCTGTTAGCCTTCAGATAATCTTCATGAGAGCAGGCGACATAATGATTTATGTCACTACCTGATGGTATCTCCATCCACCACCTGTCGGTAAGGTTGCTCTTGACAAAGATCAGGTCGTCATCAAGATCAGTGACCCGTACATGGTACCTTATGAATCTGCCTGAATGAGGATCGCTTAAAACAGGTGTCTCATATTGTTTCTGGGAAAAACCTTCGAGAAAGAACCAGAGAATCTGGGCAGCCAGCCCGGTGGTCTGGTTCCTTATATCGAGATCAGGATCCACATCAAAAAGACCAAATATTTTCAGATTATCGGAGATACCTGCATATCTTGCCAGCAGACATATCTCTTCGCCGTAAAAACCATTAGGCGAAGGGCTTACAGTCCCAGGAGCATCGGATTGTCTCACAGAGGCAATATCAAATACCGCTACATCTGAATCCCTGAAAAGCGGTTCGGTAAGGTGAATAGCCTTTCTTACATCGCCGGTCCTCACAAGTTCCGACTTTCGTCTCAGGAATCGGTTGATAACCTGCTGATCATTCAGGTGTGTCTGGTACCCGACATTGATGAAATGATCAAATGTGCTTTTATGATTATGAAGAATTGAATTCAGATAACTGAATGAATCATATTCTTTCCTGTCGCCGATGAAGTCGATCCTTGAATCAACCGTAAGTAAAGTATATTTTGTCTTCAGATGTGTAAGCGTTCTGTCAATGGCAGTGACAAGCGCACTGCTTCCACCGATAATGACGGGGAAAACATTTTCGTTCAGGAGAAATGTGAGGATATCGGTAAGCCCTGCAATCGTATCATTGAAAGTTGTTCCCTGCTTCATGTTCCCAAGATCAATGATCTTTGACTTCCCGGGGATCCTTGCAAGTTTGTAGAGTTCTCTCCTGATGTTGTCAGGCCCTTTCATTGTGCCGGTGCCTGGAGAATTTCTACCCTCGGGAACGCCGAAAAGTGCTATCTTGTATTTGCCAGGGTTACTGATCGATGTGCTCTCGGTATGCACAGTTATGTTATGCGGGAATCCTGCCTGGCCGGCAAGGTGTTCAAAAACCGGCCGTTCAATGCTCACAGGGTTGAAATAATCAATTAGATCTGTCATAGTTCTGATCAGGAGCTTTTTTTGGTTTTATCACTTTTTTCAATGATTCCCACGCACTCTTCCCTTGTCAGCTTTTGTGCATCTGTCCCCTTTGGCAGACGGTAGTTTTGCTTATCCTTTGTCAGATAAGGACCATACCTCCCGTTAATCACCATTATCTCTCCGAAATCCTTTATAACCTTATTCTTCTCACTCTCATTCTTCTCACTTATTATTTCGAGCGCTCTTTCAATAGTTACTGTATATGGATCATCAACACCCTTTTTCAGCGAATAGAATTTGCCTTTAAATCTTATGTACGGGCCAAATTTTCCAACGCCGACCACCATATCTTCGCCCTCATGCATTCCAAGCGATCGTGGTAGCCTGAACAGGTTAAGAGCCTCATCGAGAGTGATCGTTTCAAGTAGCTGGTTCTTTGTCAGACTGGCAAACCTTGGCTTGTTACCATTGTCGGGATTTCCTATCTGTGCTACGGGACCGAATCTTCCCATCCTGACACTTACCGGTTCGCCTGTTTCGGGATGATTTCCAAGGATCCTGCTTCCGGTTTTCCTGTCCTTTTTCTCAAGTGTATTTTCAATGGTTTTATGGAACGGCACATAAAAATTATGAAGCATTCCTGCCCATTTCAGATCTCCCATGGCAATCTCGTCAAACTGCTCCTCGACTTCTGCAGTGAAGTTATAATCAACAATATCGGAAAAATTCTCCATCAGGAAATCATTTACGATCATTCCGATATCCTGGGGAAAGAGCTTGGATTTTTCTTTACCGGCAACTTCCTGTTTTGTTGCCGCAGTGACCTTGCCATTTTCGAGATTCAGAATTTTAATCTGCCTTTTTTCGCCAGGTCTGTCTTCGCGCGAAACATATCCCCTGTTCTGAATTGTAGATATTGTAGGGGCATAGGTTGAAGGACGGCCGATCCCAAGCTCCTCCAGCTTTTTAACAAGGCTTGCTTCAGTATACCTTGGCAGCGGGATGGTAAATTTCTGAGTTGCTGTCATATTGTTATAATGCAGAGGCATTCCCTTTTTTACGACAGGGATCACATATCTCTCCTCATCGCCGTTTTCCTGGTCGGAAGATTCCATATATACTTTCAGGAAGCCGTCAAATTTTATTACCTCGCCTGTCGCGCTGAATTTGACAGGCGAATTATTCATGTCAATTGAAATAATCGTTTTTTCCACTTCTGCGTCGGCCATCTGAGAAGCTATTGTTCTTTTCCAGATCAGCTCATATAGCTTTTTTTCATTCGGGTTGCCGCCAACGGAAGGAGTGTCAGGATAGGCTGGACGTATTGCTTCATGAGCTTCCTGCGCTCCTTTGGTTTTTGTCTTGAACTGCCGTGTTTTTGAATATTTTTCCCCGAACTCTGAGATAATAACTTCACGCGATTTTGCTAATGCAAGCTTTGAAAGATTGGTAGAGTCGGTTCTCATGTAAGTTATCTTTCCGGCTTCATAAAGCTTCTGGGCGACGGCCATGGTCTGGGCAACAGAGAATCCCAGCTTGCGGTAGGCCTCCTGCTGGAGTGTGGACGTTGTAAACGGCGGTGCCGGAGATCTAGTCCCGGGTTTAACCGTTACTCCCCCTACAATGTATGTTGCACTGCTGCATAATTCAAGAAATTTCCGGGCTTCAGTTTCATCCTGAAAGCGCCTGGAAGCCTCGGCTTTTATTATATTGTTATCCGTTTTGACACTCTCCTTGCTGAAAGCCCCGGTTACCCTGAATGATGATTCGGATTTGAATGAAATGATCTCCCGTTCCCTTTCAACGATAAGTCTGACGGCAACCGATTGAACCCTGCCGGCTGAGAGCGAAGGCTGAACTTTCTTCCATAGAACCGGGGATATTTCAAATCCTACAAGTCTGTCAAGTATGCGTCTTGCCTGCTGCGAATATACCAGGTTCATGTCTATGGTACGAGGATTTTCAATGGCGTTTGAAATGGCCTCTTTGGTTATCTCATGAAATACTATTCTCTTGGTGTTTGCCAGATCAAGCTTGAGAACAGTTGCAAGGTGCCAGGCTATTGCTTCTCCTTCGCGATCCTCATCGGATGCAATCCAAACAGTCTTTGCTTCTGATGCAGCCTTGCGGAGTTCACTTACGACTTTTGCCTTCTCTTTAGGGACCTCATAAACAGGGGCAAAATCCTTCTCTATGTCAATTCCAAGATTCTTTTTTGCAAGGTCCCTTATATGGCCATAGCTCGATATAACACGAAAATCTTTTCCCAGGAACTTCTCAATCGTCTTAGCTTTTGCGGGCGACTCTACAATTACGAGATTATCGATCATTTAAAGCGAGATTACTTGTGTAGAAAATTTTGGCAAAGTAAGTCAATTAGGTTCCAATCTTCAAAATAAACGGCTAACATTCTTTATTATTTACTAATTTTGGTTCAAATTTTTCGTTTCGATGGAAGCAAAAAAAGACAACCGGAAATACCTTATCTGGTTCTGGGGGATATTCTCCCTGCCCTTTATAATTATCATAGTCTTATTTATCCTGATATCGACGGGGAAATTAGGGCCGATACCTTCATTCAGCGAGCTTGAGAACCCTAAATATAACCTTGCTGCAGAAGTATTTTCAGATGACGGGGTTCTGCTGGGTAAGATTAGCATTGAAAACAGGACATGGACCGATTACAAGGATCTTTCACCCTATCTCGTTAATGCCCTGGTGGCAACTGAAGATATTCGTTATTACCGCCATTCCGGAATAGATGTGCGCGGACTCGGAAGAGCAATTTTCCGGACAATTCTCATGGGTCAGAATACAGGAGGAGGGAGCACAATAACCCAGCAGCTGGCCAAGCAGCTTTACCCCAGGGATACGGCAAAGGTCTCATCATTTACAAAAAAACTCAGGCTGGGCGTCTCTAAATTCAAGGAGTGGCAGACAGCAGTCAAGCTCGAAAACAGGTATACGAAGGAAGAGATCATAGCCATGTACCTTAATAAATATGATTTCCTCTATCATGCAATCGGAATCAGATCAGCCGCAAGAGTCTATTTTAATACTACTCCCGATTCTCTCAATTTGCAGGAGGCGGCCACTCTTATAGGCATGCTCAAGAACTCCAGCGCTTACAACCCGGTAAAGTACTACGACAGGATGTTCCAGAGACGCAATGTTGTTTTATCACAGATGGCAAAATATATGTACATTAAAGCAGCAGTTGCCGACTCTGTCAGGAAACTTCCAATCGAACTAGACTTTCAGCTCGAGGATCATAACAGCGGAAGAGCTGCATACCTCAGAGAGTATCTCAGGAATATTATGCGCAAACCTGAACCTGACAGAAAGAAATATATTCAGCAGGTTTCATATGATGATGCTCTCTGGGACTGGCAGAATAATCCGCTTTACGGCTGGTGCAATAAGAACAAAAAGCCGGACGGAACAAATTTCGATGTTTATAAGGATGGACTGAAGATATATACGACTCTCAATTCTAAAATGCAGCAATATGCCGAAGAGGCGCTTGCCGAGCATCTTTCAAAAGAGGTTCAGCCCGACTTTTACCATACTGCAAAATATTTAAAGAATCCACCCTTCTCAGATGATCTGACGAGAGCTAAGACGGAAGAACTCCTTATGGCTTCCCTTAAGCAAAGCGACAGGTATTATGTGATGAAAGCCCGGGGTTATCCCGATGACTCGATTATGCTCGCATTCAATACGCCGGTAAAAATGAAGGTATTCTCATGGAAGGGGGAGAGAGATACAGTAATGACACCGCTTGACTCCATTAAATATTATAAGTATTATATAAGGTCCGGCTTTATGGTTGAGGATCCCCACACAGGATATGTGAAAGCTTATGTCGGAGGACCTGACTTCAGGTATTTCAAGTGGGATGCTGTGACCCAGCAGAGAAGGCAGGTCGGCAGTACAATAAAGCCATTCCTCTACACAATTGCAATGCAGAATGGTTATTCTCCGTGCCAGGAGGTAGAGGATATTCCCCGCACCTTTGATGTAGGCGACAGCACCTGGACTCCAAGGAGCTCCGGGAACAAAGCATACTGGGGCAGAATGGTGACACTCAAATGGGGACTTGCCCAGTCGGAGAATTATATTTCGGCCTGGCTGATGGAACAGTTCAGACCATCAACGGTTGTTGACCTCATGCATAAAATGGGAGTGAGAAGCTTTATAGATCCTGTTGTGTCAATCTTCCTTGGTACTTCAGATGTCAAGCTTGAAGAGATGGTTGGAGCCTATGGAACATTTGCCAACAAGGGAGTCTATGTAAAACCGATGTATGTCACAAGGATTGAAGATAAAAACGGGAATGTTGTATCACGGTTTTCTCCTAAGATTGAAGAGGTATTGAGTGAAGAGACCTCTTATCTTATGCTCAATCTTCTCCAGGGCGTGGTTCTCACGGGTTCAGGACAGAGAATGAGAAGGGATCCTTATAACCTCATGAACCAGATCGGGGGAAAGACAGGAACTACCCAGGAGCAATCCGACGGGTGGTTCATGGGAGTTACGCCCAACCTTGTCGGTGGTATATGGAGCGGCTGGGAAGACAGGGCAATTCATTTTCTTACCCTTGGTGAGGGGCAGGGTGCAAATATGGCTCTGCCAATCTTTGCAATCTTTCTCCGCAAAGTATATAATGATCCTCAATTCGGTATTATGGAAACTGATGAATTCGAGCGGCCTGCCGGTTTTAACACAGACCTCGATTGTGACAAGATGAAGAGGGAGAGCCCCAGAAGAAGTAATACGCTGAGAGACAGGTATTAAGAAGGCATAAAGGCACAGCGGTGCAAAGGTGCAACGGCATATGTCAGACCC
>PMBC01000148.1 GCA_003152835.1 Bacteroidales bacterium | reverse complement strand
ATAAATACAACCTGCTGATCGACTATGGGAAAGACCTGAAGATGATAGATCCGAAGTTCAAAACAAAGGATTTTCTGATTGAGGGATGCCAGTCGAAGGTTTGGCTCCATCCTGAAATTCTCGACGGCAAAATTACCTTCACTGCCGACAGTGATGCCATAATAACACGAGGGATTGTAGCATTGCTTATCAGGGTCCTTTCGGACCGGACACCTACCGAGATTATATCTGCAGATCTGTATTTTATCGACAGGATCGGGCTGAGGCAAAACCTCTCACCGACAAGGTCAAACGGACTCCTCTCAATGGTGAGGCAGATGAAATTATATGCGATGGCGTATAATGCAACAAGTAAAATGTAATAGAAAAAGTTCCCCTCCTTGGAGGGGGAAGGGGTGGGTTCTTAATTAACAGAAATACAGCATATTATGGATGATTCTGAGAAGCTTGAAATTGAAACCGGGATCGTGAGTGTGCTCAAGAGCATTTTTGATCCGGAAATACCGGTAAATATATACGACCTTGGACTGATATATAATATCGATCTTGATGATGACCATATAGCCCACATCACAATGACACTCACAGCTCCGAACTGCCCAATGGCCGACCAGCTGGTTGAAGAAGTGAAGTACAAAGTCGGGGGTACGCGCGGTGTAAAGGAGATCGACCTGAAACTTACTTTTAATCCCAGATGGGATAAAAGCATGCTGAGCGATGAAGCAAAACTTGAACTTGGATTTCTTTAGAATATAAGCATATGGATTCCATCGACAAAACTGCCCTTACGAAGCTCATCAGGGAAAAAGCTCCTGAACTTGGTTTTGACATATGCGGATTTGCCCGCCCCAGGATTCTCGACAAGAATAAAAGTATTCTCAGGGAGTGGTGTGAAGCCGGCATGAATGCTAATATGAGCTACCTGGTACGTAATACGGAGAAAAGAGCCGATCCCGCGAAGCATATGCCCGATGTACAATCAATTATTGTTTTCGGGATGAGCTATAACTCAGCTAATCTGCAGAAGAATGAAGGAGTCCCGATCATTTCAAGATATGCTTACGGAAAAAGATACCAGGATATAATTACTAAGAGACTTAATGATCTTCTTCTCTTCATAAAGGATTTTAATAATAAGATAGAAGGAAAAATATTTGTCGATTCGAATCCGTTTTTTGAAAAAGCCTGGGCCGTGGAAGCCGGACTGGGATGGCAGGGGAAACATTCAATAATTATAAATAAGGAGATCGGCTCATTCTTCTTTATTGGCGTGCTGATGCTCAATTTTGATCTTGATTATGACAAGCCGGAGGGTATTGACCACTGTGGCACCTGCAGGCTCTGTATTGACAGATGCCCGACGGGCGCTATAAATGCCAACAGGACGATAGATGCACGAAAATGCATTTCAAACCTTACAATAGAAAACAGGGATCCTGTAGCTGTAGAATTGGGACCAAAACTTGAAAAGAGAGTATTTGGCTGCGATATTTGCCAGGAAGTCTGTCCATGGAACAGGAAAGCTGCCTGCAATAACCACCCGGAATACAGTATTCCTGATGAGGTCGCAAACATGTCACCTGCAGAGTGGCTTTCACTCACTGAAGAACAATTCATCAGGTTGTTTAAAGACTCTGCCATAAGCAGGGTAAAATACGCAAATCTTAAGCATAACATTAGTATTGCGATGAAATCATAAGGGAGTATAATAAGTGTTTAAGATACACTTATTACAGTTACGACAACTTCACGCTGGTTTCTTGGTCCGTCGAATTCACACAGAAAAATATTTTGCCATGTGGATAATCCGGCAATGCCATCTACAATAGGGATAGTCTCTGAAGCTCCTACCAAACCCGCTTTTAGATGGGCATCCCCATTATTATCCTGGTGATCGTGTTCCCATACGCCCGAGGGTATCAGTTTGTTAAGAAGTGAAATCACATCATTCTGAACAGATTGATCCCAGTTTTCCTGAATCATTATTGCAGCAGTCGACCCTCTGGCATAAACAGATGCAATGCCTGTCCTCACTTTGCTTTCCCTGACAATTTCACGGACCTTCAGGGTAATATCATATAAACCGTTTCTCCGATCGGTATTTAAGGTAATTATCTTTTGCATAGTATAAGTATATAATGTAAGGAAACGCTAACTATATAAATTAAACCCCCATCCCAGCCTTCCCCCAGGGGGGAAGGTGTAGTTCTTAAAGCATTTCCCCTTTGGTGGAAATAAGAAAGGGGGTATAAAGAACAAACATATTATAATCATAAAATTACTATATGTTTTTTACCTTGCTTTAAATATTTCGTCTTAATAATAGAAAACGCAATTATTTTGATCGATAGGGAATTAATAGAAGAATGCAGGAAAGGAGATTTCCGGAATTTCAGGAAGGTTGTCACATCCGCTTCTCCGTTTGCCTTTTCGGTTGCGTTCAGGATGCTTGGAGACGAAGATATTGCAAAAGATGTTGTGCAGGAAACAATGGTGACGATCTGGGAGAAAATCAGGAATATCAATTCTCCCGAAGCTTTTAAAACATGGCTCTACAGGATAACATATAATAAATGCTGTGATTATCTGAGGAAGAAAAAGGTGAATGCGGAAGTAAGGGCAGATGAGAAGGGCTGGAAATTAATTTCAGACACGGTTTTTTCGGAACATAATTCAGAACTCGAAAACAAAGAAATGGCTTTGATAATTAAAACGCTGACTGAAAAGCTCAGCCCTAAGCAAAAAGCGGTGTTTGTCCTCTGCGACCTTGAAGATCTTTCACATGAGGAGATTTCTGAAATAACCGGAATGAGCAGGAGAAACCTTAAGGCTAACCTTCATTTTGCGAGAAAAAGAATAGGAGAAATGATTGAAAGATATACATGATATGAAGAGCGAATCAACAAAATATGAAAGGATTACAGATATCCTGAAAAAGTCGGAACCCATCCTGGCCGGCAGTGAAGCCATTGAGGAAAATGTAATGGAAAAAATTAGTAACAAAAGAAAGGTTACTGAGAACAATAATTTTCTGGATTGCCTTTTTAGCTGGGTTTATGTCGGATGGGTGAGGAACGGACTTATTGCAGCTTCGGTTCTGATTATAGCTGTTTTTGTCGTTCAGCAGTCGATCATCCTGAAACGGATCAGCCACCTGGAACAGCAAACTATGTCAACAAGCTCTTCCTTTGTTAAGGGCGTTCCTGACGACTTTGAATCAGCTTTTATGATTTACAAGCGGTCACCATCCCAAATTCACATTAAGGACGGGAGACTGTCTGACAAACAGCTGCGACAGCTTGAGGAATCAATAAATGAACTGCAAACGAGATACAGTGATTTGATTAAGCTGATTGAGGATAATCCTGAATTGAAACAGTACATCGATAAGAAACTTTCTGAAAAAGATAAAAAGAAATTTAATCTCTGATACCATGAATTCTAGAGCCTTAAAAATAGCAGTAATCATGATGCTTGCTATGATTACATCCTGTGATGAGCCTGAAACCGTAGTTACCGATATTGTCCATGCCGACGGATCAGTTACCCGGAGAATAGAAATGAAGAATACCGAAAATAAATTTGATATTCATAAAATTCAGGTTCCGTTTGATTCCAGCTGGATCGTAAAAGATTCACTTGAATTCAACAAAAAAGGAGATACGACGTGGGTAAAACGGGCTGAGAAGCTATATGCCAGCATTGATGAGATCAATATGTCGTACCGGGCCGACAGTGGCGACAATAAGACGGTATCCAGAAGGAGCGAATTCAAAAAAAGATTCAGATGGTTCAACACCGAATACAGGTTCGCTGAAATAATTGAACGGCAATTTACATATGGATATCCGGTTTCTGATTTTCTCAATAAAGAAGAACTCGCATATTTTTACTCACCCAAGGATGTAATCAATAAATTCGAACAGGGTCCTGACAGCCTGAAGTATAAAGCATTAAAAGATACGATCTCGTCAAAGACAGACAAATGGACTATTAAATCCGCCATGGCAGAATGGATTGGCGATTTCAGCAAGCTTGCAGGCAGCAAAGCTGGCAGTGATATATCGTTCGATGCCTTGAAGGCAAGAGAAGACGAATTTGTAAAGATATCAATGGAAAACACTGATCATTTTGACAGCTTATGGAAAAATGGCATTTTACTTAAAGAATTCATAGGCGAATCAAATGCTCTTAAATTTAAAACGGAAGCAGATTCATCCATAAACCTGGTAACAAAAAAGCTGTTCGTTGATTTTCATGGTTATTCGGTGAGGATCGTAATGCCAGGGAAGCTGATAGGCACTAACGGTTTGATGGACTCGACAAAAGTTCTGCTCTGGCCAGTAAAATCCGAATATTTTCTTACTCAGCCGTATGAAATGTGGGCAGAATCGAAGGAAACAAATAAATGGGCCTGGATAGTTTCCGGGATATTTCTTCTGTTTGTTTTTGCGGGTATCATTTTCAGGACAATAAAAAAGGCTGAATAAGATTCAGCCCTTTTTACCCTAAAAACCAAACCTGACTAAAAATGTATTATCTGACATAATCTTTGAGCATCAGCATAAGCTTCTGACGTGTGAAGAAGATCCTGCTCTTTACGGTACCGATCTTTAATTCAAGCTTATCTGCTATCTCTTTATATTTATAACCTTCAATGTGCATCCTGAATGGAATTCTGAATTCATCTTCAAGCGAATCTATTGCTTTCTCAATTTCATTTTCCGAATAATTTGATTCAGGCGAAATGAAACCCTTGTCGTGAGGCTGATTGAGATAATACAGATCCTGTGTTCCGTCTATTATCGTATTCTCCTTCACGTTTCGTCTGTAATTATTAATGAAAGTGTTTTTCATTATTGTGAAAACCCATGCCTTCAGATTTGTAAAATCAACAAATTTATCCTTGTGGGTTATTGCTTTCAGATATGTGTCCTGAACAAGATCCAGAGCTGCATCACGATCAGAAGTGAGGCTCATGGCAAACCTTTGCAGATTCGGCTTCAAGCCGATAAGACTGTTGTTGAATTCAAATGCTGTCATATCTTTTATTATTAATTGATGAAGCAAATATAAATACATAAATAAAGATAAACAAATCTTTATATCTTAATATCCACATATTCTTGTGGGTTTCTAAATAATGCAAAATATTAAAACACATATAATGAGATATATATAACATAAAAAGAACATATAGTATAAACAATATATAAATTGATAAATGAATTTTTAATGAAGAACTAACCAGGCTGATAAAAGAATATAAGCTTGTCTGAAAGTTTTATTTGTTCTACTTTCGTACTATTAAAGAGAAAAGCATGGATTATAACATTAAACTTAAAAACGGGCAGGTACTGAAGGGTATGATCAGAAGCCCGGGCGAAAATGTGAGAGCCATTATTGTTTTTGTTCATGGACTTGGCGAGCATATCCATCGTTATGAAACATGGGCAGGATTGCTGAACAGGGAAGGAATCGGGTTTACCGGAGTCGATCTTCCTGGTCATGGCCTGTCCGACGGGACAAGAGGATACATAAAAGATTATTCTCTTACCGACGAAATGATAGGGATTCTTCTTGAGAGTGCCGGAAATACATTCCCGGGGGTCCCGGTATTTATTTACGGGCATAGTCTTGGCGGAGGAATTGTGCTTGATTATCTGGTTCGTAAATCTCCTTCTGTCAAAGGTGCAATAGTAACTTCTCCATTGTTGAAACTGGCTTTCGAACCGAGCAAATTCAAACTTGCTGTGGCATCTGTAATGAAAAGCATACTTCCCGGCCTTATCCAACCTTCGGGCTTGGTTGTTGAACATATTTCTCAAGATAAAGAGGTTGTTGAAAAGTACAAAGCTGATCCGCTCGTTCATGGCAAAATATCCGTTTCTCTCTTCAACAGCTCAATGAAAGCTGCAAGTTACGCCCTGGCTCATGCTTCAGATCTTAAGATCCCGCTTCTCCTGATGCATGGCAGCGATGATCAGATATGTTCACCTGAAGGAAGCCGCGAATTCGCTGCCAAAACATCATTGGCTGAATTGAAAATATGGCCAGGTGGATATCACGAGCTTCATAATGAGACATTTAAAAATGAAGTCTTCGCGTACCTTATAAACTGGATCAACGCCAGGCTTTCATGAAGCTCTTATAAGGAATAATGGAATTCAGGACTACCTTTAATATTGCTCCTTCGCAAGCAAAGATCACTTATGATGACCCAGTAATGTTTATCGGATCATGCTTTGCTTCTTCTATAGGAAGTCAGTTTGAAGCAGGTCATATGCCGGTGATTATCAACCCTTCAGGTACCGTTTACAATCCCGTTTCCGTTTCAAACACTATCGATTCTATTACAACTGAGAGTGAATATAAGCAGAATGATCTTTACAACCATAGAGGCATTTGGCTGAGCTTTAATCATTACACTGATTTTTCATCTGAAAGTGCCAGTGAGGCGCTTGATAAGATAAACACTAGCATTAATAATGCCCGTAAATTTATTTTTTCAGCGAAGTTCCTTTTTATCACATTCGGTACAGCAAGGGTTTACAGGTGGCGGGAATCGGGAAAGATTGTTTCAAACTGCCATAAGATCCCTGCATCTGAATTCACTCATGAATTGTTATCGGTAAACGATATCGTAACCCTGTGGAATGAACTGATGAACAAACTCAGAATATTGAATCCGGGGTTGAAGGTCATCTTTTCAATCAGCCCGGTCCGGCATATGAAAGATGGCGCTCATGGCAACCAGGTAAGCAAATCTGTATTATTCCTGGCAGTCGAGGAGCTCCTGAAACATGAATCGTGTCCGGGCTATTTTCCTGCTTATGAGCTGGTTATGGATGATCTTCGCGATTACAGATTTTATGACGATGATATGCTTCATCCTTCATCTTCAGCAATAGAATATATATGGGATGCATTTACGCATTGTTATTTCGATAACAATACTATCGGACTCTGGCACGAGGTAGCCGGAATAAGTAAAGCTGTTTCGCACCGGATTCAATTACGATCCGCTGGGCAGGTTAAAAAATTTGCAGAAAGCATTATTTCAAGGATTGACGCTATCAGCAAAAAAGCTCCGTCAATTAATCTCGAGAGCGAAAGAAACTATTTTTTTAAACTTCTGTGATATTGACAAGGTGAAGGCAGCTCTTATTCCTATTTTTTCTTTTGTTCCACCCAGATAAGAGCTGCGGTTTTAAAACCAAGTTTATCTGCAATTTCAAGGTACTTCTGCCTGATGTCATCAGGTATGGATGTTTCGCGTGAAAGGATCCACAGATATTTAAGGTTGTTGCCTGCAACAAGCGCATATTTGTACTGGTCATCCAGTGCAATCACATTGTATCCGCCATAAAACGGTCCAAAAAAAGATACCTTCAGTTTGGCTTCGTCACCGGTACCTCTCGGTTTTGCTTTTCCTGTTGCCTCACTCCATTTGTTAGTAATATAATTGAATCCACGGTTAACTACCTTAATGCTCCCGTCATCGTTTAATGAATAATTTGCAGTGGTGTTATTCAGGTTGCGTTCAAAACGGAAATCCATCCGTGCTATCTCATACCAGGTGCCAAGATATCTTCCCTTGTCGAATGGTTTGATGGCAACAGCGCCTTTAGGTATTGATGAGCATGAAACAAGGAGTGCAAGAGCAATAATTGCCAGGATTGCGATTGGTAAAAATACTTTCATAATTATAATTTATTAATAATCGTTTTAATCACATCATTATGAGGTTTGAAAGGTTGTCAATCCTCAAACCTCAAAATTAGCATATCTTTGCAGAATAATATCCGGTTTCTGATAAACAAAATGTATTTGAACAAAGGGTTAAACAGTTTGTTAATTAGATTACTATATAAAATAACAGACCAGGAATGTCTCTAATTGTCAAAGATCCGCTTATTGAACTGGATGGCCGTAATTTGTATTACGCATTTGTCGCAGGAGCCCAAAAAATTATTGCTCATCAGGCTGAGCTAAATAAAATAAATGTATTCCCAGTAAACGACGGCGATACCGGAACTAATCTTGCGGCTACCATAAGGTCCGCAATAGAATCGCTCCATCCCAGCAGGTCATACAAGATAACTGCAGACAGGATCGCAGAATCAACGCTGGTAAATGCAAGGGGAAACTCCGGAATTATCTTTGCCCAGTTTTTTTACGGGTTGAGCAATGAAACGGGAGAGTACAAATCTGTCACTCTCAGGCAATTTGCTGAAGCTATAGGGAGAACCGTAAATTATGTTTACGAAGCTGTTGCGCGGCCTGTGGAGGGGACAATGCTTACAGTGATCAGGGAAATGGCCGACTATATCTATAGCAGCTGGAACAAATTTTCTGATTTCAATCACCTGCTTGCAAGTTCTTATGAAGTGCTTAAAAAATCTCTTCTCGAAACCAGGACAAAGCTGGCAATACTGGAAAAGAACAATGTCGTTGATGCCGGAGCCAGGGGTTTTGTCTTGTTTTTTGAAGGCATTATGGAATTTATTAACTACGGAAATATCAGGGATCTGATCAATTCCAGGTCACTGGCTGCTTCTTTTCCGGCAATTGAAGAGGTTTCCAATGAGAAAATTGATTTCAGATACTGTACCGAAGCTGTCATTAAGGAATGCCGGATTGATAAGAAGTCGCTCATAAGTACTTTGGAATCTTTTGGAAATTCCGTTGTTGTTGCTGGTTCAGACAAGTTATTAAGGCTGCATCTTCACACAAATGATCCTTCCGGACTATTCAACAGTCTGAGAGATAAGGGGACGATCACTTTTCAAAAAGCAGATGACATGATACGTCATTACCAGATTGTTAATGAACGAAAATGGAAGATAGCCATTGTCACTGATTCGACATGTGATCTGGAACCGGAGCTTATTGACAAATACCAGATCAATATGCTGCCGATCAATATTAATTTTGGTGAGAACCATTTTCTGGACAAGATAACGATACAGCCAGAACAGTTTTATTCCATGCTAAACGATGCAGCTGAATATCCTAAAACTGCCCAGATAAATGAATATGCTCTTACAAACCTTTACTCACAACTGGCTTCACACTATGATTCTGTTATTGCTGTTCATGTAAGTGATAAATTAAGCGGTACTTTTTACAGCAGTCAAAAGGCAGCAAAGAAAATCAGCACCGAATTTAATAAACCCATCACTGTCTTGAATTCCAGGAATCTTTCTGGTTCTCTTGGATTAATTGTATTGCGCATTGCGCAGGCTATTGAAACCGGCCTTTCACATGATGAAATTGTTACGCTTGCGGATAAGTGGATAAAGAATACCCGCATCTTTGTGAGTGTAAAAACACTTAAATACATGATCCGGGGGGGAAGGGTTTCTGCGGCCAAAGGACTGCTTGCAAGAGTACTTAATATCAATCCTATCGTATCTCTCGATGAGACCGGGAAGGCAATAATATTCGGCAAGACATTCAGCCAGAAAGCAAATATGGAACAGGTAATGAAACATATCGGGAATATCAATGCGGATAAGAAAATCTGGAATTATATTGTCATGCATGCCGGCAACCCTGAAGCTGCAGCCTGGTATTCGGAGAAAATGGAAAATCTGACCAATAAAAAACCGGTTTCAGTTGTCAATATCTCTCCTGTTATTGGGGCAAATGCCGGCATAGGCGCTGCATCTGTTGCCCTGCTTTTTGACTGATAAAAAATAAAATATCATAATATGACATTTTTTCACATATACAGCGAAGCTCTGCTGGTGATAATGATACTGATGTCGGTGCTATGGATTTTCAGCGTAATATTTAAGAATGTTAGCATTGTCGACCTTTTCTGGGGAGCAGGATTTGTGCTTGCAGCTGGATTCTATTTTATCAGCACCAGCGGTTTTGAATTAAGAAAAATAATTCTGATGACCCTCGTTTCAATCTGGGGGCTTCGCCTGTCGGGTTACCTTACGTGGCGCAACTGGGGCAAGGGGGAAGATTTTCGCTACAGGGAGTTTCGTAAAAAATATGGTGATAAAAGATACTGGTGGATAAGCTTCTTCCAAACATTCATGCTCCAGGGAATTCTTATGTGGCTTATTTCAGCTCCGCTTCTGGGGGCTCAATACTATGGACAGGAAAAGAATCTGGGCATTCTTGATTACGCAGGGTTATTGCTCTGGATCACAGGTTTTGTCTTTGAAGCTGGCGGAGATTACCAGCTGGCTGCTTTTAAAGCCAATCCTCAAAACAGGGGGAAGGTACTCGATACCGGATTCTGGCATTATACAAGGCACCCGAATTATTTCGGAGATTCTTCGGAATGGTGGGGTTATGGTTTTATCTGTCTTGGGGCAGGCAGTTATTTTCCAGTGCTGGGATCACTGCTGATGACTCTTCTTATAATAAAAGTCTCGGGAGTTGCATTGCTGGAGAAGAGCCTGAAGGAACAAAAACCAAATTACAGAGATTATATAGAAAAGACGAGTGCTTTTTTCCCATGGATCCCCAAAAAGTAAAAATCCTCACGAAGGTAAGTGTAAAATAATCAGCGAAGTCCTTCAATGCAACGGATAAAACCTGCAGGGTCCTTCGTAATGATCAGTTTGTCCTGGAATTTTTTATCTCTATCCTCCGGCGAATCGGTGAGAATTATCTTTTTGATCATAAGGGACTTGCCAAGGCTGTTGAAATATCCGATCTTTTTCTTTGCAAAATCGAATGCGCTTGAATTTACAACAAGATAGTCGAATGGTTTAATATTGTAGATTTCAATCACTTCAGATGCAGGCAGGATTCCACCGGTAAAAATTACATCAAATCCCCTTTTCTTAAGAGCATATTTATAAAAGAGGAAGTTGTTATCGGTAAGATTATCAGATGTATTTATCATAGCTACTGTCGGACCTGTTTTGCCTGACCATGGTTTGATAAGGCTGTCTTCAACAGTTATAAGCTGTCTTATGGTATTTCTGATAAATTGTTCCTGCGCTCTTGAAAGAGAGCCGGTTTGCCAGAGTATTCTGGATTTTTCAAGCAATGGATGCAGGAACCGGCAATATGCATCCTCAATACCTGAGTGCCTAATAAATGGCAGGAGCGATTCTTTAAACATTCTCTCATTGAACCTGATGGCAGACATCAGAATCTTGCCAGGCTGAAAATCCTTTTCTGATTCATCCCTGCTGCTGCTGAGCGACATTACCTGCTGGGTAAGCTCATCTTCATCAAGTTTTGCGATCCTCGATATCTTAAGGCCATTTCTGTTAAGGAAGGCCACATTTAATATTTTTTTCAGTTCCGATTCATTATATCTCCGTATGTTTGAATCGGTCCTGTCAGGTTCAAGGATATGGTATCTCTTTTCCCAGATCCTGATCGTATGAGCCTTAATTCCTGAGAAGTTCTCAAGATCTTTAATCGAAAAAACATTTACACCTTCTTCCATGGCATAACTTCTTATTGTAAGATCTCCAAACGATTACATTATAATAAACAATCAGGCAACAGGAATGTTTACCTTTTTGCACATGTAATAAATTTCAACTAAATAATTACGGAATATTCCCCCGAAAATCCGCATCTGAAAGCAGGCCTGCATTAACTATTCGGTCTGTTCAATCATTATTTTTTTGACGATCCTCAACCCGTCGCTGAATACAACAGTTACCAGGTACATCCCTCTTTTGGGATTATCCAGGTTGATTTTAGTCAGCGTCTGGGGATCATTATATTTTTCTCTGTAAATATCTTGTCCGATTATATTCGTGATCTTGACTGATGAAAACGACTTTTCACATTTAATATTGAAATAATTCTCTCTTACAGGTACCGGAAAGATACTTATACTGATATTTGAAGCATCAGACGAAAAGCTCCTCTGTACCGGTCTGTTCTGAATATTGACGGTATCCTTCTGTGCCTGAAGGCATAAAGTAAGAAAAACAAATAGAAAAAGGAGTAAACTCTTCTTCATATATACCGTTTAATAATTCTCCACAAATATTGTGCTAAAGTTAACAATTTTTTATTTAATGTTCTTAAAATAGAGTAAAGCTCTCTCAAGATCGGCTGGCGTATCGATGCCAATGCTTTCCCCTTCAGTGACAGCAGTCCTGATTTTAAAGCCGTTTTCGATCCACCTGTTCTGTTCAAGTGCCTCGGCTTTTTCGAGATAGCTTACAGCAAGTTTTGTGATTTTTTTCAGAGCCGGGACGGTATATGCATAAAGCCCCAGATGCTTGAAGTAAGTATAGTTCTCTGACCAGAGCGATTCTCCGATGTTACGGATGAATGGTATTGCGGCTCTGCTGAAATAAATTGCATTTTCCAGGGAATCAATTACAACCTTCGGCTGATTCGGATCAAAAATATTTTCACCACGTGCTGTTTTCCTGACAAGTGTGGCAATTTCTACATTTTTATCACTGAAGCACGATTTGAGAAGGTCAATCTGTTCAGGACGGATGAAAGGTTCATCACCTTGTATATTCAGCACAACATCGATTTTAATGCCAATCTTCCCTGATATTTTACCGACAGCTTCTGCGCACCTGTCTGTTCCGCTCTGGTGTTCGGTGGAGGTCATAACAGCGTTGCCTCCGAAATTTTTAACTGCATCAAAAATTCTTTTATCGTCTGTTGCCACAAAAACAAGATCAATTGATTTCATGGACTGTTCATAAACCCGCTGGATCATAGGCTTCCCGCTTATCATAGCCAATGGCTTCCCGGGGAACCTTGAGGACGCATATCGCGCCGGGATAATGCCGGCAAACTTTAATTCCGATCTGTTTTTCATTGTGCGAATTTACTAAAAATGCATTTCCCAATGTTTTAAAAAAACCTTAAATTCGCAACATTGTAAAAAGTATATGAAAGACCTGCAAAGCATAAAACAGAGATTTAGCATTATCGGCAATAACGATGACCTTAACCACGCTATTGATATCGCTGTACAGGTTGCCCCCACAGATCTTTCGGTGCTAATAAGCGGCGAAAGCGGAACCGGGAAGGAAGTTTTCCCTCAGGTGATCCATAACTATAGTGCAAGAAAGCATGGCCCCTATATCGCCGTCAACTGTGGAGCGATCCCTGAAGGAACAATCGATTCTGAGTTGTTCGGCCATGAAAAAGGTGCATTTACTGGTGCTACGGACAGCAGGAAAGGCTATTTTGAAGTGGCTGATGGAGGAACGATTTTTCTTGATGAGGTTGCCGAACTGCCGCTATCAACCCAGGTGAGGCTTTTACGGGTACTCGAAATGGGCGAATTTATCAGGGTCGGGTCCTCTAAAATGCAAAAAACAAATGTAAGGGTTATTGCTGCCAGCAATGTTGATGTTGTAATGTCAATAGATAAAGGCAGGTTCAGGGAAGATCTTTTTTACAGGCTGAATACTGTCCCCATACGTATTCCTTCTTTAAGGGAAAGGGGCGAGGATATTATTCTTCTATTCAGAAAATTTGCNNTTCACTATTCCTGGCCGGGTAATGTTCGGCAGCTCAAGAATGTTACCGAACAGATATCAATAATTGAAAGCGAGCGCGAGATCAGGGCGGCGACACTAAAACCATACCTGCCTGATTATGAAGGCTCAAGACTTCCTGCTATTATAAAAAAAGATGATGACAAATCGTTTTCTTCCGAAAGGGAAATTTTGTACAAGATCCTCTTCGACATGAAAAGCGATATGAATGATCTTAAAAAGCTTGTTTACGACCTCATTGAGCATGGCGATATGAATGTAGCTTTCGATAATCCCAATGCAAGGGTCATTCAAAACCTTATAAGGGAGAAAAAGAACAAGGTGGAAAGCCCGGAAATAACAGGTACCGAATCTGTCGGTTTTACTCCGCACCAGGCAAGGAACGATATTCAGGACACTGAAGAAATTATTGAGGAGTCGTTATCCCTTGCTGACAAGGAGGTTGAAATGATTAAAAAAGCCCTTGAAAAATACAGCGGAAAAAGAAAACTCGCTGCTCAGGAGCTTGGTATCTCGGAAAGGACCCTGTATCGTAAAATAAAGGAATATGGCATTGAAAATTAGAAATATCTTTCTTCTGTCCGGGAAAAAGGTTCTGATTCTTTTAACCGCGATCTTAATGATAATGCTGTATGGATGTGGCATATACTCATTCTCGGGAGCAAGTACTACCGGATTAAAAACAGTCAGTATTCAGTATTTCCAGAACAGGGCGAGCGTAGTCCAGCCTGGGTTGAGCCAGTATATAACTGATGCCCTGATAGATAAATGCAAGGCGCAGACCAAACTTGGAATTGTGAACGGCCTTGGAGATGTCAACTTTGAAGGTGAAATAACAGATTACACCACCAGGCCTCTTACTGTTGCGGCAGATGCGCAGGCAGCTTCTAACAGGTTCACAATTTCAGTAAAAGTAAAATTCACCAACTCGGTTGACCCCACTCTCAGCTTTGAACAGACATTTTCGAGGTTTGAAGATTACGACAGCAACCTCGACCTTAGCGCAGTTGAGAAAGATCTGTCGGAGAAGATTGTGGAACTTCTTATAGAAGATATTTTTAACAGGGCTTTTGTGAACTGGGCTATATGAACAGGAGCGATTTTCTGAAAATAATTGAGAACTCAGGCCCTGCTGACCGCCAAACTATCAGCGAAGTTAATGAGCTGATAAATATTTTTCCCTATTTTCAGAGTGCTTACAGCCTGCTGCTTAAAGGTTTGCAGAATACCTCCGATGTCAGGTTTGAAAACCAGCTAAGGGTATCCGCAATGTATATAGCAAACCGTGAGGTTCTGTATTATTTATTACGGAAAGAAGTTTTACCAGAAGTCAAAGCTGAATTGTCAGTTACTCCTCCGGCTCAGACTGAAGGGATTTCTGCCGACAGCCAGCAAACTGTAATTGAATCGGGAAAGAACAGTACGGACCTCATTAATGAAATTGAAAAAAAATCAACAGAAGATCAGGGTAACTGGAATGCCAAGGACCATTCAGTGTTGATTGCGGATGATTCCGGCGGTGATGATTCAAATGCAACAATCCTGCTGATTGATGATGAATCAGGCGATTTTGATGAAAAGGTAACATATATGGATCCTGGATTTTCTGTCCAGGAGAAGACTGACCTTCTGGAACTTGACCAAAATGAAAATGTCTCCGCTGACATCCATATTGATGAAAATGTGACTGAAAGCCAGGCGCAGACAGGAACATCATCTGTAAAGGAGTTGCAGTCAGTCCTAATTAATAAGTTCATCGAGGCAAATCCACGGATTGAACCATCGAGAGAAAAGCCTGACAAGCCAAATGAGGATATCTCAAAACCTTTTGCAGAGGACGGGGAAGGATTAGTAACCGAAACTCTTGCAAGAATTTACATCCGACAGGGATACTATTCAAAGGCAATCGATATTTATGAGAAATTATGTTTGAAGTTTCCGGAAAAAAGCAGTTACTTTGCGTCTCAAATTGAAAAGGTGAAAGAGTTAATAAAAAAGTGACCAAATGGGAGTTTATATTTTTATTTCAGTTTTAATTATTGTTGCATGTCTGTTCCAGGTGCTTATCGTTCTTGTTCAAAATTCAAAGGGCGGAGGACTTGCAGCAAACTTTACTTCGGCAGGGCAGACTATGGGAGTCAGGAAAACAGCTGACTTTCTTGAAAAAGCAACATGGACACTCTGTGCTGCAATCCTTATACTCTGTATTGCTGCAACAGCTACAATACCACGCGGGGCAGGAGCACAACAGTCAAGGATCAAGACTCAGATCGATAATGCAGCTGATCCCAATGCCATCCCAACGCTTCCGACAGCGGTTCCTCCCGCTTCAAACACTCCTTCAACTCCGACAGATCAAACGAAATAACGGAAATTATAGGGAATATTATTAAAGTGTCAGTTTGTCATATCCTGGCACTTTTTTAATTTTAAATATAATACATTGGATTATAATAGATTATCAAGAATAAAAAAATCAGAACTCTATCCTGATGACATACTTCTGCACCCTGATAAATGCCTGATCTCCCAAAATGTCATCTTTTATCATTTGGCACAGAATATGCTAAAGTAGGAGCGTATCAAGATTTTTAACTTTAAAACTATATAAAATGGCACAATTAAAAGGTAAAATTCTGGCAGGAAAGGTACTGGTAAAACCTTATGAAGCTGAAGCTAAAACTGCCAGCGGAATCATTATTCCTGATTCTGCAAAAGAGAAACCCCGTCAGGGTAAAGTAATCCTTGTCGGAGCAGCAAAAAAAGACGAAGAGATGGAAGTGAAGAAAGGCGATGAAGTCCTTTACGGAAAATATTCAGGGCAGGAGCTTACCATTGAAGGTGAAGATTATCTGCTTATCTCACAGTCAGATGTTCTTTTTATAGCATAATTTAAAAACACTAAAATTATTTAATATGGCAAAAGAGATTAAGTATAATATTGATGCACGTGCTCTTCTAAAAGAAGGAGTTGATAAGCTTGCAGATGCAGTTAAGGTAACTCTCGGCCCGAAAGGCCGTAATGTTGTCCTGGAGAAAAAATTCGGAGCTCCACAGGTCACAAAAGACGGTGTTACCGTTGCAAAGGATATCGAACTCTCTGATCCTTACCAGAATATGGGCGCACAGATGGTTAAGGAAGTGGCTTCAAAAACCGGCGATATTGCGGGCGACGGAACAACAACCGCTACTGTTCTCGCCCAGTCTCTCATTAATGTAGGTCTGAAAAATGTTACCGCCGGAGCAAACCCGATGGACATTAAAAGAGGTATAGATAAGGCAGTTGAGAAAGTTATTAAGCACCTGGTTTCACAGGCAACAGTCATCGGTGATGACCTTGCTAAAATTGAGCAGGTTGCACGAATTTCTGCCAATGATGATCAGGAGATAGGAAAACTTATAGCTGAAGCTATGAGCAAAGTTCATAAGGAAGGAGTCATTACGGTTGAAGAATCAAAAGGTACAACTACTTATGTTGAAGTTGTTGAAGGGATGCAGTTCGACCGCGGGTATATTTCAGCATATTTTGTTACCAATGCAGAAAAAATGGAAGCAGAACTGGAAAATCCTTACATCCTTATTTATGACAAGAAAATATCTTCAATGAAAGATATGCTTCCTATTCTTGAAGCATCGGCCCAGACCAGTAAACCTCTTCTAATTGTTTCTGAAGATGTTGAAGGTGAAGCACTTGCAACACTAGTTGTGAATCGTCTTCGCGGTTCCCTCAGGGTCTGCGCAGTCAAAGCACCTGGTTTCGGCGACAGAAGGAAAGAGATGCTTGAAGATAT
>PMBC01000176.1 GCA_003152835.1 Bacteroidales bacterium | reverse complement strand
CATCTTCTCAGGTATGTATCCGGACTTGGTCCGCAGCTTGCTCAGAATGTTGTTGACTACAGAACTGAAAACGGACCATTTAAGTCCCGGAAAGAGCTTTTAAAAGTCAAGCGTATGGGTCCAAAGGCTTTTGAACAGAGTGCAGGATTCCTTCGTATCAGGAATGCAGAAAATCCTCTCGACAGCAGCGCTGTTCATCCGGAGAGTTATCATGTGGTGGAAAAAATGTCGCTCGATGCCGGCTGCGATGTGAAGGAGCTCATTGGAAACGAGGTAAAAAGAAAAGAGATCAACCTTGAGAAATATATCACTCCTGTTACCGGACTTCCTACACTGAAGGATATTATGGATGAGCTTTCAAAACCAGGGCGCGATCCACGGTCAAAAATAAAAGCGTTTAGTTTCGCCGACGTTCACAATATGGAAGACCTGGTCCAGGGAATGGTCGTTCCCGGGATTGTAACAAATGTTACAAAATTCGGCGCCTTCATCGATATCGGCATCAAACAGGACGGTCTTGTCCATGTATCTAACCTCAGCAAGACATATGTTCAGGATCCATCGTCCGTTGTGAAGCTTAATCAGCATGTGATGGTAAAGGTGCTTTCAGTAGACCTGGAAAGAAAGCGTATTCAGCTTTCAATGAAAGATGTTGAACAAAAAGCCCAGTGATTTCAATATAAAAGTACAGCCGTTGCATGCAACGGCTGTGTTATATATTTTCCTCAGAGTCAGATGATCACATTCCGGGAGGTGGTCCTCCGGGGCCGCCGGGACCGCGTTGTCCGGTACCTGACATTTTCATGGCAGGTTTCCTCGGAAGCTTGTCATTTCTCATGGCAGCATTATAAGCAAAAGATGCTGTGATTATAGCATTTACTTTCAGGTCAGAGATTACCAGCCTTTCCCAGGTATCCATAACGGTGTGGTAACCGCGGTCGTATTCAATTTCATCCTGGATAAACTGGAATCCCGGCAGTCCAGCTCCATCAATTGACTGATGGTCCGTACCACCTGTGTTCCTGATAGTGATCGTAGAACATCCAAGGTCGGTAAATGGTTTCAGCCATTCTTCAAAGATTGGTCTGACAAGTTCGTTTTGCTGTAAATAGATTCCCCTGTACCTGCCTGATCCGTTATCCATATTAAAGTAGCATGAAAATTTATCCCAGTCTGGCTTATGCTCCAGGGTCTGAGGATCGATCAGATATTTGCTTACATAACCCCGTGAACCGAATAAACCCTGTTCCTCGCCTCCCCAAAGGGCAATCCTGATTGTTCTTCTGGGGGCAACTTCAAGACTTTTAAGGATCCTGAGCGCTTCCATCATGACAATGCATCCTGATGCATTGTCAGCCGCGCCGGTTCCTCCATGCCATGAATCAATATGTGCTCCAAGCATGACAATCTCATTTTTCAGAAGTTTATCGGTACCTGGTATTTCGCCAATGACATTATAAACTTTCGGACTGTCGAAGAACTTGTTCGTTATTTCAATCTCCATCTCAACGGGTACATTTTTTCTGAGCAGCCTTTCCATTCTTCCGAAATCTTCCATCGGGATATTCAGTTCAGGAACAGGCTCCTTGTCGCCTGCCTTGTATCCGGCTCCGCCAGATCTGGGTATGTTGTAAGTTCCGGAATTGTTAAGGATGGCGGCTGCACCTTCACTCTTCAGCAAATCGGTAATTTTTGTTCTCAGTTGTCTCTGCGCCATCATTGCGGTATAATCGAATGGTTGTCCCTGTCTTCTTCCCTGCTGAACGCTTTCTTTAGTGAGATCCTGTAGCTGTTCATCGGTATATCTCGATGCGAGCGGCAGATAGCTGATCTCGTAGGGTGTGGTTGTTATTGCAGGTATCATAACGATCTTTCCTGCAAGTTTACCTTTATATTTATCAAGGTCGGTTTCAGCCCTTGCGTCAATCAATACAACCTCGCTTTTAACAAGGCCGTTTGTACTTCCGGTCCAGGCTACAGGGTTACAGGCAAAATTGGCATAATAAGGGGTTGTCATTGCTGCATAGGTCTTCAGGTTGTCCCATCCACCGCGGCTGAAATCACCTGCTTCTTCAATTCTCACATTCTGAAAACCAAGCTCCTCCATTTTTTTCTTTGCCCAATCCGCCGCACGGTTGAAACCGGAGGAGGCTGTAAGCCTTGGTCCGACAAAATCGGTCAGGCCGAAAGCAATATCATCGATCTTTGAATTTCGCTGTTCGTCCTGCTTGATTTTATAGATCATTGACAGATCAACATTCTCCGTCTGTGAATGCAGCCACAGAGGCATAATAAATAACAGCAGGAGACCAAAAGTGATTTTTCTGATTTTCATTCTTTTTGTTTTTAGGTTTTGATTAAATAAAGTTAGTTAAAATGAGTTACCAGTTATCAAACAAGAATAAATTAACATTAATTAACTTTGTCCTGATCAACAGGCTCTTGAATGATTTCTTTACTCTCATCGAACCTGAGCTTATGAAGATTAAAAAAGGGTGCCTTGTAGTGCTTGAGCCGATTACTGTCAAATTACATAAATCCGGGAAAACAGTATTTTAAATTCTCGGCAGTCATTTTTAAGGTCTGTTTTCATGCATTTTTATATTCGCAGAATTTTGATAAGTCATTCATAATCTTTGATTAAATATTGGTAAGCAAATCAATATTTAATTTAATTTTGATATGGATTAGTGCAATTGTTCCATTAAATTTTGAGGTTATGAGTAAACCATGGCTTTTACTAATCATTCTGCTTCTGATTTCCAGTTCTGAATTATTTTCACAGAATTTTCTGATCACAAAGCCTAAGCTTGAATTTGATGGATATAAGCTCTCAATAACCTACGACCTTGTCACCAAAGGTCAGTCGGATATCTTCAATATCTGGGTTGAGATTAGGAATCAGGAAGGCGCGCCGATCAGGGCTTTTTCATTCAAAGGCGACTTGGGTGACAGCACAAAGCCCGGGAACAATAAGAAAATCACCTGGGTGCCTGAAGAGGATGCTATTTTTATGGATGAAGATGTCAGCGTGGAACTGAAAGGCGAGAAATTTGAAAGATCGTTCAATAAAGGATCAATGATATTAATGTCGACAATTGTTCCCGGGCTGGGGCAGACTAAAATTATGAAGGGAAAACCCTGGTGGCTTACAAGCATTCCGGCTTATGGAGCGCTGGCAGGGGGATTAATCTTTCATAAAAAATATACCGGCACCTATAATTCGTATCTGAAAGCTACCGATGCAGTTGAAAGGTCCGATCTGTACGATCAGTCTCAGAAACAGAAGAACTTATCAGGTGCCTTATTCATCACTTCGGCTGTGGTCTGGGTCTCAAATATTATATGGACAGCTGCCATTCCGGACAAATACAAACCTTTGCAGCATGCAAATGTATCTGTTAACTCTATTCCTTTCAACCATGAAAGGATCACCTTGTTATCTTTTAAAGTGGACTTTTAAAGATCATTAAAATGAAAAAAGCGATACTCATTTCATTATTTTGTCTGCTTCAGGTACAATATTTAAATTCTCAGATCGTCAGCAGCGAAAAAGCAACTGTTCATATAAACAACAAGGCAAAGCTTAATATCAACGCTGATGGCAAAATAATTTCAGGGGATGAAGGTACGGATGCTAAAACCCTTATCATGGGGAAATTCTATGCCCTCATCATCGGCATTAATGATTATGCCGATCCGCTGATCCCATCCCTGGACAAGCCAGTCAGGGATTGTGAAATGTTCTACAATGTAATTACCACCAGGTATACCTTCAACAATGAAAATGTAAAGATACTTCGTAACGCTACTATGGCAGAGATGGTTGATGCGCTTGATTATTTTGCCAAGAAAGTACAACCTGAAGACAATTTCCTGATCTTTTATGCCGGGCATGGTGTCTATGACAAAGAGGCTGACATTGGTTTCTGGCTTCCTTCGGATGCAAAAAAGAGCAGCAAGCTTGCCTGGTTCAGGAACAGCACTCTTCGGGATTATCTCAGGGAGATCAGGTCAAAGCACACGCTTCTTATTAGTGATGCCTGTTTTGCAGGTTCGATCTTTATTAAATCCAGGGGTTTTGCAGATGCTACTGCAATAAATAAGCTTTATGAACTACCAAGCAGGAAAGCGATGACAAGCGGAACTCTTACGGAAGTGCCTGACGAGAGCGCGTTTATTAAATATCTTCTTGACAGGCTTCTAACCAACAACGACAAATTTTTATCTTCCGAGCAGCTGTACAGCAATTTCAGAATGGCAGTCATTAATAACAGCAATGCTGTTCCCCAGTTCGGAGTGATTCAGGAAGTTGGTGATGAGGGAGGCGATTTCATTTTTATACTCAGAGAGTAGCATTAAGGATAGTTTCTGATAGTTTCAGTCTTTAATCTCTATAATTATGAAAACCAATAAGTTAATTACATTTTTCTTATTGGCAGGTCTTGTATTCTTCCAAGCCTGCAAGAAGGTCGAGAAAGCGATGCTTGTTTCAACAGGTATCGTTTCAAACATCGAGATATCCAAAGCCGACGTTTCCGGTAAAATTCTTGATCTTGGAGAGGGAGTATCTGCTTACGGACATTGCTATGCAACGACACCAAATGTCACATTAGCAGGTCCAAAGACTGAGATTCCTGTAAAAGCCGCCATTGGAGGCTTTACAAGTACCCTCTCAGGTCTGGCACCAGGCACAAAATATTACGTAAAAGCCTATTGCAGCCGCGGAAGTGAAACAGTATATGGCGATGAGATTAATTTCACGACATTGTCGGATGAAAGACCAGTAGTCACAACAACAGCGATAACATCCATCACAAAAGAAAGTGCGTCAAGTGGCGGCAATGTAACAAGCGAGGGAGGGACTCCGGTGACTGAACGTGGTGTATGCTATAGCATGGCTGCAAATCCAAACACATCGAATTCAAAGGTTCAGAGCGGATCAGGAACCGGTGTTTTTGCATGTGATCTGACAGGTCTGACCAAGGGTACAACATATTATGTAAAATCATATGCAATAAACCAGGGGGGAACGGCATATGGGAGCGAAGTGAGTTTTAAGACCAAATCTGATCCGGTAGCTCCAACAGTCGTTACTGCTGATGTCATTTCAGTTACAACAACAACTGCGGTTTGCGGAGGAAATGTTACCAGCGACGGCGATGCAGATATAACATCAAGAGGTGTGTGCTGGGGCATTGTTCACAATCCCGATATTCAGGGTTCTCATACAACTGATCCAGTCGGTACTGGTACAGGATCTTTTGCAAGCAATATCCAAGGACTGACTGGAAATACAACTTATTACGTCAGAGCCTATGCAATAAACAGCGTCGGTTCTGCCTATGGTGAGGAAAGGAATTTTAAATCTGGCGCAGTTGTACCGGCACTTACAACAACAGCAGCGACATCAATCACAGCAATAAGTGCAACCAGTGGAGGAACAATTAACAGCGACGGAGGATCAACAATTACAGTAAGTGGGATATGCTGGAGTACAAATCAGAATCCTTCAGTTTCCGACAGCCATACAACTGACGGAAGCAGCTCCGGGACATTTATAAGCAGCATGACAGGCCTCACATACGGCACTACATATTACGTGAGAGCTTATGCTACCAATGTGATCGGTACAAATTATGGAAACCAGGTCAGCTTCGTGACAAGTCCTGTTGTCCCGACACTGACTACTACATCTGCCACCTTGATTACTTCAAGCTCAGCCAGCAGCGGTGGTAATGTTACAAGTGAAGGGGGAGCAACAGTAACTGCCCGCGGAGTCTGTTGGAGCACTGGTCACAATCCAACAACGGCAAACAGCATAACGACCGATGGTAATGGAACCGGAATATTCCCGAGCAGTATTACTGCATTGTTACCGGGAACATTATATTACGTAAGAGCCTACGCCACAAACAGTGCAGGAACAGGTTATGGAAGCGAAATATCCTTTACGACACTTCCTGTAGTTCCTGTATTAACTACTACTGCTGTAACATCAATAACGTATAATTCAGCATCCAGCGGAGGCAGCATTACCAGTAATGGCGGTGGAACAATTACCGCCCGTGGAGTTTGCTGGAGCACCAGCCAGAATCCCACTATAGCAAATTATACTACAAGTGATGGGGCCGGCAACGGAAGCTTTACAAGCAGCATTACAGGACTTTCTCCTTCAACGAACTACTACGTTAAGGCGTATGCAACAAACAGTGCTGGTACAGGATATGGGAACCAGCAGCCTTTTACAACCGCAGCCACACCTTATATTACTGTGACATCTCCTGCAGGCAGTGATCACTGGATGGATCTGGAGGTAAAGAATATCACATGGACTACCAACATAACAGAGAAGGTAGTGATATCACTTTATAAATCAGGCTCATTGTTATTGACGATAGTTGCCAGTCCAGGAGCTGCAAATACCGGCTCTTATACATGGACTTTACCAAATAATTTAACTTATGGGTCCGATTATAAAATAAGAATTTCAAGTGTAAATAACAGCAGCATCTATGGAGAAAGTCCATTATTTAAAATTAGTGAAGTAACCGGGAGTACCGGATCTGTTGCCGATAATGATGGGAATGCATATAATACCATAAAGATAAATAAACAATGGTGGATGGCAATGAATCTTAAAACAACAAGATATAATGATAATTCATTTATTACCGGGGTATTGAATGTCACAGACTGGCTTAATCTGACGACAGCAGCCTATCTCTATGCTTATGGTTTTACTGTTGCAAATTTCACTACTTATGGTTCATTGTATAATTGGTATGCTGTTAATACCGGAAAGCTGTGTCCCATAGGATGGCATGTACCCAGCTCTTCTGAATGGGATGAGCTGGTGACTTTTGTAGGGGGAGAGTCTGTGGCAGGAGGAATGCTGAAGCAAACCGGTACAACCCTCTGGTTAAGCCCAAATTCAAATGCAACAAATTCATTTGGTTTCACCGCATTTCCGGGAGGTTATCTGGTCAGCTCAAAAGGATTCGGAAACATTAACCAGACAGGATTTTTCTGGACAGCCACACAGGGTACCTCAACATCAGCTTATTATCTTCAGATGGAATATAACACAGCTAATACCTACAAATCAACTATGGGTAAGTATGGTGGACTTTCAGTCAGATGTGTGAAGAATTAAGAAGTTGGATTACATTTATTATAATCAATTTCAATCCCCTCCCAGGAGGGGATTTTTTATAATTTTGCCTTTACTATGATTTATCCCAACAATTTTGAATCCAAAATCGGCTTCGACCGGATCAGAGAGCTCCTTAAAGAGAGGTGCCTTAGCCCTATGGGAACAGAAGAGGCAGGCTCAATAAGGTTTTCTGACAATATTGAATCAATTTCCGAAAAGCTTTCGGCTACATCAGAATTCCAGCACCTTCTGAAATTTGAGGAGAACTTCCCCTCCGATAATTATTACAGCATTTATGACTGCCTTAACAAGATCAGGGTTGAAGGCTCATTCCCCGAGGTCAGGGAGATCTTTGACCTGAAGCGATCGCTCGAAACAATAAAATCAATACTCAGCTTTTTCCGGAACAGGGAGGAAAAAGAATACCCTGTTCTGAAGAAAATGTGCGGATCAGTAAAGACTTATCCATATGTGCTTGACGCGATCGAAAGGATAATTGACCGTCATGGCGCAGTCAGGGATAATGCTTCTTCGCGGCTTAAGGAGATCAGATCGGAGATGGTTTCCAAAACTATCCAGGCCTCAAAAAGACTTAACGCTATACTCAGGCAGGCACAAACTGATGGTATAATCGATACTGACGTTACAGTATCGGTAAGGAACGGGAGAGGAGTAATACCTGTAAGTGCCTATGACAAGCGCAGGATAAAAGGTCTCATTCATGATCAGTCAGCCACGGGGAAAACTGTTTTCATTGAGCCTGAGGAGATCGTCGAAATCAACAATGACCTTGTAGAGCTTGAATACGAGGAAAAAAGAGAGATTGTTAAAATATTAACAGCATTTGCCGATAATATAAGACCTTATATAGATGATCTTCTGGAGTCCAACACATTTCTTGGCGAGATCGATTTCATCAGGTCAAAAGCATTGCTCGGAAATCATCTGAACTCAATAAGGCCGGTTATAACCGAAAAACCTTTTATTGCCTGGAGAAAGGCTGTACACCCATTGCTTAAACTGACCTTTGAAAAACTGCCTGGCAGGAAAGTTGTACCGCTTGATATCCAGCTTGACGAAAAGAACAGGATACTTGTCATTTCCGGGCCGAATGCCGGAGGGAAATCAGTATGCCTTAAAACAGTAGGACTTCTTCAGTATATGCTGCAATGCGGCCTGACGATTCCTGTGGAGGAGGGCTCCGAATGCGGCATATTCAAAGATATCCTGATCGATATAGGCGATGAACAAAGCATCGAGAATGATCTGAGCACTTACAGCTCTCATCTTATCAGCATGAAAAATTTCCTGAAAAACGGAAATGAGAAAAGCCTGATACTTATTGATGAATTCGGCACTGGAACAGAACCAATGCTTGGAGGAGCAATTGCCGAAGCAATTCTTGGGGAGCTCAACAGGAAAAAAGTCTTTGGTGTTCTGACGACTCATTACACAAACCTGAAGCATTTTGCTTCGCTGACCGATGGGGTAATAAACGGCGCAATGGCGTTTGACAATCACCTACTTCAGCCTCTTTTCCAGCTTTATACCGGTAAGCCAGGAAGCTCTTTTGCTTTTGAAATTGCCAGGAAGATCGGGCTTCCGGAAGAGATACTTAATGAAGCCTCCGGCAAGGCAGGAGTGAAGAATATCAATTATGACAGGAATCTCAAGGATATTGCCAGGGATAAGCGATACTGGGAAACGAAGAGGATGAACATAAGGCAGCACGAGAAAAGGCTTGAAGAGCTGATAGAAGAATATGAAAAAGAGATCTCCGGCGCTAAATCGCTCGGAAAGGAGATAATCACAAAAGCTAAGGATGAAGCCCAGAACCTGCTGAAAGAGTCCAACAGGATGATTGAGAATACAATACGCCAGATAAAGGAGTCGCAGGCAGAAAAGAAGAAAACTAAAGATATAAGGCAACATCTTGAAGAGTTTAAAAGTGGCGTGGCTGAAGATATCAAACCCGGTGAATCAGAAGTTGAGAAGAAGATTTCATCACTTGCTCAAAAAGCAAGGAGATTCAAGCCAGCTGATAAGCAGGAAGCAACGACTGGAGAACAAAAAAAGGATACTCCATTGAAAGTCGGCGATGCGGTGAGAATGTCCGACACCATGGCAGCAGGAGAGATAGTTGAGATAAAGGACAAAATGGTTCAGGTTGAAACAGGAAGCTTCAGGTTTCTTGTTTCAATTGATAAGATAGAAAGGATCAGCAAGGCTGAATTAAGGAAGAGCCTTAAGTCGATGCAACCTTATGTGCCGCCTGATCCGGTTTTAAGCCAGAGAAAGCTGAATTTTAAGCCGGAGATTGATATCCGTGGCGTCAGGGGAGAGGAAGCTATTAACCAGGTCCGCGACCTGATAGACAATGCCCTGATGGTTCAGCACAGGAACCTTAGGATCCTTCACGGGAAAGGGAACGGCATCCTGAGGCAGCTTGTGAGGCAGTATCTTGCAACGGTAGATGTTGTAAAATCATTCCGCGACGAGCATGTCGATATGGGTGGTTCGGGAATAACAGTAGTGGAGCTCGATTTTTAGGGGGCTACCGGCGACCGGTAACCGGCAACCGGTGAAGGAAGAAGTTCAAAAAAAAATCCTCCCTGAAGAGGAGGATTTTGATAATCAGTGTAAGAATTAGTAAAGTCTTATCCCGCCATATGATGATTTAACGGTGACTGTCGCTGAAGGGTTTGACTCTTTTCCGACAATTCCGCTTATTTCAGAAGAGTTATTTTCAATTATGCGCCTCTGGTTCTGGAAATTATTTTCATTGAATTTAACACTGCCGTATGAGGCTCTTGCATCGAGCCTGTAACATGCAGATTCATCGATTGCCACTTTAACTCCCATATATCGAGTGTCAACGAAGACAGATTCAAAACCTGCAGGAACCCTGTCGACATTCAATGAACCATACCCTCCTGTAAATTCCAGCTTTTTTGTCAGGGATCCGATGTTAACATCAGCATATCCGGCATCAAGTACAAGGTTATTGATATCATCAACCCTCAGCTTGTCATACTTTGTCTCACCTACTATCGAGCTGATAGTCCCTATCTGGACACTTGAATATTTGCTGTCGAGGAGAAGGGCTTTGCCTTTTGTAATTGAAAAGTTACCGCAGTATCTTATTGTTGCATCCATCCACCCGGCTTCTTCAATACTCCCCTTGCCATAGCTGAGATTTAAAGTGTTTAAGGGTTTCTCATTTTCCCTGGTGAGCTTATCAGCCGTCAGGTTACCGTATTTGATATCGAGATTAACCAATCCTTTAAGGTCGTCAAGGTCAGTGTTACCGTATTTATTTGACAGGTCGAGATTCATCCACTCCGGCATTTTCACGTCATAGTCGATTGAAAATCTTCTTGAATCGTTGCCCCAGCCAGAAAAGCTGAATCTGTCGTCAATGACAGTTTTGGCTGAAACGAAATCAGAACCCTCATCAAACCGGATATCAATGTAGCTCAGGAGTTTCTCTGCTCTCTCCCTGTTCGGATATCTTACAGTAACTTTCACATTGATTACAACCTTGTTATCCTGTGAGGTCTGGATAACTATATCGCCATACCTGTTATCGAGGTTGACTCTTGATCCTTGCTGAGCCGTATATTCCTTGTGAAACTCCTTTTTAACCTCTTCCTGGGCAGAAAGTGAAGCTGTGAGAAGGAAGAGAGAGGCAAGAAGCAGCCCGCCTGTCTTATATACTTGCATTTTCATTTTTGACTTTATTTTGGGTTTCATTCCTTATATCTTTTAACTGGTTTACTATGAATGACATCACCTCAAGTTTTGTCTGGTAATGCTCAATCATTGCGTTAATGATCCTTTCATCGTCAGGATTGGCTTTCAGTTCCTTCTGAAGCTGAATATAAACTGAATCCATGCTTCCCATCTCTTTTTTCAGCATCTCCCTCTGTTCGGTGTTGCCTGAAATGTCGATGGTTGTAATTTCACTTTCCACGAGGTTCACCTGGTGGATATAATAGTTTTCGACTTCTTTATATTGTGGTGAAACATCGCCGAGTGCCATCCTTCCCCTGTCGTGCCTGATAAAATGATCCCATGTCCAGAGCGAGGAAAGAGTTACAAGCAACGTAACGACGGCAGCTTTGAGCAGGTAGGGTACGATGCTCCTTTTTATTCCGCCAGTCTGGAATCTTTTTTCCAGTTTCATCTGAAACCGTTCAAAATGACCTTTCGAAGGTTCTCCATCTTCGAAAAAGTCCCGGTTGCTCCTGATTAATTCCTCTATATTTTTCATGACTTAATAATTTTCATTCCTTTTCAATTCTCCTATGAGCTTCTGCTTGGCCCTTGAAAGCTGGGACCGTGAAGTGCTGCTGTTAATTTTCAGTATATCAGCAATTTCATCATGGTCATAACCTTCAAGGAGGTAAAGTGAGAGAATGACCCTGTACCCATCGGGGAGTTTTTCAATCGCTTCTTTAACAGCTTCGACCCTGACGTCTATTTCTTCATACCTGTTTGACTCTTCAGGGCTTTCATCTCTTATGCCTGCATGTGACTCAATATCTTCAAAGACCGCTTTTCTTTTATTCAATGCGTCGAGTGACCGGTTGACAACAATTTTTTTTAACCATGCTCCGAAACTTACTGTTCCTGAATAAGTATCAATCTTTTCAAAGGCTGCCAGGAAAGATTCCTGCATTACATCCTCGGCTTCCATCGTATCAGTCACAATCCGCAGACTCGTGTTATACATTGCTTTATAGTATAACTTGTAAATCTGGAACTGAGCTCTCTGGTCACCAACCTTACATCCGTCTAGTAAATCCTGGTGCAGATTCTTAAATGCCGCTTCAACGTTTGCCATCTTTGGATAAAGACTAATTTTTTGTATATATGAAACTGCACCCACGTTCTTTTACTTTTCTGGTAGAAAGACGAGGGTAACATAATAATGCTGCACTCAATTTAAGAATTTTTTTTAATTCCGATAAAAAATGCAAGTATTAAGCCCTGAGAGACCTGTCCGGTTGCATAATTAAATTCGGAACCAAAAAGAGAGTGAGGGATAGAATAGATTAAAAGAAGGACGAATGCAGCCAGAACGGTATAGAGAGGCCTCTCTTTCTTTCGGTTCATGATCACTGCAATAATCCAGAATATCAATGCAAAAAGTGTTTTATTATCTGTCAGGTCCCAGCCGAAAGGGATTCCGGTCCATAGTTCTCCGAATGCATATTTCTGAACCAGCGGCCCGAGAATCGCTCCTCCGGCGATCAATAACCCGAGTGTCCATACCCCATATTTCTTAAATGAAGGGATTTTCGCCAATGCAAGCAGTCCCGCTGCAGTTGATAAGAACATGGCGATGAACATAATAAGAATATGAGGACCGAGAATATACCCGGGAACACCACCTTTAAAACGAATAACAACAGGCTCCTCCTTAAGCAGTGTCTGTGTTCCCTTTGAATCGGTAATCTCAACATAATATTGAAGCTTTCCGGCTGCTGGCTGAACAGGAATATCAGCAAAGAGACCTTTTTCCTCCGTCATCCTGAAAATCCTGTTCATTACGAATGAGTGTACAGGATACACTTTATAATTAAAAGCGACGGGCTGGTATTCATCTTCCGATCTGAACCTCTTGTACCATGCAACAGCTTTTACAGATGTATCCCTGATATTAAGCTTGATTTCAGGACGTTCAGTCAGGCTTATGCTTCGGGTAAGCTTTAGTTCACAGAGAGTATTATTAATGGTCACATTAACTCTTTTCGGGTAGGTAGGCCCCGTCTTCCTCTGGTAATATGCAGCGAATAAAGTAATAATGAAGGCGAGGGTCCAGAGCAGGAATTTTTTCATGGCAGGAGCTGAACTGTCTTCAGTGCTATAGTTGAATAAGAAGATTAACCTTAGTACCGTCACGAAGGACTTCGACGACAATACTCTGACCATGCTTGAACTGGCCCATCCTGAACATGTAATCCTGTATGTTATTTACAGTTTTACCGTTCAGGGAAGTGATTATGTCGCCTTTCTTCATTCCACCTAAAGCTGCAGGCTTACCAGGCGTGACAAAATCGGCCCTGAGGCCATTCTTGACATTACCGGCAAAATCGGGCATGATACCCAGCGTAATACCTTTCCTTCTGACCTGTCTGCCCTGTTCGGCTTTAGGACCTGCCTCCCTGAATTTAAGCTTCTCAGGCGAATTGGCAAGTTTTTCAATTACCTTGTAAATAGGATTGGAAATCTTTACCATTCCGGTATAGTTTATTTTATCATAAGTATCTGCTGGCGTATGATAATCGAGATGGGCGCCGGTAGTATAGAAAAGAACAGGTATGTTTTTTCCGTAGAATGAAGATTGATCAGAAGGACCGAAACCTTCGTCGGATAATGTAAGCTTGATGATATTAGTATCGTTTTCTGACGAGACCATTTCCCTGAATCCATCTGCAGTGCCGACGCCGCTTATCTGTAAAACATTACTTTCCTGCAATCTGCCCACCATATCGAGATTGATCATGGCATTTACTTTTGAAAGATCTATGCCAGGGTTTTCAGTAAAATATTTTGATCCGAGAAGTCCTTCCTCTTCACCTGAAAAAGAAAGACAGATAATGCTTCTTGCGTGGCTTCCGCCCGAATGGGCAATTTTTTCAGCCAGCTCGAGCATCATGCTGACGCCGGAGGCATTATCATCGGCACCGTGATGAACTGCAATGGTATCGGGAGTCCTGCTTCCAGATCCCGGACCGCCCATTCCCAGGTGGTCAAAATGGGCCCCTATTATTAAATATTCATTCTTCAGGTTCTCATTTTCACCAGGGAGGATCATGGCAACATTCCTCGCTGTATTCATTTCCCTGAGTATTTCAGTTTTACCGCTTACTACTGTTTTAGTGGCAAAACTGAAGGGTTTTCTTGTTTCGTTGAGTCTCTTTTCAAGGTCAGCAATTTTTTTACCGGTTTTTAACAGGATAATATCAGCTACCTCCCTCTTTACTCTTAAAACAGGAATATCTGCCGAAAAATCATTGGAGTTGAGTGATTCAAATGTATCCTGGGAGTCAAAAATTGAACCTGACACAAGGAGAACACCAGCTGCGCCAAGATCTTTTGCCACCATAACCTTGTCGCGATCACCGCTGAAGGGAATGAACGGGCTCATAGATTTATCGGTTTCGGGATCGGCTCTCAGGATAAGAACCCACTTATCCTTAACATCAATGCCCTGGTAATCGTTCCATTTCAGGCTGTCACCATTAATGTTAAAACCGTATCCGGCGAAAACTGCTTCAGCAATAAGTCCGGAATTTGAACTGAATGCAAATGGCATAAAGTCTTTATCGGGAGTAAAATTCGTTTCATTAACTGAAAGTGAATTCTCAGGTCCGGCGACCAGCTTGCTTGTAACTCTGAATCTCTGGAAACCATCGCCGGTAAGATTTTTAAAACCATATGAGGCGAGAGCATCTCTTATATATAATGCAGCCAGGCTGTCACCTGCCGAACCTGCAAATCTGCCTTTCAGCGAATCTGATGAAAGATATTTAATATGATTCTCGAGTTCTTCAACTGTTACCTTGCGATAGCCCCTGCATGAGAATACCAGTATTAACAGAATTAAGGGGAGAACAATCTTAAGAATGTTTTTTGTGTTTGCCATCTTTTTAATGCGGGAATTAATCCCGGAATATTAATTAAGCATAAGTAATTTAACAAAGAATTATTCAAAAAGTTTAAACGCTTCCCTGATCAGCGAAATAGCTTCTTTCAGCTGCGGCTCTGTGATAACAAGGGGAGGAGCAAATCTGATTATATGATCGTGGGTCGGTTTGGCAATCAGGCCCTTATCCTTCATTACAAGACAAACGTCCCATGCTGTCTTACCTCCTTTTGGCCTGATAATTACTGCATTAAGAAGTCCTTTACCCCGAACTAGTTCAATCATATCTGATTTTATGCTTTTCATTTCATCGCGGAAAATTTTACCGAGTCTTTCTGCATTCTCAGCAAGTTTTTCGTTTTTTATCACCTCGAGAGCGGCAATTGCCACTTTAGCTGCAAGGGGATTTCCTCCGAATGTAGAGCCGTGTTCACCTGGTTTAATTGTCAGCATAATTTCGTCATCAGCAAGAACGGCAGATATTGGCATAACACCGCCTGACAGCGCTTTACCTAGAATCAGGATATCCGGTCTGACACCTTCATGGTCACAAGCCAGGAGCTTTCCGGTACGTGCAATTCCTGTCTGTACTTCATCGGCAATGAATAAAACATTATGTTTTTTGCAGAGATCATATGCTTTTTTCAGATAGCCTTCATCGGGGACGTACACACCAGCCTCACCCTGTATCGGTTCAACCAGGAAACCTGCAACATCAGGGTCCTGAAGAGCCTTTTCCAGAGCTTTCAAATCGTTATAGGGTATTATCACGATACCGGGAGTAAATGGACCATAATCGTTCCTTGCATCCGGATCCGTCGACATAGAAATTATTGTAATGGTGCGGCCATGAAAATTGCCTTCGCATGCAATGATCTTTGCCTTATCATGACTGATACCTTTTTTCTTATAAGCCCATTTGCGGCAAAGCTTGAGGGCTGTCTCATCAGCCTCGGCTCCGGAATTCATTGGCAGAACCTTGTCGTATTTAAAGTACTTCGTTACATATTCCTCATACTCTCCGAGTGCAGTATTATAAAAAGCCCTTGATGTAAGTGTGAGCCTCTGAGCCTGATCAGTCAGCGCCTTTATTATTTTAGGATGGCAATGACCCTGGTTCACTGCTGAATAGGCCGACAGGAAATCAAAATACCTTTTACCATCGGAATCCCAAACGAAAGGACCTTCGCCTCTCTCAAGGACCACCGGAAGCGGATGGTAGTTATGTGCGCCATACTTATCTTCGCGGTTGATATAATCCTGTGCATTCATGTTGTTGATTATTAATTAGTTGTGTTTTGAAGAATATAAGGCACAATTTTACTAAAGCTTTTTGTTATTTCAAAATCGAATAAGTCTGTGGTATTAATCATCCAGAAGGTCTGGCCTGAGTCTGCGGGTTCTATCGAGCGACTGCTCGTGCTTCCATTTTTCAATCTCCGCCGCATGTCCTGATAGCAGGACATCAGGTACTTTCCATCCGTTAAATTCAGATGGCCTGGTATATACAGGCGGAGCAAGAAGATCATCCTGGAAAGAGTCGGAGAGAGCTGATTGCTCATCGCCAAGGGCTCCGGGGATGAGCCTTACTATTGCATCCGTTATAGCTGCTGCAGGCAATTCTCCTCCTGAAAGAACAAAATCACCCATTGATATTTCCATGGTTACCAGGTGATCCCTGATTCTCTGATCTATTCCTTTGTAGTGGCCTGCGAGGATAATAATGTTATTCAGCAGGGAAAGCCGGTTGGCGATTTTCTGAGTGAATTTTTCTCCATCAGGAGACGTATAAATTATCTCATCATAATCCCTTTCGCTTTTAAGCTTTTCGATTGCCCTGGAGACAGGCTCTATCATCATTACCATACCAGCACCTCCGCCAAAGGCATAATCGTCGACGGATCTGTATTTGTCGGTCGTAAATTCGTGAAGGTTTATCAAATTGATCTCAACCAGCCCTTTATCCCTGGCCCGTTTTACAATTGAGTAGTTGAGAGGACTATCAAGTAACTCCGGACAAACGGACAAAATATCAATTCTCATATTGAGAGTTTTTGTAAAGGTAATAAAAAGGCTCAATGGCTCAAAGGCGCAGAGGCTCAAAGGCAATAAGACTCAGAAGTACCATGTTTTGATAGAATATTAAATCGGAATTTTTCCCTTTCTTCTTTTTCCTTTTTCCTTTTTATCTTTTTACTTTTGTCTTTTATCTTTAATTTATGGATTGTCGTCCGGATTGCGGCGCCTGTTGCATAGCAATATCGATTTCTTCACCGATCCCCGGGATGCCGGAAGGCAAGCCGGCAGGAGTGAGGTGCATACATTTGCTTGATGATTATAAATGTGCCCTGTTCGGAGATCCTTCAAGGCCGAAGGTATGTTCCGATTATATGGCCGAACCAGATTTTTGCGGGAAAGACAGGGAGGAGGCTTGCAGTATTTTGGAGTCACTCATCTGACGCGTACACAACCTTCCCCCCTACAATGGTATAATCGACCTTCGTTTTCATGATCTCATTCTCAGGAATGGTAAGCAGATCTTTATCAACGATCACAATATCTGCCAAATAACCCTTCCTGATCATTCCTTTTCTGTCGTCCATGAACTGAGCATAGGCAGATCCGTATGTGTAGTATTTAATAGCCTCCTCCATGGTGAGTTTTTGTTCCGGGAACCATCCGTCGCCCGGTTCCCCGAGCCTGTCCTTCCTTGTAACTGCTGCATAGAGCCCCTCCATCGGGTTCAGCGGCTCGACCTGGTAATCGGTTCCAAAGGCTAGAATTGATCCTTCATTTATCAGGCTTCGCCAGACATATGCTTCCCTGCAGCGCTCGATTCCTACTCGTTTTTCATAGAACCTTTTATCGGTTATGCAATGCGTAGGCTGCATCGACGGTATAATACCAAGCTGCACAAATCTGGGAATGTCGGAGTTCTGCAGTGTCTGTGCATGCTCGATCCTGTTCCGGCTGTCGTGCCTGCCGTTAACCTGCTCTGCTTTTTCAAATGCGTTGAGGGCCCAGTTATTTGCCTTGTCGCCTATAGCATGAATACCGATCTGAAAGCCTGCCTTGTCAGCTGCAAGCACCATTTTTTCAAGCTCCTCGTATGGCCACATGGCAAGACCTGATGATGCCGGTACATCGCTGAAGGGTTTAAACATAAGAGCTGTACCTGATCCCATCGATCCATCAGCGAAGGCCTTCAGGTATCCGAACCTGATCCAATTTCCCTCCTTTGGATATTTAGCTTTAATTTCCAAGTATTTTGAAAGAACAACTGAATCGCCAGTCAGAGGTTCGCCAATGTCAATCCTGCTTGTAAGCCGGCCTTCTTTCTGAAGTCGCTCATATGCCTCAAAATCTGCAGCTCCGGCATTCTGAAGGCTGGTTACTCCAAACTGACGTGCCTCCTTCATTGCAAGGAGATAACCCTGCCATTCCCTTGAGGCCTGCTCAGCAGGACTTCTTTCTGTTTTCACGTCTCCGGTCTTTATAAGGTCCATGGCTGCATCTTTCAGAATTCCGGTAGGCTCACCGGTTACAGCATCCTTTTGTATTTCACCTCCGAAAGGATTGGGTGTATCTTTTGTAATACCCGACATTTTAAGGACATAACTGTTAACCAGAACCGAGTGCCCGTCGGCACGTGATAGCAGGACGGGATTATTGGGTGAAACCTTATCAATGAGTTCCTTTGTGGGCCATTTTTTACCAATGAACATCTCATGCTCCCAGTGGCCGCCCCTGATAACCACTCCAGGTTTTGTCCCGGATACCTGCACCCTGACCTTTTCTGTAATTACCCCAGGATCAGTGGTATAGCGAAACTCAATGTAATCAGGGTCGAGCGGACCAAAATGAACATGGGCATCATTAAAACCGGGGATCACCAGTCTTCCTGCTGCATCGATAACTTCAGTCTTTTCTTTTTCGATCCAGCCTTTGATCTTTTCTGAGGTGCCGATAGCAATGATGAGCTCACCTTTGACAGCTATTGCTTCAGCCATAGGATTGGACTCATCGATGGTAAGTACTTTCCCATTGAGTATTACGAGATCGGCTTTTTCATGTTTGTTGCAAGAAGCTGACATAATCATAAGTGTTATTGATAAGAATGACAATACTTTTTTCATAGATCCGGGTTATAAAGATCTGAAATATATGAAAATATTTTTAAGAACTTACACAGAGTGACACAGAGAAGACACAGAGCTACACAGAGATAAAACTCTGTGGCTCTCTGTGGTTCTCCTGATTTCCTCTGTGTAAGTTCCTCTTTACATTTTTGAAGGAATTTTAACTTCTTGTTAAGAATTTTAATGGTTCCTTATGATGCCTCCTATCCCAAAAGAGATAACTTCGCGAAAAACAAAACCATGAAGATAGCATTGATAGGCTATGGAAGAATGGGCCATGTCATTGAAGAGACCGCCCATAAGAGAGGCCACACTGTCTCACTTATTATAGATATTGATAACCCTGGCGACCTGAACGCAAAGAACCTTGAAGGAATTGACGCTGCAATAGAGTTTTCGTTTCCGGAAGCTGCATTTAAGAATATTTCCATCTGCCTTGAAAACAATATTCCGGTTGTATCAGGTACAACGGGCTGGCTTAAAGATTACCAGAAAGCTGCGAAGATATGCATGGATATTGGATCTTCATTTATACACTCATCCAACTTCAGCATAGGCGTTAACCTTCTTTTCAGGCTTAACAGCGAGCTGGCAATGCAGATGAATAAGTACCGCGATTATACTGTTTTGATAGAAGAGATCCATCACACCAAAAAACTTGATGCTCCCAGCGGAACAGCAATTTCACTTGCCGATGGGATCATAAATCGGCACCAGGGATACAAGGGGTGGTGTTTTGAGAATGAAAAATCAGAAAATATGATCCCTGTGCGCTCGATCCGTGAAGGATCAGTTCCCGGAACCCATACTGTAATATGGGATTCTGAGATTGACACCATAAGCCTGAAGCATGAGACTAAAAACAGGATGGGATTAGCGCTTGGCGCTATTATAGCTGCAGAGTTCATCCATAACAGGAAAGGTGTTTTCACAATGAATGATGTACTCGGATTATAATTATATTTTATACTTTTACCGCTTCAAAATACACAATCAGTTATGAATAAATTCTTTCAGAGGAAATACATAAAGTTCGCAATAGTTGCAATCATTTATATTCTCGTTGTTATCTGGATCGGGAATTACTGGCTCTTACTTGGACTGGGAATTATTTTTGATTTATATATTTCAGAGAAGGTCAACTGGACATTCTGGAAAAGGAGGGATGGTAACAATAGTACATTGGTCGAATGGATTGATGCACTGATTTTTGCAGTGATAGCTGTCTCTCTCATCAATATTTTTCTTTTTCAGAATTATCGAATTCCTACGCCATCAATGGAGAAATCACTTCTCGTGGGCGACCATCTTTTTGTCAGCAAGCTTGCATACGGACCAAGGATGCCGAATACACCGATAGCATTCCCCTTCACACAGCATACCTTACCGATCGTCAAGGGAAGATCGTGGTCAAATCTGATTCTCTGGCCATATAAGAGGCTTGCAGGCTGCGGAAAAGTCAAGAATAATGACCCGATAGTCTTTAATTTCCCGGCCGGGGATACTGTGGTTGTGGAAGACCAGACAACAAGCTATTATGAGATAGTGAGGTTAGATGCAACTGAAATGCAGGCAAGGGAAAATTACGGCAACTCCCATCCCAAACCGGTCAGCTATTACATACCGGCAGCAAGGAAGGATATAAGAAGCAGGTTCACTGTTATTTATCGTCCTGTCGACAGGCGCGACAACTATGTGAAAAGATGCATCGGCATTCCCGGAGATACCATATATATAACTAAAGGAGATCTTTATGTAAACGGGAAGCTTGTTACTGAAAATAAAACACAACAAACCTCGTACCTTGTAAGCACAAATGGAAATCCGATCAACCCGCGCACCTTTGAAAAGCTGAAGATTTCAAAATCTGACCAGGCATGGTCCTCAGGGCCAAACTACCTTCTGTATCTTACGAAGGAGAAAGCCGCAGCGCTTTCAAAACTTCCTTTTGTAACTGGGATAACTCCTTTTTTAGAAGCTAAGGGACAATATGCTCCTCATATATTTCCCGCAAATCCTGTGCTAAAATGGAATACTGATAATTTTGGTCCGCTTTGGATTCCGGTAAGAGGGGCGACTGTTAAGATCGATACTTCGAATATTTGTTTCTATCGGAGGATAATCGATGTTTATGAAGCTAATGACCTGAAGGTTGATGGCAGCACCATATATATTAATGGCAAAGCTGCAGACAGTTATACTTTTAAAATGAATTATTATTTCATGATGGGTGACAATCGTCACAATTCAGCCGATTCAAGATATTGGGGATTTGTGCCGGAAGACCATGTTGTCGGCAAACCTAAGTTTATCTGGCTCTCGATCGATAAGGAAGCATCAGGGCTGAAGAAGTTCAGGCTGGGAAGAATGTTCATGAAGGTAAGATGATATATCTGATGCACATAAAAAAAGCTGACTCAATGATGGTCAGCTTTTTTTTATATTTGGTTCAGTATTATTCTTTAACCTTATCCACGATTGCCTTAAAGGCTTCAGGGTGGTTCATTGCCAGGTCGGCAAGTGATTTCCTGTTTAATGTGATCCCTTTCTTATCGAGCTTGCCGATGAATTCGGAATAGCTCATATCATACTGGTGTATACCTGCATTTATCCTCTGGATCCATAAAGACCTGAACTGGCCTTTCTTCTTCTTTCTGTCGCGGTATGCATAACCAAGCCCTTTATCGAGGGTATTTTTTGCAACAGTGAATACGTTTCTTCTTGAAAGGAAATTTCCTTTTGTCTGCTTAAGTACCTTTTTCCTTCTGGCTCTTGATGCAACCGAATTTACTGATCTTGGCATAACTCATTTTTTTGAAAGCCAGCGTTTCGCCAGTCGGCGAACTCTTATATGCTGGACAATCGGTTAGTACTATTTTAAATTTAATTAAACGTTAAACAATTATTTGCTTGCCAGCATAAGCTTGACGTTTTTTGTGTCGGGTTTGCTAACCTGACCGAAATAAGCAAGATTTCTCTTGCGTTTTGTGGCTTTCTTTGTCAGGATGTGGCTCTTAAAAGCATGTTTACGCTTGATTTTCCCTGTTCCGGTGAGAGAGAATCTCTTCTTTGCACCCGGATTAGTTTTCACTTTTGGCATTTCTGATTAATATAATATAATTGTAACAATTTTATTTCTTTTTCTTTGGAGCGAAGGANNGTTTTCATTTTTGGCATTTCTGTAAATAAATATATTAAAACTACTTCTTCTTTTTCGATGAGAAGGAGATTATCATTCTTTTACCTTCCAGCCTGGGAAGCTGTTCGACTTTCCCATACTCTTCAAGGTCGTTCGCGAACCGCAGGAGAAGCACTTCACCCTGTTCCTTGAACAAAATTGATCTCCCTTTAAAGAACACGTAAGCTCTGACTTTGGCACCTTCATCGAGGAACCTTATCGCATGCTTAAGCTTGAAGTTATAATCATGCTCATCAGTGTTCGGTCCGAATCTGATTTCCTTCACCACAATCTTTGCTGCCTTGGCCTTGATCTCTTTCTGCTTCTTTTTCTGCTGGTAAAGAAACTTCTGATAGTCAACGATCTTGCAGACAGGGGGCTCCGCGTTCGGAGAAATCTCAACTAGATCGAGCTCCAGTTTATCTGCCAGCTTAAGGGCATCCTGGATACTCATGACTTCTGCTTCTATCTCATCACCTACAACCCTGACCATCTT
>PMBC01000134.1 GCA_003152835.1 Bacteroidales bacterium | reverse complement strand
GAAGGAGACCGCCAGGTGGCCGACCTCGTCACGTCGCTCCACCTGGGCGCGCGCGGTCAGGTCCCCGTCGGCCATGCGCGCGGTGGTCCGGGTGAGCGCCTATTCCGATTCCAATAAGGGTATAATCTTTTTTGGCTGATAATAATTTCTTGATTGCGGTGGTCAGCGCCCCGACAAAATCATTGATCTTTGGATAGTCAGTTGTCTTAATGCTGCCTTCGGCAAGCACCTTGCCAGTCTTATCTACAAGACCAAATACTGTATTGGTTCCGCCAATGTCAACTCCTGCTACTACTTTTTTCATATTCACGGTTTTTAAGTTTCTATTATAAGTCCGGATCTCCCCGGGGTAAATTTATTGGCTTACTTATTAGTCACTCTTTACCTGACAATCTTCTCTTTGCCGGCCAAGAACTGATTTATGCTGTTCTCTCCAAAGTTATTAATATTTATGGCTGTTGCCTGCTTTGACTTTTTGAAGTCGTGCTTTTAAGTTTTTTGACATTCTGTTCTCCAATATCCCAGTCCTCAGTATCGTACCAATTCTCTTTCATATTTATTTCCTGAAAGTAATATGATGCCGGTTCGGGCTGAAGGTCTTTATTGAAATCGCCCGTAGTCCATTTCCCATCGCCGTTAAGATCATAAATAACCCTGAGCCGGTATTTCCCCTGGTCAAGATATGGAAATTCAATCTTCCCGTCTTTCGTCATTTTGGTTTCCCTTATAAGCTTCTCTTCTCTGGTCAAAAGTTGTATTATCCGGTCGCCTTCATAGTTTTTAACGTTGAGTGTAAGCTTGCCGAATGTCTCGTTATTTCTTACTGTCGTCTTGTAACCCGAGGAATCAGAGACTTCGCCATATATATTACGAAATGCACCAGAATCAGCAATGAATGTATAATTCTTTCCCTGTACCAGGCGTGTTATCATGAGCATTTTGCACGAATTGGCCGTGTCTGGCAAAAACGTGAAGGGGATTTTCACCCTGGTTGTTCCGCTTCCCTCATAGAGTCTGATTTTTGATGTGTCGGGGGTGCCTAACGGGGTCCGCGATTGCAAAACGATCTGTTGCCCGGGTCTGAGTGATCCGGTGAATAAGCTGGAAGTAACTGAAAATGGCAGCTTCTTTATTCTTGACCTGGTTGATTTTGGCGTCATGAATCGCATGTGTATCGAATCCTGTTTCTGAATGACATTCTTTGTAGAATCAGTAAAAGGATACCTGACAATTGTTGTGATATCATTCTTCGCATAAAGTGAACTGTCTGTAAGCCATACCAGTAATGAATCATTATTCCTGCTTCTTTCAATATAATATGAGCCCGGCTGCGTTCCCGGGATTGAAAAACTGAAGCCTGCTGAATCGGGAGGCAGAGAAAGGGAATATTCCAGTTTGTAGGGCTGGGTTCTGGAAGAAGATGTAAGATAATGCGCGGTTTTGGGAGGCTGAAAAAGAATCAATTTGTATTGTCCCTGCATAACAATGGTATCGGCCTTTGTTACGGAAGAGGCAGTTGTCCTGGTGGTGTCTTTAATGACCGGCAGATAATCTTTTGGAGAGCTTACCTCAATAGTGTCATTCAAAAATGCAAACTGCTCATCGGGCAGATTGAAATTTTTACTGTTGTCGGCATCCTTCAGGGCATAAAGCCTGTATTTACCTGCCCTGACATTATCAATGCGAAAATATCCGTTTTTGTTAACTCTTGAAATATATGCGGGAAGATGCTTCACCGCTGCTGAATCGTTAAGCTCATTATACAGGAGGACCAACGTTTCTTCAGGTGGGTCAAGTTTTAGGGCAGTATAAACATTCCCGGTAACCGAAAGGGAATCAATGACCGGCCCTGTCGAAAAAACAAACTGGTAATTGTTCAGAACATTATTTTCATTGAGGTCGCGGATTGCATCCTGGAAATTAAAAGTGTATGTCGTACTGTCACTAAGAGCATCTTCATACTGAACAATAACGCTTTTGCCCCTAAGAAATATCTTTGGCTTTTTTTTCATGGGGGGAGAGGCCATGAATTTCTCATTGATTTTATCAAGGGTTACAAATTCGTCGAAAGTTATCGTCACTTCGTTGCCCCTGAAATTCTTCGCTCCGCTTACCGGAACGCTTTTCATTACCACCGGGGGTACCCTGTCCCTTGGTCCGCCGGAAGGAGCGCTGACTTTAGCACAACCCGCAATAAGTATAAGGAGAATTATTCCGGGAATTTTATGCTTATACAGACTCCTTGGCATCAGTCTTATTCCATTAGTGATTTACAAACTTACATCATTTTTTAATGAATTTCTGCAATAGAGTTAAAAGCGCTTTTCTCTTCAGCAGTTTTAACAACTTCTAATAATATATTTTTTTACCTTTGGCGATTATAAGAAACCGATTAGTATGCATTTACTTGTAATTCCATGGGATGTTAATCCCGAGATTTTCCGGATAGGCTCTTTTGCAGTGAGATGGTATGGCTTATTATTCGCATCATCTTTTCTTTTCGGATATATTATTATGCTGAGGATCTTTAAAAATGAAAATCTCAGCGAGGCGCTTCTTGATAAGCTTACAATCTATATGGCTTTCGGGACCATTATAGGAGCCAGGCTGGGGCATTGCCTTTTTTATGAGCCGGGTTACTATTTATCACATCCTGTTGAAATACTCAAGATCTGGCACGGCGGACTTGCAAGCCATGGAGCTGCCATAGGAATACTTATTGCTATCGGGTTATTCGTAAATAAGGAAAAGAAAGATTACGTCTGGGTCATCGACAGGATAGCTATAGTTGTTGCTCTTTCTGGTTTCTTCATTAGAATGGGGAACCTTATGAATTCGGAAATTTATGGTGTTGAAACAACTGTTCCCTGGGGGTTTGTATTCCTTCGAAACGGTGAAACAGCGCCAAAACATCCGACACAGATATATGAGGCGCTTGCCTACCTGACCATCTTTATTATCCTCTACAGTCTCTACTGGAGGAAAAAAGGAGAACATATCCAGGGAACACTTATCAGCCTGGCATGCATACTTATTTTTACTGCACGCTTCTTCATTGAATTCCTTAAGGAGGACCAGGTCCCGTTTGAGCATACCATGAAGCTCAACATGGGACAATTGTTAAGCATTCCGTTTATAGTGCTTGGTGGTGTATGGTTCTATTTCAGCCTGAAGCAGAAAAAAAGAGCTGTGATAATACGGTGATTTATTTTACCAGTATCCCGTGAAAAAGGATATCAAGGACAGCATTAAGCCTTAATTCAATTTTGTCTTCTTTTTTCTTCCAGAAGAGAGGAACTTCCAACCCTTTAAGTGTAGTCTGAACCGCCAGGGCAGTGTATTCGCTGTTGACTACGTTGAAGACCTTCTTCCTGGCCCCGTGATATAAAATGAGCCTCAGAATTGCCAGCTCTTCCCTGTCATATTTTGAACGAATATTCTCAACAAAATTAAAATGATCGAGGTTCTTGTCAAAAATTGCATTGTAATAATTTGAAAGTTTTTCGAACGCTTTCATCCTGACAAAAACATAATTTCTCATCTTTTCGACAGGCGATTCAACCGATTTAATTGTTGTAGTCAGCTCATTTCTAAGGATATTGGCTTCATATAATAGTACCGCTTCAAATATCTCTTCTTTGCTCCGGAAATAGTAATAAATAGAACTTTTACCCATTTTTAGAGCTTTTGCAATTTCATCCATTGTGGTTTTTTTAAAGCCATAATGACTGAAAATCTGTCCTGCCGTTATGATTACTTTCTTTCTAAATTCTTCTTTATTAATCATATAATCAATATTTGCAATACTACATATTTCCGAATGCAAAGTTATTATATTAAAATTTCAATTCAAAGGTTTCGAATAATCCGGTCGACAATTCGAATCGACGTCTGCTTAACTTTTTAAGCAACCATTCAGCCGTTCATTTTCAGGAATTAATCTCCTTAATTTTTGTACTTTTGATTTTAACTAAATTTTATTTTCAGAAGGGCCGGACTAATGCTTGTTGATGGTAAAAATTATCAGAGCATCTGGGTTGATGAAAAAGATCCTATGATCGTCAACGTAATTGATCAGCAAAAGCTGCCATTTATTTTTGAGATCAAAAGATTATGTTCCGTCGACGACATCTATAATTCAATCAAAGATATGACGGTGAGAGGTGCTCCGCTTATCGGCGCTGCCGGTGCCTTAGGGGTTTACCTTGCAGCGCTGGATGCAGTCAGATACACTGATCCGCTTCCTCATATTGAAAATGCAGCCAGGCATCTTATTTCATGCAGGCCTACTGCNNAAATATGTGAAATTGAAAAGGAAAACTGCCGCCGGATAGGAAATTTCGGTTTACCTCTTATTAAAGCGGTCAGCAATAGAAAGAAGGGCGCTACGGTAAATATCCTTACCCATTGCAATGCCGGCTGGCTCGCGTGTATTGATTACGGGACTGTTTTGTCTGCAGTTTATTTTGCACATGATGCAGGTATTCCGGTTCATGTCTGGGTTGATGAGACAAGGCCCCGTAACCAGGGAGCCAGGCTCACAGCCTGGGAACTGGAAAATGCAAGTGTACCATATACACTTATTACTGATAATGCCGGAGGGCATCTTATGCAGCACGGAATGGTTGACCTTGTTATTGTGGGATGTGACAGGGCTACAAGGAGCGGCGATGTCGCCAATAAAATAGGAACATACCTGAAGGCNNGAGATCCCGGTAGAAGAACGGGATCCGGAAGAGGTCAGGACCGTTTCAGGAATATCGGGAGGCAGGATGACAAGCGTCCGCATCTGCCCGGAAAAGAGCCCGGCAGCCAACTTCGGGTTTGATGTCACCCCGGCAAAATATATTACCGGACTAATAACGGAGAGGGGTATTTGTTCTCCTTTTGAGAAAGATATTAAAGAAATGTTTTCAGATAAATTCATATAAAATGGAAGGGGCAGTAAAATTCAATTGTCACTGGAACCAGTCGGGTCCGGTCATCTCAGATGAACAGTATGAAATAATCAATTACTGGCGTGAGGTTCTCTACAACATGGACCTGATCGGGGCGTATGAAAACGGTGTTGCTTTTGGGAACATAAGCATGCGTATCAGGGGGGGTAACCAGTTTGTCATCACGGGTTCTGCCACCGGCGAAATCCCCGAACTTGAACCGGGTCATTATGTAAAGGTCAATTCCTTTAACATCGATGATAATGCAGTTCAATGCGTGGGCCCTCTGAAAGCATCATCGGAATCGCTTACTCATGCGGCAATTTACCTGGCCGACCCGGGAGCCAATGCTGTTATTCATGTTCACAGCATTGATCTCTGGAATGAGCTGATCTATAAAGTCCCGACCACCAACCCGGCGATGGATTATGGCACAACGGGACTGGCAAAGGATATTTTCAGGTTATTCAGCGATTCGGATGTTATTGAAAAAAGAATTATTATAATGGCAGGAGACAGGGCCGGGATACTGTCGTTCGGTCACGATATGGACGAGGCGGTAAATGTGCTGATGTCGTATCTCCGGAAGGAGAAGTAAAAAGTAAAGTTACAGTTGGTTCTTGTATAATTAGGAGTAAATAATTAATATTGCAGTCCCTTTCCGGGTCCTTATTGCTGGTTGCAGGTTGCAGGATCAACACAATAAACGTTTTCGAACGAGCAACGAGTAACGAGTAACAAGGATTTCAGGGCCCATAGCTCAGATGGTTAGAGCACCTGACTCATAATCAGGGGGTCGCTGGTTCGATCCCAGCTGGGCCCAC
>PMBC01000041.1 GCA_003152835.1 Bacteroidales bacterium | reverse complement strand
GTTTTAATTCCTTTAAAATTGAAGTCCTGGATCATTTTCATATATCAAGCGATTTTAGTTCTTTAATTGATTTAATCTTTTGCAAACCTAATTATTTTTTGGAAATATTTATCTCATGAAACATCTTATAATTATTAAACGAATCAGATAGGTTTTATCTCCGTGGTTCTCTGTGTCAGCACTGTGTAACTCTGTGTAACAAAAAGAAATATTAAAGATCTTACACAGAGGAAATCCAGGGCCGAGCGTTAAAGGACCGACCGTTAAGAAATTAGCCCTTTGGCTAATTTTAGGGAGGGGCCTGAATGAGCGGTGGCAAAAGCGGGCTATTTTAGCGCAGCGCCTTCGGGCTAGCCTCCGGCGACCGAAGGAAGGAGCCAGACTGCAGGGGAGAATCACAGAGAGACTCAGAGGAGAAATGAACATGTGGACAGATCATGGTGTTTCTTAGTTGTAAAAAGTTTGATTAATATTGAAAAAAAGTTATGGCAAAAATCACATTTAAAGGCGCTCCGGTTAACACATCCGGAAACCTTCCTTCAAAGGGAACCAAAGCTCCTGAATTTTCGCTGGTAAAATCAGACCTTAGTTCACTGTCATTATCCGGGCTTAAAGGAAAGAAACTCCTCCTTAATATTTTCCCCAGCATTGGTACATCAGTATGCTCAACATCTGTCAGGAAATTCAACAAGCTGGCCGCTGGCATGACCAATACTATTGTTCTGGCAATTTCCAAAGACCTGCCATTTGCCCATGCCTCTTTCTGCACTACTGAAGGGATCACCAATGTTATTCCTCTTTCAGGATTCCGGGACACTGCTTTTGGCATAGCTTATGGCGTGGACACTCTCGATGGACCATTCGCAGGACTTTATGCCAGGAGTGTAGTTGTTATCGATGAAGCCGGAAAAGTGGTTTATACCCAGCTCGTTCCGGAAACAGGGCAGGAACCTGATTATGATTCTGCACTTGATGCTTTGAAATAGTCTCCCGATCATTTTATGAATTTCTCCCAGATACCCGGACAAAAAGAAACTATAGACAGGCTTATCCGGTCAGTTAAGGAACAGAGGGTAAGTCATGCCCAGCTTTTATCAGGGCCGGAAGGCTGCGGATCGCTGGCTCTTGCGCTGGCTTATGCAAGATATGTAAGCTGTGAAAACAGAAGTGAAACTGATTCCTGCGGGATCTGCAAGTCGTGTGTCAAGTACGAGAAAATGATCCATCCGGATCTTCATTTTGTATTTCCTGTAATAAAAAACAAAAAGGAGACAGAGCCTGTAAGCGATTCGTATATAGAGGAGTGGAGGGAGTTTGTCAAACGCTCGCCCTATTTCACTCTCAACAGCTGGCTCGATTCAATAGAAGTGGGCAATGCACAAGGGCTGATTTTCGCCTCAGAAGCAGGCGAGATCATTAAAAAACTGAATCTCAAGTCTTTTGAATCGGATTTCAAGATAATGATCATCTGGCTTCCTGAGAAAATGCACCTGTCGACAGCCAACAAGCTTCTGAAGCTGATAGAGGAGCCGCCGGAAAAGACTCTATTTCTGCTCGTATCCGAGGAACCCGATAAAGTGATCCCGACAATTATCTCGAGATGCCAGTTGATAAAGATTCCGGGGTTCTCTATCCGGGATATACGCGACTACCTCATCAGGAAATATAACTGCAGTGATGAAAAAGCACAAGAAATAGCCAGGGTTGCAAATGGCAGCATAATAAGGGCTGCTGAACTTTTTGAAAATGAAGACTCATCGCTTCAGAATCTTGAAAAATTCAAGAAGCTGATGCGTTTTGCCTGGAAGCGCGACATTATATCAGTTATCAGCTGGTCGGAAGAGATCGCCGGCACCGGAAGAGAAGCCCAGAAGAATTTTATTTCCTACACTCTCAGGATCCTCCGTGAGAACCTGATGCTATCTCTCGGCCAGCTGAAAAATGACCTGGTGTTCCTTGCAGGTGAAGAAGCTGCTTTTTCAAAAAATTTTCACCCCTTCATAAACCAGGAAAACATTTACCAGCTTGCTGATGAATTTAACATTGCCTACTCTCACGTAGAAGCCAATGGAAATGCAAAAATCATCTTCCTCGATCTTGCGCTGAAAGTGACTAAGCTGATACGCTGAATATACCGGAATTATTGAATTTGATGCAATTATTAACTATTTTTGCGCGGTAATTTATTACAGATTTACTTTTATGACAGAGAATGACGAAATACAAGGGCAAACGGGTGAAGAAATCCGTATGCCTGACATAACATATAAACCCGGGTATAATAAGCTTGATTCTTTCAACTGGCTGAAGGATATCCCGGAACCTGCTGACGGTCATGATATTGTTGAGATCCGCTTCAAAAACACCCGAAAGGGCTTTTACAGGAATGTCAATGGCCTCAGGCTTGAGATCGGTGATGTTGTTGCTGTTGAAGCTTCACCCGGTCATGATATTGGAAGGGTTTCAATGGTGGGAAGTCTTGTCGGGGAACAATTCAGGGAACTCAAAACCCAGCCTTTGCCTGATGACATAAAGAAAGTATATCGCAAAGCTAAGGCTGTCGATATTCAGAAATGGGAGGAGGCAAAGAAACTTGAGACTCCTACAATGCTCCGGTCAAGAAAAATATCGGAAGAACTCAAGCTGAACATGAAGATCGGCGATGTTGAGTACCAGGGCGATAAAACAAAAGGCATTTTCTATTATATTGCTGATGAGCGGGTCGATTTCAGGCAACTCATAAAAGTTCTTGCCGATGAATTCAAGATCAGGATAGAGATGCGCCAGATCGGTGCGCGCCAGGAGGCTGGCAGAATAGGAGGAATTGGGTCGTGCGGAAGGGAATTGTGCTGTTCAACGTACATTACTAATTTTATTTCTGTAACAACAACCCATGCAAAATACCAGGAGCTTTCCCTTAACCCCCAGAAACTGGCCGGGCAGTGCGGTAAGCTTAAATGCTGCCTCAATTTTGAAGTGGATTGTTACATTGACGCGCAGAGATCATTTCCTCCGAGGGATATTCCCCTGGAGACAACCGATACAACTGCATATTTCCTGAAGATGGAAGTGCATAAAGGCGTTTACTGGTACACCACAGACCCTCATTCAACGGCAAACATGCTTGCAATCCCGGTTCAAAGGGTTAGGGAAATACAGGCGATGAACAAGAAGGGAATCAAGGCAGACAGGCTCCTGGTACCGGATGAATCATGGGAAGCAACAACTGTTTCAGAAGACCTTCTTGAAAACAACAGCCTAACCAGGTTTGACCTGACTCCTTCAAAAAGCGACCAGCATAAACATTCTCATAAAAGGAAAAACAGGCGGTTTCATGAGAAGAAAAACGACAAATAGCATCTTTTTCATATCTGTATTTGCAATTCTTGCAGTAAACTGCACACACAGCAAAAATGTAGTGTTCACAGATTCGGCTGTAATGCCCAATGCAACCTGGAGCCTCACCGACAACCCTGACTTCAGGATAATTGTCGATGATACAACAACCAGAACGAATGTGTTTTTCAGTATCCGTACCGGCTCAGATTACCCCTTTCGCAATATCTGGCTGTTTGTGACAGCCTCCTCGCCCGACGGAAAAACAAGTATTACTGACACTCTGCAATATGACCTTGCCAATGAAAAGGGGAAATGGTACGGCAAGGGGTTCGGTGATATCCATGAACTGAAACTTCCCTACAGGCAAAATGTATTTTTCCCGGCAAAAGGCACATACCATTTTAAGATCCAGCACGGCATGCGAACGGGTGATCTTAAAGGGGTTTATGATATCGGCGTCAGAGTTGAAAAGACCAGCAGGTAAATCTTAATCAGTGGGAAAGCATAAACAGGCCAGGTGGGCTGAGCTGGGAACATTCAGAAATGTCATCCAGCCTGAATCCGGAGCCCCGTTCGGGAAGGATCATCCGGTGAAAGGTAAATGGAAAAAGGAAATCTTCCATAACGAAAATCCTGTTATTCTTGAACTCGGATGCGGGAAAGGAGAATATACCATTGGCCTTTCTGAAAGATTTCCCAAAAATAATTACATCGGACTTGACATCAAGGGTGCCAGGATGTGGCGCGGAGCAAAAACAGCCGATGAGAAAAAGCTTCCGAATACAGCATTCCTCCGTACCAGGATCGAGTTTATTAACTCCTTCTTTGCAGAAGACGAAGTAGATGAGATCTGGATAACTTTCCCCGATCCACATCCCGTAAAGCGCAATTCAAATAAAAGACTCACATGTCCATGGTTTCTGAATAATTACCGTAGTTTTCTCAAAGACCACGGAATAATCCACCTCAAAACAGATAATTCAGACCTGTACAATTATACAAAAGCGCTGATCGAAAAGAACAGACTTGAAATTATCACGGCTACGAGCGATCTGTACGGCGAAGACCCTGATGATGATATTCTTTCAATCAGGACATACTATGAAAGTATCTTTCTGAAGGAGAGACTTAAAATATTCTATCTCGCTTTCAGGCTTGACAAAAACAGGATCATTAAAGATGGTACGGAAAAAAACATCTGAAAACAGCGCTTTCTTCTTTCGAGTTTATGAGCTGACAAAACTTATCCCATACGGAAGGATAACTTCATACGGAGCAATTGCCCATTATCTTGGTTCAGGCCGGTCAGCCCGCATGGTTGGCTGGGCGCTCAACAACTGTCATTCGAGACCTGAATTCATTCCAGCCCACAGGGTCGTGAATCGTAATGGATTGCTCTCAGGGAAACACCATTTCGGTAATTCAACTACCATGAAGCAGCTTCTCGAAAATGAGGGTATAATCGTCGATGATGATCAGGTGGTTGATTTCCCTGAGAAATTCTGGGACCCGTTGAAGGAACTCAAATGAACATTTTGCGGTAATGAAAAAAAGTAGTACAATTGCATGCTATTTATAATTAATTTAAATAAAAATAACGTTTCTAAACGGATAATTTGTAAAATTAAAATGAGATTCTGAGCGGAACGAAGTGAAGCGAAGAATCTTACATTTCTAGCAGGTCAATTGTTTAAAAATAATAAATAGATATATATCCGATGTTTACTAAAGATCAGGTTTTAAATGCACTTAAAAAGGTGATCCATCCCGAAAAGGGAAAAGACATTGTCGCCCTTGGCATGGTTTCGGAAATTGTATCAGAAGCTGGTGGCATATCACTAACCATAACTCCGGAAAAATCAAATGACCCCTTCATCTCATCCATAAAAAGTACAATAGTCCGGACGCTTAAAGAGACACTGGGACAGGATGTAGTGGTATCAAATATTGAGGTAAAACCGAAGGAGATTGTTGGGAAACTCTCTGAAAAACCCAATGATCCTCTGCGCGGGATCAGGAATATTATTGCAATCTCTTCAGGCAAAGGTGGTGTCGGGAAAACGACTGTAGCTGTCAACCTTGCAATTGCATTGGTAAGAAAGAATTACAGTGTCGGGCTTCTTGATGCTGATGTATTCGGTCCCTCTGTTCCAATTATGCTTGATGCTGAAAAATACAGGCCCGAGGTAAAGAGGGTTAATGACACTGATATTATCATCCCGCTAACAAAGTATGGTGTCAGGGTACTTTCGACAGGCTTCTTTGTTGACCCGGCTGAGGCAGTTGTATGGAGAGGGCCTATGGCTTCAGGTTTTCTGAAGCAGCTGATGGTTCAGGGAGATTGGGGCGAACTCGATTTCCTTCTTGTCGATCTTCCTCCGGGAACAAGCGATATCCATCTTACCCTTGTTCAGGAAACTGCAGTGACAGGAGCAATAATCGTAACCACTCCGCAGGAGGTTGCGCTGGCCGATGCCATAAAGGGAATTGCCATGTTTAAAAGTGAAAAGATAAATGTGCCTGTCCTCGGACTCGTCGAGAATATGTCGTGGTTTACACCTGCCGAATTACCGGATAATAAATATTTTATATTCGGGAAAGAGGGGGGAAAGAAACTTGCAGAAAAGGCAGGTGTCCCTCTTCTCGGACAGATCCCGCTTATCCAGAGCATTTGCGAAAGCAGCGACAGGGGAGAACCGGTTGCCCTGGGAAATTCTGTTGCTGGTGAGGCTTTTATGTCACTTGCCGACGTTGTGATTGAAAAGATAAACCTCAGGAACAAGGAACTGAGGCCAACAATAAAAGTAAAATTAAACAAATAGAGAATATGTCAGAATCAAAATTCATTAAGGAACGCGTTGCAAAAGCGCTTGAGAGGGTAAGACCATACCTGCAGTCTGATGGCGGAGATATTGAACTGATTGAAGTTGCAGATGATATGTCTGTAAAGGTTAAGCTTACGGGTGCCTGTCATGGTTGTCCATACAGCATGCAGACCCTGAAGGCAGGTGTTGAGCAGGCTATCATGAAGGAGGTCCCTGAAATCAAGAGAGTAATTTCAGTCTGAAAAGGCCCGGCTTCACAAATTTATTTACCTTTGAAATACTATACACCCGTTTAGTCAGTTTATAGTATTAAAAACTATCTATTGCCTTCAATCAAAGCATCATATAAATACCTGGCGCTTCTGAGCCTGTTACTTTTTCCAACTAATTGTTCGGTTGAAAAGAACACCCCTTCAAGCAGGTTCTATCATAGCCTTACTTCAAGGTATAATATCTTTTTTAATGGGAATGAAAGTTTTAAATCCGGCGTTTCAAAGGTGAATAAAGGCTATACCGATGATTATGCTGAATTGCTGCGGGTATTTGAATACAGCGATCCGGCTTCCCCATCCAGGTGCTCATCCGACATGGAAAGAGCAATACAAAAAGCATCAAAGCTGATCTCTTTAAAATCGATGACTTCCAAGCCTGAAATAAAGGATAAAACCAGGATCTCGGAGCAGGACCAATCTCTTCTTGACAGGAAGGAATATAATAACTGGGTTGATGACAGTTACCTGCTTATCGGGAAAGCGCACTTTTACAAACAGGAGTATAATGAAGCTTCCGCCGTTTTTGAATATTGCATGAAAGAAGCTGCCGACCCGGAAATAAAAAAAGAGGCTTCAATCTGGCTTTCAAGGGTTTACAACGAGTCTGGTAAATACTCCGAAGGTTTTCGTATCCTTAATGAAATGGATATTAAAAATGAATCATCCAGGACATTGAAATCAATGTATTACTCAACTCTTGCTGACCTGTTCATCAAACAAAAAAAATACTCTGAAGCTGCCGATCCTCTGGGCAAGGCTATTCAGCTTGCATCCGGGAAACGTGCAAAATACAGGCTTACTTACCTGCTGGCACAGATCAGTGAAAGAGCTGGAAATTCAGAAAGGGCAATAGCTCTTTATCGTGAAGTGACTAAAATGAATCCGCCTTACGATGTGGAATTCAATGCCAGGATAAACATTGCCGGAGTATTTGATGTAAATTCAGGGAATCCGAAGGAGATTCGAAAAGAACTTGAAAGAATGCTTCGGGATTCCAAGAACAAGGATTTTCTTGACCAGATATATTTTGCGCTTGGTAATCTTTCGATGAAAGAGGGAAAGGAAAAAGAAGCTCTCGATTTTTTCAGAAAATCTGCCTCATCCCAGTCAAGCAATCAGAATCAAAAAGGAAGGACATACCTGGCGCTAGCTGATTATTTTTATAATAAGCCCGATTTCATGAAAGCCGGGAAATATTATGACAGCACAGTCTATTTCATTGATCAGAAAAATCCGGATTATCAGCTGATAAGAACAAAATCGCAAAACCTTAATGCAGTAGTTTCCCAGCTTGAGATAATACAGAAGGAAGATTCCCTGCAGAAGGTGGCTGAGATGACTGAATCAGAGAGGAGCAATCTGATTTCCTCAATTATTTCTAAAATAACCAAGGCTGAAAGTGAAGGTAAGACAACAAGTTATTCTGATATGTACAACCTCGGCCAGTATTATGAAAATGAAAGGCGTTTTCAGAACAACATTGAGCAGGAGGGTAAATGGTACTTTTATAACCAGGCAGCCCTGACTTTCGGCAGAACTGAATTCAGGAGAAGATGGGGCGACAGGAAGCTGGAAGACAACTGGAGGAATGCAAATAAGTCTAGGATAAACACATCGCAGGAGAGTAACGGATCCGACGAAAAAGCCCAGGCAGGGAAAGACACCACCAAGGCAGCGCTGGATTATAAAAGTCCTGAATTCTACCTTAAGAACCTCCCGCTTACTGATTCTCTGCTTGCACTGTCGAATGATAAAGTAGCCAACGCTTATCTTAATGCAGGGAAAGCTTATTCCGAAAAATTATCTGATCAGGTAAAGGCGACAGAGTCATATGAAAAGCTCATTAACCGCTATCCGTCAAGTGAGCTTGTGCCTGAAACACTTTATAATCTTTACAAAACCAATAAGGAAATAAACAATTCAAAGGCGGAAGCTTACAGGCAAAGGCTGCTTGCCAGCTATCCCTCAACGGAATTTGCAAAAATCCTCTCCGATCCGGGTTACTACATCAAGAAGCTTGATGCCATGAAAATGGCTGAACAGGTCTACGAAAAGGCATACAATTCGTATACTTCCGAAAACTTTTCCTCTGCCATGTCAATTTGTGAGGATGCCATGAAAACATATTCCCAGGACCCGCTCGCTCCTAAATTCATGCTTCTCCATGCATATTGCGTTGCAAGAATAAGCGATGAAAGAAGTTTCAAGGAGGATCTTAATAAGGTTGTCAAAGGATGGCCCGGAAGCAGTGAGAGCACAAAAGCAGGTGAAATAATCGCTTACCTGAATCAGAAGCTCCCCGAGCTAAAGGTTGAAGAAGACAAGGAGATCGCCAGGGAATTGTATGTTCAGGATACTGTTTCAAACCAGGTTTTCATACTGGTTATCACTGATCCTGCTTTCAATATTAACCTGTCATCATTTGATGTGATCAGCTATAATATTGATAATTACACAAATAAAAATTACAGGACAGAAGGAGTGCTGGTTGATAATAAATATATTACGATCACTGTTTCCGGATTCAGGGATTACCCGGAAGCTTTTGGCTACTATAATTCATTCAGCATTGAAAAGTCGATCAGAAACAGTTCTAAATCAGGGATGTTTTCGTTTATCATAGGCAAGGATAACCTTGATGTGCTCAACAAGGATAAGAATCCGGATAGATACCTGCTGTTTTTCAGGGAGCACTATCTTAAAGACGTGAAAAAGTAACAGGGGAGTATGCATGGGGATATCGTTCTTAACAGGATATGAGAAAAATAAAAATATTATGGACTGATGATGAGGTTGAAGCACTAAAACCTCATATATTCTTCCTTGAGGATAAGGGATATGAAGTAGATACCTGCTCTAATGGGAATGATACTATCGATCTTGTAAAGCAGAATTCATATGACCTGATTTTTCTCGATGAAAATATGCCAGGGTTAAGCGGAATTGAGACTCTCAGGCTCATCAGGGAGATCCGGACCGATATTCCTGTTGTTATGATAACGAAAAGCGAGGAGGAAGAGTTAATGGAGGCAGCTATCGGCTCTGAAATAGCAGATTATCTTATTAAGCCGGTGAAGCCAAAGCAGATTCTTCTTGCAATAAAAAAGATACTCGATCAGAAAAGACTTGTAACAGAAAAGACAACAACTGATTACCGCCAGGAATTCAGCCGCATCGGGAATCTTATTGCCTCAGTCCGAAGCTGCAACGAGTGGTCGGAGCTTTATCGTAAAATTGTCTTCTGGGAATCAGAACTTGGAAAATCAGCTGACCCGGGGATGTCTGAAATCCTTAAAATGCAGGAGAATGAAGCAAACAATTCCTTTTCAAAATTTGTAATTAAGAATTACCTCGGCTGGTTTGATGCAAAAGCTGTTGATGCACCTGTTCTGTCCCCTTCATTATTCACAAAAAAGATCTTTCCGCAGATCAGCTCTAATCGTCCTCTCTTTTTTATCCTTATTGATAATCTGCGATTCGACCACTGGAAGGTAATTTCATCTGAACTGTCGGGTCTCTTCAGAATAATTGACGAGGATATTTATTACAGTATCCTGCCTACGGCAACACAATATAGCCGTAATGCCATTTTTGCCGGTATGATGCCAGATCAGATAGCCGGTACCATGCCGCAATACTGGATTGACGATGACGAGGAAGAAGGGAAGAATAATTTTGAAGAAGAACTCTTCAGAAACCAGCTTGCACGCAAAGGATTGAAGTACAAATGGTCTTACAGTAAGATAAGCAACGGGAGTGAAGGGAAAAAAGCAATTGAACGTGTGAATCAAATGCTTGAAAACGACATTAATATCCTGGTTTATAATTTTGTGGATATCCTTTCACACGCACGAACGGAAATCGGGCTCATCAGGGATCTTGCCGAAGATGAGCCGGCATACAGGAGCCTTATACACTCGTGGTTCCTTCATTCCTCGCTTTTTGATTTGCTGAAAATACTGTCATCACACAGGGTTAGAGTCATTTTCAGTACTGACCATGGCACTATCAGGGTACAGAATGCCGTAAAAGTGATCGGTGATAAAAAGACTTCATCAAATCTCCGTTATAAATCAGGCAGGAACCTCGATTATGATCCGAATGGGGTTTTTGAAATAAAAAACCCTGAACAGGCCCGCCTGCCCAGAACAAATATCACAACTAAGTATATATTCGCGATGAATAAGGATTTCCTTATCTACCCAAATAATTTCAACCACTATGCAGGGTATTACAGGAATACATTTCAGCATGGAGGAATCTCACTCCAGGAAATGCTCCTGCCCGTGGCATCTCTTGAACCAATTTCATAATAATTTCCGGATCCTATGAAAATAATAATTAAGAACAAAAGAGGGCTGCGCTCTGCTGTCAAAAGGATCCTGGATCAGACCAAAGGGAAGACGATATATGCTTTTTACGGCGCCATGGGTGCCGGTAAAACCACAATAATCAAAGCCCTCTGTGAATTTCTCGGCGCCGCCGATCTTGTAAGCAGCCCCACCTTTACACTTGTAAATGAATATAGAACCACGGGAGGGGAATCAATGTATCACATTGACTTTTACAGGATAAAAAAACATGATGAGGTATTTGATTTCGGAATAGAGGAGTATCTGACAGGGGAAAAATATTGTTTCATGGAATGGCCCGAACTTGTTGAGGATATCCTTCCTGAAGAGACTGTCAGAGTCAGGATATCGGTAGGAGAAAATGAAGAGCGGACATTGTCAGTTTCGTGATCAATCTTATTTTGCACCTGTATTGCAATTTTTTTACCTTTGATGAAACAACAATATCCACGGATGAACGAAAAGGGTAAAAGCGGGAAAATACAATTTGGCAATACCGCATATATGCCAAAGGAAGAGCATCTTGAAACTGCTGTAAAGTTCAGAAGAATTTCAATAGGTATACCCTCCGATGCAGCCGATGACGAAAAAAGAGTTGCCCTGACACCTGAAGCTGTCAACCTGCTTGTTGAATCCGATAATGAGGTGATCCTTCAGAAAGGAGCAGGGCTTGGCGCAAATTATACCGACAAAGACTATAGCGAAAATGGTGCAATAATCACCGATTCAACTGCAAGGGTTTACGGATCGGATGTAATTATTAAGGTAGCCCCTTTTACCGAAAAGGATACCGATTACCTGAAGGGAAACCAGGTAGTGTTTTCATACCTTAATGTACTTAAGCTGAGCGAAGAGACTCTTGCCAGGCTCATCAGGAAGAAGGTGACAGCTATTGCCTTTGAAAAAATCCGCGATAATAATAATAATGTACTGCCGGTTGTCGAATCAATGAGCGAAATCAGCGGGGTTACATCAATCCTTCTTGCCTCTGATTATCTCAGCAACCACCATGGCGGAAAAGGAGTTATGCTCGGAGGAATAACCGGGGTCACTCCTACAGAAGTCATGATACTCGGAGCAAATACTGCGGGCGAATATGCAGCAAAAGCAGCTCTCGGACTCGGTTCACAGGTAAAGATCTTTGACAGTTCGCTTCAGCGACTTAGAAAATTTGAATCCCTTGCTGGTCACAGGCTTCAGACATCAGTCTTCCATCCGCAGGTTCTTAAGAAAGCTCTCAAATCGGCTGATGTTGTTATTGGTGCAATTGAACTTGACGATCTGAAACCATGGTACTATATAACCGAGGAGATGGTGCGTACGATGAAAAAAGGATCCGTTATCATTGATCTGAGCATTGATCGCGGAGGGTGCATAGAGACTACCGAATGCAGGGCATTGAAGGATCCGGTCTATGAAAAACACGGGGTAATACATTTCTCGGCATGGAACCTTCCCTCGCGCGTAGCAAGGACAGCCTCAATTGCATTAAGCAATATATTCGCTCCGATGCTCCAGGGGCTGGCCGATTCCGGAGGGATCACACATCTTCTTAAGAATGATCCGGGGCTACGGCATGGAGCTTACCTTTACAATGGCAATCTCACAAATGAGACTCTGGGACAAAAATTCGGTGTTCTTTCGAAGGACCTTGACCTGTTGCTTTCAGCTTTCTGAAAATTAACGGTAAGAGAGTCTGGCCCTCTTCCCTTTTACTTCAATCTCTGCTTTCCGCCCTATGTAAAACGCATGGTTATCAGCTATATGCCCTGCCGGGAAATTGAAAAATACCGGGTATTCAAATTCAGAAACAATACCGGAAATGATCTCTTCAGGAGTTTTCCCCCAGGGAGTTTTTGTCTCCTCCATTTTGCTGAAACCCCCTGCCACCAGCGCTGCTAAGCTATCAAGCTTCCCGGCTAGTTTTAGAGATATAAGCATCCTGTCGAGATGGTACAGGTACTCTCCCTCATCTTCGATAAATAATATTTTACCCTTTGTTTTAATGTCAGCCGGTGTACCTGAGAGGCTGTATATCAATGAAAGATTGCCACCAGTAACCTCACCCGAAACACGCCCCGACCTTAAAAAACCGCCTTCCCATTCAACAGGCTTCCACTCTCCAAATAAAGCATCGCGCAACGACCCCAGGTTCCCTGCTGATTTTTCAGGATTGGCATAATTCAGGGGCATTTCGCCATGAATGGAAACAGTGTTAAATTTTTCACAGAGCCAGAGGTGCAATGCAGTTATGTCACTAAAGCCAACATACCATTTAGGATGCCTTCTTATCCGGGAGAAATCGATCTTGTCAATTATCCTCAGCATGCCATACCCTCCCCTGGAACAGATAATTGCCTTGATCTTAATGTTGTCTGTAAATTCCTGGAGGTCAGATAATCTTTCCGCATCAGTTCCTGCAAAGGGCCCGGATTTTTTAAAAACATTCTTCCCGATATGAACTTTCAAGCCCCATCCTTCCAGCGCTTTCACACCATCGCTGATCTTTATTTCATCAATGGCAAATGAGGGTGAAACAATAGCAACTTCATCACCCTGCTTAAGAAACGGAGGCTGGATTTTTTTAAGAGTCATATTCACGATATTAATGTAAAAGTAACGGTAATTGTTTCATTATACAAACCCCATAATCTGCCATTGCACCTTTGCACCTTTGTACCATTGTACCTTTACACCATTATACCTTTTTTTATTATCTTTGGACGTTTTACAAATTCTTATCAGTTCATTATCAATATCATGAAGAAGTTTAAAAGATACCTGGTAACCTCCGCCCTGCCATATGCCAACGGACCTCTGCATATCGGACATCTTGCTGGCGTTTATATTCCTTCCGACATTTATACCAGGTACCTCAGGATGAAGGGCGAAGACGTTATTTCGGTCTGCGGCTCCGACGAACATGGCGTTCCAATTACTTTAAAAGCCCGGAATGAAGGTGTGACACCACAGGAAATTGTTGACAGGTACCATACTATCATTAAAAAAGCCTTCAGCGATTTCGGCATCGCATTTGACATATATTCAAGGACTTCAAATAAAATCCATTACGAAACAGCATCAGAATTCTTCCTTAATCTCTATGAAAAAGGAGAGTTCACTGAAAAGAGTTCAGAACAATATTATGACGAAGAAGCAGGTTGCTTCCTTGCCGACAGGTACATAATAGGTACGTGTCCCCATTGCGGAAATGAAAATGCGTATGGCGATCAGTGCGAAAAGTGCGGGACATCCCTCAGCCCTACAGACCTTATAAATCCTCATTCGACTGTTAGCGGAAGCAAGCCCGTGCTGCGCGAAACTCTGCACTGGTACCTGCCGCTTGATAAATATGAACCATGGCTGAGAAAGTGGATACTTGAAGATCATAAAGAGTGGAAGACCAATGTTTACGGTCAGTGCAAGTCGTGGCTCGACCAGGGCCTCCAACCTAGAGCGGTCAGCCGTGATCTCGACTGGGGAGTGCCAGTTCCGTTGAAGAACGCAAAGGGAAAGGTATTATATGTCTGGTTCGACGCCCCTATCGGATATATCTCTGCAACCAAGGAGCTTACCCCTGACTGGGAAAAATACTGGAAGGACAAGGATACCAAGATGGTCCATTTTATAGGCAAGGATAACATCGTATTTCACTGCATTATCTTCCCGTCAATGCTGAATGCGGAAGGAACATATATCCTGCCCGACAACGTTCCTGCCAATGAATTCCTCAATCTTGAAGGCGATAAAATATCAACTTCCAGGAACTGGGCTGTATGGCTTCACGAATACCTTGAAGATTTTCCAGGCAAGCAGGATGTGTTAAGATATTCTTTATGTGCCAGCGCACCCGAGACCAAGGATAACGACTTTACCTGGAAGGAGTTCCAGGCAAGGAATAATAATGAGCTGGTTGCGATTCTCGGCAATTTTGTGAACAGGACGCTTGTTCTGACAAACAATTATTATGAGGGGAAAGTGCCGGCAAGAGGTGTTACCGATAAAAATGATGAATCAGTCCTGAAGGAGATTCAGCAGATCAGGATAAATGTAGAAACAAGCATAGAATCGTTCAGGTTCAGGGAAGCTCTTAAAGAGGCGATGAATCTTGCAAGGCTGGGCAACAAATACCTTGCCGATGCAGAGCCATGGAAGGTAGTTAAAACTGATCCCGAAAGAGTTAAGACAATAATGAATATCGCATTGCAGATAACTGCAAACCTGACAATCATACTTGAGCCATTCCTTCCCTTCTCAATGGAAAAATTAAGGGGCTGGCTCAATTCAGGCAAGAACCAGTGGAGCGATGCCGGAAGGACAGATCTTNNATCGGGAGTAAAAACAGCTCCTGCAAAAGAGATTGTGACATTCGATGATTTTACAAAAATAGATATCAGAACGGCAACTATTCTTGAGGCAGAAAAAGTGCCAAAAACCACCAAGCTCCTTAAGCTGAAGATCGATACCGGAACCGATGTCCGGACAATTGTCTCGGGTATTGCAGAATACTTTGAACCACAGGCTATTATTGGCAAACAGATATCAATCGTTGCAAACCTTGAACCAAGAAAGATCAAGGGCATTGAATCGAAGGGAATGATCCTTATGGCCGAGGATAAGGATGGTAAGCTGGTGATGGTTTCTCCTTCTGAAAA
>PMBC01000013.1:12429-13680 GCA_003152835.1 Bacteroidales bacterium | reverse complement strand
CTTCAGGGGGTGGGCTGAACGAAGAGAAGACCGGGGGTCAGCTGAAAAGGGACCTTACCAGATTCTCTATTTTACCGACGTGTACGACTTCAATATCCAGACCTTTTAAAGAAAGATTTCTGTGGAATTTGGAGAGGTAGATCTTTTTGAATCCCATTTTTGAAGCTTCCCTGATCCTCTGTTCGATCCTTGAAACCGGGCGTATCTCACCAGAGAGGCCTGTTTCGCCGGCGAAACATATTTCTTTTGATATTGGTATATCAAGGTTTGACGAAAGAACAGCACTGACTATAGCAAGGTCGATTGCCGGATCTGCTACCTTGATCCCGCCTGCAATATTCAGGAATACATCCTTGACGCCAAGTCTGAAGCCGGCTCTTTTTTCAAGAACAGCAAGCAGCATGTTTAGCCTTCGTATATCAAATCCGGTTGAGCTTCTCTGCGGGGTTCCGTACACGGCGCTGCTCACCAGCGCCTGGGTTTCGATAAGGAATGGACGAAGACCGTCGACTGTCGCAGCTATGGATATTCCACTCAGGGGTTCCTCATGCTGATTGATGAAAAGTTCGGATGGGTTGCCGACCTCCCTTAATCCGGTTTCGATCATTTCAAAGATTCCGATCTCCGAAGTGGAACCGAACCTGTTCTTTACGGAACGGAGGATACGGTATACATAATTATTATCGCCTTCGAAATAGAGCACGACATCGACAATATGTTCAAGCACTTTTGGCCCTGCAAGAGTCCCATCCTTGGTTATATGCCCTATTAGGAACACAGGGATGCCTGTTATTTTTGAATATTTTAAAAGCTGCGCTGCACATTCGCGTACCTGTGAAACTGATCCCGCTGAAGATTCAAGCATCGAGGTGCTTACTGTTTGGATTGAATCGACGATTATGAGTCCCGGTTTCAGGTTCTCTGAATGGGTGAGGATTGATTCGAGTTCTGTTTCGCTTAAAATGTAGCACTGTGGATTCGATTTTTTAAGCCTGTGTGCCCTGAGACTGATCTGCTCTTCGCTCTCTTCGCCGGAGACATATAATATTTTTGTGTCTTTAAGAGCGAGGGCAAGCTGAAGTGCAAGAGTCGATTTCCCAACTCCCGGCTCTCCCCCGAGAAGTATAAGGGAACCGCTTACCATTCCGCCGCCAAGTATCCTGTCGAGTTCTGAGATACCTGTTTTATGCCTGTTTTTTTCGTCTGCTTCAATATTATCAAGAAGCTCCGGTTTTCTTTTTTCCATGTTGG
>PMBC01000013.1:0-12381 GCA_003152835.1 Bacteroidales bacterium | reverse complement strand
AGACCGACCAATATTTCAAAAATGATCTGTGATTCATGGGAAAGCAGGGCATAAGTGAGTCCATCTTCAAGGCTTATTCCATGAATCACAATAAGTACCTGTGATACAGCCCAGTGAAAAGCTCCGAAACCTGCCTGAACGGGGACCGACATTGCAAGCCCGCCTACAACAAGGATAATAAGTGAATTCCAGAATGAAATATCCGATGTGCTTTTAAGACAGAATACAACCACCCAGGTCATAAGGGCATAACTGATCCAGATACCAATTGTAAGGAAAATAAATTCCCATTTTCTTCTCAGATTTGTAATTGTTTTTAGCCCGGTTATAACTCCTTTTGCAATATCGGACATCTTTGAAAAAAACCTGGTTTTTCGAAGGTTTTTTCTGTAACGGATCATCAGGGACAGAGCAATAACAGCCAGAAGGGCAAGAACTGCATAGAAGATCCATGAGAAATCTATAAGAGAAATGACTTTTTCCTTGAATGGTATGAAAATGCTCTTTTTGAGGAACTCATTAATAAGTGATTCGCTTGTTAATACAATTATTATCAGAAAAAGAAGGACCGAGATAAAATCAATTGTACGTTCAATGATCACGGTTCCCACCAGCTTATCGACAGGAATTTTTTCTTTTTTCCCGAGGGCAACGCATCGCGTTATTTCTCCTATTCTTGGCAAAGCAAGATTTGCCATGTATCCGATCATCAGCGCATGAAATGTGTACCAGAAAGAGGGACTGAAACCAAGCGGATGAATCAGCAATTGCCAGCGGCGGGCACGCAGGATAAAGGCCATCAGGCTGAAGAAGACTGACAGAATGAGCCAGTAGTAATTAGCCTCTTTCAGGTTTTTGGCAAGGCTTTTAAAATCAACATTCCGGAAAGCCAGCCATAATAAAAGAATTGCGACAGCCAGAAATCCGAGAAACTTCAAAGCCTGTATAACGAACTTTCTGAAATTCAAATCAGTTTATTTGTTTTGGTATCTGGAAATATTATAGCAGGGTGGAATTTCCTTGCTTCTTCAAATTCCATTGATGCATACGACATTATAAGAATGATATCGCCTACGATGACTTTTCTGGCAGCCGCACCGTTGAGGCAGATGGATCCGGATCCTCTTTCGCCCTTAATAACATAAGTTTCGAGACGTTCACCGTTATTCAGATTTAAAACCTGCACTTTTTCATTCTCAATGATATTGGCAGCATCCATCAGATTTTCATCAATGGCAATGCTCCCGATATAATTAAGGTTGGCTTCGGTAACAGTTACCCTGTGAATCTTCGACTTTAAAATTTCAATTAACATGAGCGTTGATTAAGTGAATAAAACAACGGTGCAAAGGTAAATAACCTTTTTGTTTACACCAACGGGAATTCAACATTATCAATAAGTCTGATCTTACCTGCTTTAACGGCTATGCATCCGTAATATTTTTTTCCTTTTTTCATTTCTTTGCGGGACCCGGCCGTCATGAGTTGAATGTTATCGGCTATTTCGAAATATTCAACTTCGAGACCTCCTGTTTTATTTATATTATCGGCAACGTATTTTTTAATTTCAGGAATATCTTTTTCCCTGATCATCTGTGCCGCTTCTGAAATTGTTTTAAATATTACCGGGGCAACTTTCCGTATTCCCGGCTCCAGAAGCCGGTTCCTGCTGCTCATTGCCAGTCCGTTGGGTTCGCGTACAATAGGATTGGAAGAGATCGTGATGTGATAATTCAATTGTCTTACAAGCTCCCTTATTACANNTATCAAAAAGCCTGCTGACAACCTGGGCAACGCCATTGAAATGGCCTGGCCGCCGCTTCGCTTCCATTACATTGTCGAGATTGCCGAAATGGAACACCCTCTTATCTGCGGTCGGATAAATTTCATTGTCGCCGGGGGTGAAAACCAGGTCATTTTCCCTTAATACTGTGTTAAGCAGGTTGAGATCAGCTTCCAGGGTTCTGGGATATCTTTTAAGATCTTCCTTATCGTTAAACTGGGTCGGGTTGACATAAATGCTGATTACAACCATCGGGCATTCAGCTGTCGCATTTTTCACAAGTGACAGATGACCATCATGCAAAGCCCCCATTGTAGGAACAAAACCAACCGGTTTGCCATGCGCGTTTTTTAACTGTATCTGAAGCCTGGTTATGGTGCTTATTACCTTCATGAAAAACGGATTAGAATGCAAAGCTAATAGTAATTACTTAATTGATGAGGAATTGCAGGAGAATGAATTTTCTTTCACTTTTTATCCGGGAATTATTTTTGTAACTCTTTAAAAAAGAGGATAGCAGACTCTATCATTAAACACATAGAAATAATTATATCATTTTTTATTATTATCTTTGCACCTTGTTAAGAAAGGGTATATCCAGGGAGGTAAATGGAAAGCAGGAAGGTATTATTCATTTCACAGGAGATCACTCCATATCTTGGGGAAACCAAATTATCAAAGATCGGCAGGTATCTGCCCCAGGGCATCCAGGAAAGGGGCAAAGAGATACGCACTTTCATGCCAAGATATGGTTGCATCAATGAGCGCAGGAACCAGCTTCATGAGGTTATAAGGCTTTCGGGCATGAACCTTATCATTGATGATACCGATCATCCGCTTATAATAAAGGTGGCTTCAATTCAGAGCGCCAGGATGCAGGTATACTTTATCGACAATGACGATTATTTCCAGAGAAAGTATATAGTTACCGATTCAGCAGGCCGGGAATTTGAGGATAATGACGAGCGTGCACTCTTTTTTGCCCGTGGTGTAATTGAAACTGTGAAGAAACTTCGATGGGCTCCCGACATAGTTCATTGCCATGGATGGATGTCGGCTCTCGTACCCGTATATCTGCGAAGTATTTACAATGATGATCCGCTCTTCCATAACTATAAAATAATCTACTCTATTTACAATAATGATTTTGAAACACCGTTTAGATCAACGTTCGCTGACAAACTGCGATTCGACGGTATAGACAATGAGAACCTTAAGCTGGTGAAAAAACCCGATTTTGTAAGTGTTTCAAAACTGGCAATAAAATATTCCGACGGGATCATTATCGGCAGCGAAGAGATAAATGATGATTTGACAAAGTACCTGAAGACAGTCAATAAGCCTGTTCTTCCTTATAAAGATGAGAGCCAATACATTGACGCCTATAATGAGTTTTATGACAAGATTTTATCGTAATTCTATATTCTCCAGCAGACTATTTTCAGAAAAAATTCTTAAACTCCTTCCGCTTCTTATAACCAGCGGGATGTTTTTTCTTATAAACGCCTGTGAGGAGGATGCTTCAAAAATCGGCGCAAACATGCTGCCTGGTACCGATTTTGTCTCTATTATATCGTCCGACACAGTAAGAGTGAAGTCGTACACAATGTATAAAGACTCTGTGGAATCCGATAACCCGGCGACATCTTACCTTGGCAGTTTGTATGACCCGTATTTTGGCACAACAACCTCTGAATTCGTTTCCCAGGTGTGGCTTGCAGATTCCCTGACTGGTGAAGATTATTTCACTGTTGATTCGGTAAAACTTTTTCTTCAACTGCTCACTGTCCACGGAGATACGGCGGCAGAACATTTCATAAAGTTTTCTGAAATATCCCAACAGATTTACGCAACTTCAAAATATTATTCAAACCAGACAGTCCCCCTTACCGGTGAGTCATGGAGCGTGTCGCTTCCCACCCTGAAGGCTGATACAATAAATGATATTGTACTCACCATTCCTAAAACCTTTGGGGAGTATATGACGCGTGATAAATCAATGCTCTTCCTGAGCACTAAAATACCTGATTTCCGATCGTATTTTAAAGGTTTATATTTTCAGCTTATTTCGTCAGGCAACCCTATTTTTGTTTCACTTAGTGTTTCATCTCCTGGCACATACGGCATTCCTGTCAATTATTTCACGGTTTACATGCACGATGAGAATGCTGCAGCCATGGAATATGATTTTCTCCTCGACGCCAAAGCTGTAGATGCTGCATATAACCTTTATAAGCATGATTTCAGTACTGCTCAGGCAGATAAGAAGATTCAACACATTAACGACAAGTATCCCGATACTCTCTCCTATCTCCAGAATATGAACGGAGTCTATACAAAGCTCGAAATTCCTTCTCTGAAAACACTTAAGCAAGACGTGTCTCTGCACAATATAGCTATCAATAAAGCTCGCCTGATTATACCATTTGTTACTGACGGGAGTACCTTTACGTATTCAACAATCCCTTCATTGGTGTACCTGAGATATCTGACAACCACAGGCCACAAATGGATAGTAAGCGATTATTCAACTGCCGGCACAACATTCTATGACGGAACACCGGACACTACCACAACCTTTTCATACAATATCAATATTGCAACGTATTTGCAGAAGTACCTTGAGGACACTGCTGATACGATTACATCTGATCTGGAACTGTTCCTTTTGCCAACTTCCTCATATAACGCAGTTCTGAAGGCCAATACAAGCTATAAGCCTGTAAAATTTGAAATTACCTATACAAAGTTCTAGATTTTCAGAACCAATATGCTAAATTCGTACCCTATAACCTAAAATTGATTTTTATGTGCGGAATTGTCGGATATATTGGTTCAAGACCAGCCCGTAATATTATCATTAACGGACTGAAGCGCCTTGAGTACAGGGGATATGATTCTGCAGGGCTGGTGCTGGTTAATGGCGAGACCAAAATATTTAAATGCAAGGGCAGGGTCAAGGATCTCGAGGAGATGGTCAAAAAATCGAGTTTTGACGGAACGATAGGAATGGGTCATACCCGGTGGGCAACTCATGGCGAGCCGAATGAGCTGAATGCTCACCCCCAGATCTCTTACAAGGGTAATTTTGTGGTCGTTCATAACGGAATAATAGAAAATTATTCTCTTCTCAAAAAACATCTTCAGAGCAGGGGGATCGTTTTTACCAGTCAGACCGATACTGAAGTCCTGGCCAACCTGATCGAACATGTTTACATTGAAGGAGACCTGACCGCCGAACAGGCAATTATGGTTGCCCTGAACAGGGTTGAGGGCGCATATGGACTGGGAATAATCTGCACGAAAGAACCCGACAAAATTTTTGCTGCTAAGAAGGGAAGCCCTCTGGTAATAGGAGTGGGCGATGGCGAGAATTTTATTGCTTCAGATGCCACACCGATAGTTGAGTATACCCAGAAGGTCATTTACCTCAACGACGACGATCTGGCTATAATAAAAAAAGATCAGATCATCCTGAAGACAATCAGGAATGAAATGATCAAGCTGGATGTGAAGGAGGTTGATCTCAAAATCGGGGAGATTGACAAGGAGGGTTTTGATCATTTCATGCTTAAAGAAATATTCGAGCAGCCGAGAGCTATTCATGATACTTTCAGAGGAAGAGTGCTTCCCGACCGGTCAGGGATAATGCTCGGCGGACTCCATGATGTACTTGACACAATGGCGCAGGCTGACAGGATACTAATCGTAGCCTGTGGAACTTCATGGCATGCAGGCCTTCTTGGTGAATATCTCTTTGAAGAATATACCAGGATACCTGTTGAGGTTGAATATGCTTCGGAATTCCGTTACAGAAATCCTATTATCAGAAAGGGTGATATTGTTATCGCAATAAGCCAGAGCGGTGAAACGGCCGATACTCTTGCCGCAGTTAAGCTTGCAAGGGGAAAAGGCGCCAAGGTGATAGGTATATGCAATGTAGTTGGAAGCAGTATTCCCCGCGAAACAGATGCAGGCGTTTATACCCATGCCGGTCCTGAAATTGGCGTTGCTTCAACTAAAGCTTTCACTACACAGGTTACTGTCCTGGCCATGATGGCTTTCGAAATCGGACATTTGAAAGGGTTAATCTCTGATTCATCCTATAAGGAGCTTATTACTGAACTTGTTTCCATCCCTTCCAAGATAGAGGAGGCACTTAAGGTCAATGATAAGGCTCTTGCCTTGTCAAAAATGTTTGAGAATATTCATAATGTCCTATACCTCGGAAGAGGATACCTCTTCCCGGTAGCTCTCGAAGGGGCTCTTAAACTAAAGGAGATCTCTTATATTCATGCTGAAGGATACCCAGCTGCCGAAATGAAACATGGCCCTATTGCCCTTATTGATGATAACATGCCGGTGGTGGTAGTCGCCACAAAAGATGATACGTACGAAAAGATAATCAGCAACATCCAGGAAATTAAGGCAAGAAAAGGGAAGGTCATTGCAATCGTAACCCAGGGCGATGAAATTATAAGTAAAATGGCTGACTATGTTCTTGAGGTTCCGGAAACAATGCCCGTTTTCTCTGGGTTGCTTGCTGTTATTCCTCTACAGCTTTTATCATATCATATTGCCGTACTCAGAGGATGCAACGTTGACCAGCCCAGGAATCTGGCAAAATCAGTGACTGTTGAATAGATAGTTTCCTACCGTCCAGAATACATTGAATTGTAGTATTTTTCGTAGTCGCCGGAGATGACATTATCGAGCCATTTCTGGTTTGACAGATACCAGTCAACAGTTTTTTCAAGACCGTCTTCAAACTTCGGTATCGGAGACCAGTTCATCTCCTTCTGAAGCTTTGTGGAATCAATGGCATACCTGAGGTCGTGACCCGGCCTGTCCTTCACAAATGTTATAAGCTTTTCCGAAGTGCCTGAAGGCCGGTTAAGCTTTTTATCCATTATCCTGCAGAGCAGTTTTATGAGATCAAGATTTTTCCATTCATTGTTACCGCCTATATTATATGTCTCGCCCGGATTCCCGCGGTGATAAATAAGATCAATGGCTGATGCATGATCTTCAACATAAAGCCAGTCGCGGATGTTATCTCCCTTACCATATACAGGTACGGGTTTGTTATTTTTTATATTATTTAAAGCCAGAGGTATCAATTTTTCCGGAAACTGATTCGGCCCGTAATTATTTGAGCAATTGGAAATAACTGTTGGTATTCCAAAAGTGTGATTGTATGCTCTTACAAGGTGGTCGGAGCTTGCCTTTGAGGCTGAATAGGGGCTTTTCGGATCATAGGCTGTCTCCTCGGTAAACATGCCTTCGCTTCCGAGCGAACCATAAACCTCATCTGTGGAAATATGATAGAAAAGCTTTCCACTGAAATCATTCTGCCAGGCTGCCAGTGCGCCGTTTAAAAGATTTAATGTGCCGACAATATTTGTAAATACAAACTCATCAGGCCCAGTTATTGACCTGTCGACATGTGATTCTGCAGCAAGATGGATTACCCCGTCAAACTTATATTTGTTGAAAAGACCAATAACTGACTGTTTATTTACAATATCAATCTTTTCAAAGGAGTAATTCTTTTTTGAATCAATATCGGAGAGATTCTCAAGATTCCCTGCATAGGTAAGCTTATCGGCATTTACCACATGGTATGCAGGGTACTTATTAACGAATCTCCTGATTACATGCGAACCAATAAAACCGGCTCCACCGGTTATCAGAATTGTTTTTTCCCAGTTCATATTGATCAGTTTTTCTTTCTGATGATTTTCTCCCATTCCCAGGCAGTTTTCATCGCTTCATCCAGAGAACTGATTGTCTTCCAGCCCAGTTCCCTGTTTGCGAAAGAGGGATCGGCCCATATCTTCTCAATATCTCCAGCTCTTCTGCCAGTGATCTTATATTTCAGCTTAATTCCCGAGACCCGTTCAAATGATTTAATTGCTTCAAGTACCGAGACTCCCTTCCCGGTGCCGAGGTTAAACACCTCGTAATCATGTTTATTCTTATTTTCCGTCAGCCTTCTGACCGCAATAACATGAGCTTTTGCCAGGTCAACAACATGAAGATAATCGCGGATGCATGAACCGTCAGGAGTATCATAATCATCGCCGAAGACTTTCAGTTCGTCCCTTAATCCCATGGCTGTCTGAGTAATAAAAGGAACAAGATTTTCCGGAACGCCCCTCGGCAGTTCACCAATAAGTGCTGATTTATGTGCGCCTATCGGATTAAAATATCTCAACGAGATAGCCTTTATATTTTTGTTTGCAGCAACAGTATCCCTGATGATCTCCTCACATATCTGCTTGGTATTTCCGTACGGGGATATTGCAGGTTGAATTGGAGCATCTTCGGTTACCGGCAGTTTTTCAGGTTGTCCGTAAACTGTGCATGAAGATGAAAATACAATTGCAGGAATGCCGTTTTCATTCATTCCCTCCAGGAGGTTTACCAGGGATACGAGGTTATTCCTGTAATATTCGAGTGGTTTACTGACCGATTCGCCGACAGCTTTGTATGCTGCAAAATGGATGATAGCCGAAATATCCTTATTTCTTCTAAAGAAGTCATCAAGCTTCTTATTGTCACAGATATCGAATACTTCAAGGCGTGGTTTTGTTCCGGTAATCTTTCCGATCCTTTCAGCAACCACTGCTTCCGAATTGTATAGGTTATCGATCAGGATTACTTCAAATCCATCCTCTATTAGTTCAACTGCAGTGTGAGAACCGATATATCCGGTTCCGCCCGTAACAAGGATCTTTTTTTTCATCAGAGACTCCAGTAAGTGTGTTTCCTGATTCGTCCGCGAAGAACCCCTTTTACATCAACGATGATGCCATCATTATTTAAAAGAGGAGTAAACCATTTTTCGCTCAGTGTGAGGTACTCTTTATGGCTGACAGCAAGGATTATGGCGTCATATTTCCCGATGGGTCCTTTTTTCAGTTCCAGTTTGTACTCTTCCTTAACTTCATCGTGGCTGGCTCCCGGGTCGATTACATCAACGCTGACACTGAAATCGGCTAGCTCAGCAATTATATCAGCAACTTTTGAGTTTCGGATATCCGTAACATCCTCCTTGAAGGTAATGCCAAGGATCAGCACCCTTGAATTATTGGGATTTTTTCCCGCAGCAATGATTTTTTTAACGGTTTGTTTACCTATGTATCTGCCCATGCTGTCGTTTACGAAACGGCCTGAATCGATCATCTGAGGATGATACCCGAGAGCTTTTGCCTTATATGAAAGATAGTAGGGATCAACACCTATGCAATGGCCTCCGACAAGTCCGGGATAGAATTTGAGGAAATTCCATTTTGTTCCGGCAGCTTCAAGCACCTCGAAAGTGTTGACGCCAAGGCGGTTAAATATCAATGAGAGCTCGTTCATGAATGCGATGTTGATATCGCGCTGGGTATTCTCAATTATCTTGGCAGCCTCTGCCACTTTTATTGAGCTTGCCCTGTATACACCGGCCTTAATAATGAGCTCGTAAGTTTTTGCAATATTTTCGGCAGCTTCAGGATCACAGCCGCTCGTTATTTTTACAATTTTTGTAAGAGTATGGTTGTGGTCGCCGGGATTTATCCTTTCTGGTGAGAATCCAACCTTGAAATCTCTTCCTGCCTTCAGTTTTGAAAACTTTTCCAGGACAGGAACGCAATCCTCTTCGGTGCAACCCGGGTAAACAGTTGATTCGTATATAACATAATCTCCTTTCTTCAGTACCCTGCCTAATGTCTCCGATGCTTTCAGAACGGGGGTCAGATCTGGAAGATTATAGATATTGGTAGGAGTGGGGACGGCGATTATGTGAAAGGAAGCATCCTTCAGATCTTTTGGATCGCTTGTAAAATGGATACTGGTATTTTTGAAAGAAGCGGAATCGAGTTCGTTGCTTGGATCAATTCCCTTTTTCATCAGATCAATCCTTCCCGGCTTGATGTCAAAACCGATAACTTTTATCTTTCTGGCAAATTCAAGCGCAATCGGAAGCCCGACATATCCAAGCCCGATAACTGAAAGTTTTGTTTTCTTTTTTATAAGTTTATTGTACATGCTTTAATGTTTTTAAGATGGGATGATAATCCCCAGTGAGACTTTCTGGTTTTGAATTACGTATTGTATATGCTATTTCCACCGACTGGCGGGCATCCTTCAGGCTAAACCCTCTGCCTGCAAGTATTTCTTTATATGTCAACGTATGGAGATCAGCAAAACCTTCGCTGTATTCGATTTCCTCATTATCAACAACAACCGATCTGAATGTCCTCCTGCCATTTTCAACTGAAGCCGCAGGAAGGTCATTGGCATCAAGGCTGAGGAACCATCTTACCCTGGCGTTCCCGAGCTCAAGATAGCCGGCTGCTTTGTTGGGGAGTGACATGTGAACGATATTCTTTTTCACATTTCCGAAGATCCAGCTCAGCATATCAAAAAAATGAATTCCAATATTAGTGGCTACTCCTCCCGATTTCTGAATATCGCCTTTCCAGGAGATAAAATACCAGTTACCGCGGCTGGTAATATATGTAAGATCAATATCGTAAACTTTGTTTTTCGGACCATTCATGATCTTATTCCTAAGCTCAATGATCCTTGGATGGAGGCGTGACTGAAGCACGGTGTAAATATTGCGCCCCGTCTCATTTTCAATTTCCTGGAGTGCGTCGACGTTCCATGGGTTCAGAACGATAGGTTTTTCACAAATAGCATCGGCACCATGGCGAAGGGCAAACCGGATATGCGAATCGTGAAGATAATTTGGCGAGCAAATACTGACGAAATCTATTTTTGTTCCTGTCCGTTTAAGTTTGTCAAAATGCCTGTCGAAACGTTCGAATTCAACAAAAAAATCACTCTGCGGAAAATAGTTGTCAAGGAGCCCGACGCTGTCGAATTTATCAAGACTTGCCAGAAGGTTATTCCCGGTATCTTTTATAGCTTTCAGATGACGAACTGCAATATATCCAGCCACACCAATCAAACCGAAATTCTTTGGAGTTCTCTCCATGTATGCTTATTTTTGAATTGATAAATCTACTAAATTATTTTAGAAACGATTCCTTTATCGAGCCTGTACCTCTCTTCGCTTTCGGGGCAGACTGCAAAACCTTTTTTATCAAACACAAGCTTGTGTCCGTATTCACTCATCCAGCCTGTTTGCCTTGCCGGGTTGCCCATTACAAGGGCATATGGTTTTACATCCTTAGTTACAACAGCACCGGCTCCGATAAAAGCATATCTCCCGATAATGGCGCCACAGATGATCGTGGAATTTGCTCCGATAGTTGCTCCTTTTTCCACAATGGTTTCGGTATAATTGTCTTTCCTGACAATCTCACTGCGGGGATTTATGATATTTGTGAAGACCATTGAAGGGCCAAGGAATACATCGTCATCGCAGATAACGCCTGTATAAATTGAGACATTGTTCTGTACCTTTACATTTCTGCCGAGCTTCACCTCCGGAGATACAACGACGTTCTGACCGAGATTGCAGTTCTCTCCGATTTCCGAACCGCTCATGATATGGCTGAAATGCCATATCTTAGTTCCCTTGCCTATCTTGCAGCCTTTGTCAATGACTGCTGTTTCATGTGCAAAATACTCTTTTCCCATGATTATTGTTTTTCAAAGAATTTCAAGACATTCAATACAATGTAATCCAGCTGGTCCTGTTCCATGTCAGGATGCATTGGAAGCGAAAGCACCTCGCTGCACAATTCTGAAGTGACAGGGAAATCGCTCTCTCTGTACCCGAGAAACCTGTAGGCTTCCTGAGTATGGAGAGGTCCGGGGTAATAGATCATTGATGGTATCCCGGCCTTGCCAAGAAAATCCCTGAGGGCATCTCTTTTACTGTTTCTTACTCTTATGGTATACTGGTGAAAGATATGCGAGGAATAAGGAACTCTTTCAGGGATAACTATTGAAGTACAGCCTGAAAATGATTCATCATAATAACCTGCAAAAGCCCTTCTGGCCTCGTTGAAAAGATCAAGATATTTTAGCTTCACATTCAGGATAGCAGCCTGGATGGTATCAAGCCGTGAATTGATTCCGATATCACTGTAATGATATCTCTCTTTCATTCCATGATTGGCGATGCTTCTGAGCCTCTTTGCGAGATCATCATCATTTGTAAAAATTGCTCCGCCATCGCCATAGCAGCCAAGATTCTTGGAAGGGAAAAAAGATGTTGTTCCTATTGTTCCTATGGTCCCTGCTTTCCTGATTGTTCCGTCAGGGAAAGTATAATCTGCACCGGTTGCCTGAGCCGCATCCTCAATTACAAAAAGATTATATTTGGTGGCAAGCCTCATTATCCCATCCATATCGGCACACTGACCAAAAAGATGGACAGGAACAATGGCTTTGGTCCAGGGAGTAATAGCCTTTCTGATCGCTTCAACTGAAATATTATATGTGACCGGATCAGGTTCAACAAGGACAAGTTTCAGTCCAAGCAGTGCAACTACTTCCACTGTGGCAATGAAAGTGAAGTTTGTTGTGATCACTTCATCTCCCGGCTTAAGGTTGAGCGACATCATGGCGATCTGAAGGGCATCGGTCCCGTTTGCACATGGAATGACATTCCTTACATCAAGGTATTTCCG
>PMBC01000119.1 GCA_003152835.1 Bacteroidales bacterium | reverse complement strand
ACTTTGCTTATGACGACTTGCACCAGGGATGAAGATTCTGAGAAGCCCGGAAAAGAGGCAATAACAATCCTTCTGAATAGAGATATAAGCGCAGATACGCTTAAAGCGCTGGTTAACTGGATGCAGGATATGGGAACCCGGTTTGCATTATCAGACAACCACAGGAATGTTGCCATGAAAATTAAGAACCGATTTAAAATGGTTGGATATTCCGATGCAAAGATTGATTCTTTTCTGATCAACAAAACATATCTGAATATAAACTATCAGCAGTGGCAGTATAATGTAATTGCTGCTATCAAAGGAAACAGTAATCCCGATTCAGTTTGTATAATCGGAAGCCATTATGATGATAATCTGAGAACCGGTGATCCGTTTTCAATTATACCCGGGGCAAATGATAATGCCAGCGGAGTAGCTGCTGCACTTGAATTGGCGAGGGTGATGAAAAAGGATAAGTACTCTCCGCATAATACTATCGAATTCATTGCTTTTGGTTCTGAGGAACTTGGTCTTTATGGAAGCACGGCTTATGCGGCTGATTCAAGGCAACGTTCAAAAAACATCAAGATGATGCTTAATAATGACATGATCGCCTTTCAGCCCGGAACCAATCAGTCAGACTGGATAGTAAATATAATGGACTACGATAACTCGCACAAGCTAAGAACAGAATCTGAACAAATGTGTACAAAATTCACAGTCCTGAAATATAAAAATGATAATACATATAATAAGCAGAGTGACAGCTATCCATTCTTTACAAATGGTTATGAAGCTCTTTTTTTCTTTTCAAATTATGTCGATCCCAATTATCACACACTTGACGATCTTGCTGCATCCTGCAACTTCGACTACTGCCGTGAGATAGTTAAGGTTTGTTGTGCTATGCTGGTGGAAAACAACTGATTGTTTTATTTGATGATTAAGATATCTGCGACAGCACGCTCCCCTTCATGATCAAACTTCTTATTATCGCAGGGCATATTTACAACCCCATTATATGGTTTCCCTCTGATCCACATTGTAGTTGATCCGCCTCCATCCAGATTAACAGCATCTTTACAATGAAGTAAAATCATCAGTTCAGTCAGTTCCTGAAGGGTCATCCCTGCTGCCTGGTCAGTTCTCCCGTCTATAGTAACCAGAACTATCCGGTGGCACCCTTTTTTGCCCATTACAGTCCTTGGGTGTTTATTTATTACCAGAGGAGTTGAGGGAAGCTCGATTTTCATTTTTTGCTTTAATAATAAGGGTCCTGTAACCAGCACCTCGGAATACTCAGGATGAGTGTCATACCAGCTGTTTGAATATACCCTGTCGATTATTATACGATTTCCCCTGTCTGCAAGAAATGATCCGGTCATATTGGCATTTCTTGTCCATTTTTTTGCTGTATCTGAATCCACAATAGCCCCTCCGGTACGGATATATGTTACCGATCCGCCATCTTTTATATTGAAAAAGCCTGCATTTACTGCAGCAAGAGCAGCCGCTTTTTCGGCCTGTTTACTCAGAACAACGTTTTTACCGGGTTCATACGACAGAGAGATAATTCTCTTATTCGTATTTACAACAAGGATATTTATATTCTGCGGTATTGTGTCATTCAAGAATGTATGTGCTGATTTCCAGATAAGTCCCGGAGCAATTCTTTCACATTCCCAATGGATCTTCTTAAACCCGGTGATCCGGGCTTCGAGATTACCGGAAAGAAGAAGAAGAAGAGCTGTATACAGGTAAATCCGTAATGCTGAGGATCTGATCATAAAAAATATTATTTCACTAAAGATATCACTTTTATCGATGGCGCGTATCTGTGATCAGGGGCGTTCGGAAGAATAACCCGGCTTAGTTAATCCTGACAAACTTAAAGTACCCGATTTTTCTTACTTTTGCAATGCTAATATTAATACTTCATACATGCCATCAATATCTGAAAAAGGCAAAGCGATGCCTGCGTCCCCGATCAGGAAGCTTGTCCCTTATGCTGAAGAAGCAAAAAGAAAAGGGAGAAAAGTATATCATCTGAATATCGGCCAGCCCGACATTCCAACTCCAGACGTTGCTCTTAATGCCATTCGCAACATTGACCTGAAGGTTATAGAATACAGCCACTCAGCAGGAAATGAATCGTACCGTCGCAAGCTTGCCGGATATTACCGGAAGATCGGCATAAATGTAGATCATACCGAAATACTTATAACTACCGGAGGGTCTGAAGCAATTTTATTTGCCCTTATGACCTGCCTTAATCCGGGTGACGAATTGATTATTCCTGAACCTTTCTATGCCAATTATAATGGTTTTGCGACAACGGCAGGCGTTAAAATTGTTCCTGTCACTTCGCATATCATAAATGATTTTGCGCTTCCTCCCATTTCGGAAATCGAGAAGAAAATAACTCCAAAAACCAAAGGTATAATTGTCTGCAATCCAAATAATCCTACGGGATATCTGTATTCAAGGGAGGAGCTATTTCACCTGCGGGATATTGTCAAAAAGCATGACCTCTATCTCTTTTCCGATGAAGCTTACCGGGAGTTCTGCTACGACGGGGCTGAACATTTTTCTTCAATGAAGCTTGAGGGAATTGAAAATAATGTAATTCTAATTGATTCAGTATCTAAAAGATATAGCGAATGCGGAGTCAGAATAGGAGCGCTCATTACAAAGAACAGGGAAGTAATTTCCACTGCCCTCAAATTTGCGCAGGCCCGTTTATCACCTCCGGGACTCGGTCAGATTGCTGGTGAAGCTTCTATAGATACACCACCCGAATATTTCAGGGAAGTAAACAGGGAATACACTGCCCGCCGAAATTATATGGTTGAGGCTCTGAATAATATCCCTGGTGTATACTGCCCAAAACCAAAAGGCGCTTTTTATACTGTTGTAAGACTACCGGTTGACAATGCTGATAAATTTGCGCAATGGCTGCTTGAAGATTTCGAATACAAAAACCAGACAGTCATGGTTGCCCCTGCATCAGGATTTTATTCTGATCCTTCATCAGGAAAAGATGAAGTCAGGATTGCCTATGTCCTTAAGATAGAGGATCTTAAAAATGCAATGGAGACGCTTGCCGAGGCCTTAAAGGCTTATCCTGGAAGGAAGATTTAACCTTACTTATACAACAGGTACTTTGCCCTGATCTTCCTGAATTTATCCAATCCTTCCTTCCATGATTCCCTGATCTGATCAGCGGTCATTCCTTTCTGTATCTGTTCCCTTAACAGTGGTCCTCCGGCNNACTATCTTGTCTTTTATTGCATTGCGCAGATCAGTTCCGTAGCATTTCACACCCAGGAGAATCGGATTTCTCGCTCCCTCGGTACTTTCAGGAATAAAACTGAAACCTTTATCAGGCAAAAGCGGTGATCCATAAACCTGGAAAGGGAAAGGAGTTCCCCTGCCAAGAGAGATATTTGTTCCTTCAAAAAGACATATCGACGGGTAGAGATAAACAGATGTCTGGTCCGGCAGATTTGGTGATGGCCTGACAGGAAGTTCATAAAAGGATTTATGAGTGTAGTTCTTACACTTAATAACAGTCAGATTACATTTTATCCCATTTTTCAGCCAGCCTTCTCCGTTTATCATCAATGCATATTCGCCGATTGTCATTCCGTAAACAATAGGCACAGGATGCATCCCGACAAATGAACGGTTGGCAGTGTCGGGCACATTACCATCACAATAAAAACCATTGGGATTTGGCCGGTCGAGAACAATACACCTGATATTGCTCTCAGCGCAGGCTTCCATTACATAATGAAGTGTCGATATATAGGTATAAAACCTGACACCAACATCCTGGATGTCAAAGATTACGACATCAATTCCTTTTAAATCGTCCGGAGATGGTTTGAGGTGAGATCCGTACAGGCTGATAACAGGCAATCCTGTAACCGTATCTTTTCTATCCGAAATTGTTTCACCTGCATCTGCCCAACCGCGAAAACCATGCTCCGGTGAAAATATTTTCATTATCCGTTTAATATCTGCTCTTTTACTTAGAAGGTAATCAACAAGATGTACATCTCCGACCATTGAGGTCTGGTTGGCAACAACTGCAATGGATTTGCCGGTAATCATAGGCATATAGAGATCAGGTCTTTCGGCTCCCGGGACAGGTGTTTTCTTAACCCCGTAACAGGCAGAAGTTAAAAGTGCCATGATCAATAACAGGTGAAATTGCCGTTTCATCCTTAGAGAATTTTCCAGTGTAAATCTATAATTTTTATACTATTTATCAGGCCAGACAGGTATAATTGATTATTTAGTAAATTTGAAATCTTATACCACACATGAACCTGCCATATTTCATAGCTGAACGCCTTATCAAAGGAAGAGCCGAGGGTAATTCATTTTCAAGGCCTATAAATGTCATTGCAGTTATCGGTATTGCAATGGGCCTTGCAGTGATGATCCTTGCCGTGGCAATCCTGACGGGTTTTAAGCAGCAGATACGTGAAAAGGTTGTCGGTTTCGGGTCAAATATCCAGATAGTAAATTTTGATTCCAATCTTTCATTTGAGACCGCTCCCATCAGTGAAGGTCAGGCGTTCATCCCAAAAATCAGGATGATCCCGGGCATAAGCCATGTTCAGGTGTTTGCTACCAAGGCGGGCATAATCAAAACAAATGATGAGATACAGGGGGTAGTGCTGAAAGGTATCGGAAGCGATTTTGACTGGAGCTATTTCGGCAGCAATATGGTTGATGGTACTGTTTTTACAGTTAATGACACCTCGCGCGCATTAACCGACAAGGTAATCATCTCAAAGAAGATTGCTGATATGCTTAAGCTCAAAACAGGAGATTCCTTTATAATGCATTTTGTGCAGGATCCTCCGCGTTTCCGGAAATTCACAATCAGTGGCATCTATGAGACAAGCCTCGAAGAGTTTGACAAGATGTACGTGTTTTGTGACATAGGCCATATTAAGCGACTGAATGGCTGGAAGAATGACCAGGTTAGCGGATTTGAGATCTTCATAAAAGATTTTGACAAACTCGACGAAATGACTCAGGAAGTCCGCGATGCTGTGGGATATAAGATAGTGGAGGATGAAGAAAAATTCAAGGTTACCAGCATCAGGTCCAAGTATCCGCAGATATTTGACTGGCTTAATTTCCAGGATGTTAATGTCATCATTATCATTTTCCTCATGCTGGTAGTTGCAGGATTCAATATGATCTCGGGGCTACTTATACTGATACTTGAAAAAACAAACATGATCGGAGTTCTTAAATCTCTTGGTTCCGATGATATAACAATAAGAAGGGTGTTTCTTTACCAGGCAGCCTGGCTTATCGGCAAAGGTCTCTTCTGGGGAAACCTTATCGGTATAGGGCTCGCATTCCTGCAACTGAAGACTGGTCTGGTAACTCTCGACCCGTCGTCATATTACATTAAAACTGTCCCGGTAAACCTGCAGCTCTCTCACATACTATTGCTTAATGCAGGCACGATGGCAGCTATCCTGATCATGCTGCTGGTGCCTTCAAAGCTTATCAGCAGGATAACTCCCGTAAAGGCAATCAGATATGATTGATGAATGCTACGCCGGCTAATCTTCCGTTTTAACGTGCGGCTGGCAAACCTGCTATGCCATTGCTTCCGGTCTTCGAGGCCATGCTGAGCCTTGCCTCCGCAGGAATTATATTCCTGTAATGGTCATACCTCTCAAGTACTTCCGTAACAAAATTTACTGACTCCGTTCCCCTGAAATAACCGTTCTTTACAACTGAGTCGTTAAAATATTTCGGATCAGATTTTTTAAGGAGCCAGACTGCGACATTCCCATCCCATTTCTCAGGGTTCATGCCGTTTTTGCTTGCGAGCTTCATGGCATCCAGAACATGCCCGGGACCTGCATTATAAGACGCAAGGATGAATTTTATGCGCTCCTCAGGATCAGTGATTTTTGACTCAAATATCGACTGGAGCCGGCTAATATACATTGTACCGGCCTTGACGTTGTTTAAAGGTGACGCAGTTACATCAATATCGAAGCTTTCCCCGGTGACGGGCATTACCTGCATAAGACCATAGGCGCCGACCCTTGATTCGACATCAGGATCAAACCTTGATTCCTGGCAAATAAGAGAGGCAAGCAGACGCCAGTCCCAGCTTATCTTCGTACTGGCCGATTTGATCATATCATCCCACTGTGATATCCTGCCGGTATTGATGTAATAATAATCACTCTTTACAATTGTCTCCGACCGGGAATTCCTGAAATACTTTGCATAGAGCAAAGCATAAGATCCGGTCTTTCTATATGTATCGATCCATTGATTAAGCTCATTCAGAATCTTTCCGGAGTTGTTCTTCCTCAGTCCCCATGCAATGTTCTGCATGAAACTCACAGGAGTGCTTATATCAATGTCAGGATAATAGGTAGAATTGACCATGGCAATATTCTCATCACAGACAGTATAGTCAATTTCCCCTTTTGCGACATTCTTTATAAGATCTTCCGAATCAAATGGAACTTCAATTATATTAATTGAATCGCCAATCTCATCCGAGAGTGTTTTAAGCCTGTCGGCATATGCGGAATTTGCCTGAACATAAATGCTTTTATAAGCGAGCCCGATCTGATTTCTCACAAGATGCCTGTCAGCGGCCTCCTCAGTCATCGAACGCCAGCTGCGCGGTTTACGCTGCACAAGCACCTGCCTGGTTTCAGCTATCGGATTCGTAAAAAGAATATCCTTCTTTCGCGTGGAATTAACTGTAAGTCCAAGTGCAAGAAGGTCAGCTTCGCCCGAATTCAAAAGGTTGAGAGCTTGATTTATTTGATTCTCCGTTATGATCTCAAGGTCAATGCCAAGATGATCTGTGAAGGCTTTAAGCAGTTCATAATTAAAACCCATCGGTTCTCCCTTATAAATAAAGTAATTTATTGAATTATAATCTGTAACCGCTACAAGCTTACCCCTTTTCATGATGGAATCAAGATCCGGGGAAAAAGCGTTAAGATTATCGGAGATGTTGGGTTTATTGGTGCAGGAAATTAAAACTGCCACCATGATTGCGAATAAAGCTAACTTTTTTACCAAATATATTGTATTAATTAAACATCCGCTTTCTAACAAAAAAGCGGGTGCAAAGATACAATAATTTTTTAATTATAAAAGGTCCAGGCTACTCCATACCTTAACATCCTGATATTCTGTGGATAAGATGGTATCATGAAGTAATTGTGACCCATAAATCCTGAGTTGACATGGTCGAACATAATGAAGATCCTGGTTCTTATCAGCTTCACATTGAGAAAAACATTGATAAACGGGTAATCGCCGATCTTTGTCACATCCTGCCTGTAAAACCTCCCTGTGGCAGGCATCCAGTCATAAGCATAATAGGGTGTGTGATAGAATACTTCCCCTCCGATTTGTGTGTTCAGCCTGCCGTTAGTCTGCTTAAACCTGAAAAGATGCTCAAAGAATAGTGCAGAGCGGACTGAGGCCAGCGGAAGATCAAGTACATCAGAATTGCTGCTTTTTTGAACGAGAAGATCAGTTGCAAGATGGAATTTCCAGGCCCGGAATTCCTTCCTGGCAGTTATTGCAGCAACCGAAAGCCCTCCTGTATGCTGAGAAGGAAGAGAGTATTTATCAAAATCAGTATAATTGTCTATTATCGCATAATTAAATTTCAGCTCAGTTTTCCGTGCAGGAAACGAAAAATCAGTTCCCAGGTCAATCCTGAACTCCTTGTTCATATTATTGTTCCATTCAAAATTGTTGCTGCTCCATCTGTCATACCAGAATGAGGGCTGCCTGTTCATGATGTCACCGGTAATATCCCATTTTGCCATGCCTTTCTTCCAATAAAACGTCTTCGATATCTTGCCGTTTATTATGAAATCGCCTATCCTGTATCCTGTCAGAAAAAGTTCGCCATTGGCCGTCCATATGAATTTTCCTCCGATATCACTGTAAAGCTTCCCGACCAGGACATTGCTGCCTCTCTTCCATATACCAGCGATAACAGGAAAGGGAGCACCATAATCAGACATACTAAACTGGCCGAATCTGAAAAGCTCATTTCGAATCCCTACGCCCCCTCCAAGCCTGAATTTTCTTGTTTCATCAGTAGTAAAATCAAATCTCACAGTGTTTTTCAGGCTTCGCGCATAAAGAGAATCAAAGGTGGCATTTGTATTTATGTATATGGTATGATAAAACCCCGACATCGGATCATTATCAGAATAAGTTCTTTTGTTAGTCTCCCACGTCATTATATGCGAAAATGTACCGCTGAGTCCCAGGAAACCTGAACTCTTCTTCCCTGTACTATCTACAGTTACATTTCCTCCGATCTTATATCTCTGCACAAGCAGAATGTTCCTGTTTTTTAGAACAGCGATGGCTGGATTTGCATTCAGCGGTTCCATGTTGATGGGTATATCCCTTCCTGTGTAAAGGTTTAGCGTGTCAGTGCCTGTAATTCCCCCATTTTCATAGGAAATCAGATTATTGAACCCGGCAGCGAAATAAAGCTTGTATTTCGGTCCTGTATAAGATGTGTGAAAGGTAAATGT
>PMBC01000165.1 GCA_003152835.1 Bacteroidales bacterium | reverse complement strand
AAATTAACACCTTTCACAGTGCGTCCATTCCTGATATCCAGACATGGAATAATTCTTCTTTTCAGCATAGATCCCTGAGTTCCTTTAGTTTAATTTTGCCTTCATAAATTGCTTTTCCAATTATAGCCCCTTCACAGCCTGCTTCCTTTATTTCAATAATATCATCAAGCGATGAAATGCCTCCGCTTGCAATAAGGTCGACCTTTACAGCACTGATTATTTCCCTGTAAAGATCAGTGGCAGGCCCTTCCAATAAACCGTCCTTCTCCACATCAGTGCATATTGCATATTTTATTCCTTTCGAGCAATAATCTGAAATATATGAGATAACATCTGATTCTGATTCCTTCTGCCATCCATTGATTGTAATCTTACTGTCCTTTGAATCGGCTCCAAGTATTATTTTTTCATTCCCGAATTTTGAGAGCCATTCAAGGACCAGGGCAGGAGAGGAATGAGCGATGCTTCCGGCAGTTACCTGCCTGGCACCTGACCCGAAGGCTATTCTCAGATCATTATATGACCTGATGCCGCCGCCAAAGTCAATTTCCAGGCTGGTCTGTGATGCTATCTTCTCAAGTATCCTGTAGTGTACTATCATTTTACTTTTTGTCCCATCAAGGTCAACGAGGTGAAGATATCTGATGCCATTATCTTCCATCTCCTTTGCCACTTCCAGCGGATCGTCATTATAAACCTTTTTCGTCGAGAAATCTCCGCGTGTCAGCCGTACGCACTTTCCTCCAAGAATATCGATTGCAGGAATTATTCTCATAGCTCAAGGAAGTTTCTTAATATCAGTTCACCTATAACGGCAGATTTTTCAGGGTGAAACTGAGTTGCATAGAAGTTATCCTTCTTCATACCAGCGCTGAAGGGAAGAATGTAATCGCACACTGCTGTTGTACATGAACATATTTCAGGGTAATAACTGTGAACATAGTAAACATCGTCCCTGGCTGATACTCCTTTGAAGAGATCACCTTTCAGGGAGAAGAAATTGTTCCAGCCCATATGGGGAACCTTATCTACCCGCGGGAAGAGTCTTACATCAGTATCAAATATCTTCAGGCATGTTGTGTCACCCTCTTCGGAATACCTGCACATGAGCTGAAGCCCCAGACATATACCGAGAACCGGCTGCCTGAGAGAAACAATTAATTTATCAAGGTCTTTCTCCCTGAGGTATCTCATAGCCGAACCGGCTTCTCCCACACCCGGTAAAATTACCTTGTCTGCATTTAGTATCTCTTCCCTGTCGTTTGTGATAACTGACTTATAACCAAGTCGGGTGATGGCATTCTGAACAGACCTGATATTGCCGGCATTATATTTTATTACTGCTATCATAGTTTTCCTTTTGTTGACGGGAGTGAAAAATTATCCGTCCGTTTCAGAGCATTTTTCAGCGCCCTGGCAAATGCTTTGAAAACAGCTTCTATCTTGTGATGTTCATTGCTGCCTTCAGCAGCGATATTCAGATTGCATTTCGCACTGTCGCTGAATGATTTGAAAAAGTGGTAAAACATCTCTGTCGGCATCTCTCCGATTTTCTGGCCCGAAAAGTTTACCTGCCACACCAGCCATGGTCTGCCACCCATATCGATAGCAACCTGCGCCAGGCAATCATCCATCGGGAGAACGAAACTGTAGCGTTCGATACCCTTCTTGCTGCCGGCAGCTTTCAGAAATGCTTCGCCCAGGCATATTGCCAGGTCCTCAACGATGTGATGACCGTCGACCCCCTTGTCTCCTGAAGCTTTTATCATAATGTCGAAGCTACCATGTCGGGCTACCTGGTCGAGCATATGATCAAAAAATTCAATGCCTGTGCTGATATCGCATTTACCGCTCCCGTCAATATTGAGTTCAAGGCTTATGTCAGTCTCTTTGGTTTTCCTTTCAACGGACGAGACTCTAGGCTTTGATTTCAGGAATCTGTATATGTCGTTCCAGTCTGTGGATGATAATACTGCATCTTCTGATTTTTTTGAATTGAAAAAAATAGCATTGCACCCAAGATTTTTTGCAAGTTCCACATCAGTGAGTCTGTCACCGATTACATAGGAATTTTCAAGGTCAATGCCTTTTGCAAGATATCTTACCAGCATGGCTGTGCCAGGTTTTCTTGTTGGGGCATTATCTTCAGGAAAGCTCCTGTCTATGAATACTTCAGAAAAACGGACTCCTTCTCCTTCAAGGATGTTTATCATTTTATTATGAGATGGCCAAAAGCTTTCTTCCGGAAACGAAGGAGTGCCAAGGCCATCCTGGTTGGTAACCATGACGAGTTCGAAATCAGTTTCCCTCGCAATCTTTTCCAGTCCGGTTATAGCCCCCGGAATGAAAGTGAACTTTTCAAGCGAGTCAACCTGCTCATCTTCCGGTTCAGTGAGTATTGTTCCGTCCCTGTCGATAAAAAGCACTTTCTTCATAGCCGTATACTTTTTAGAGCTTTAAGTAATTTATTATTCTCGCTCCTGGTCCCGACGGTTATCCTTAAGCAGTTTTCAATCATACTGCTTCGGTTCCTTATAATTATGCCACTGTCGACCAGTGAATTATAAATTTTGTCAGCATTTATGGACTTTACAAGAATGAAATTGGCATCGGACCTGTAAATATGTAAGATAACAGGAATCTGTTTAAGTCCGGCAAATAGTCTCTCCCTTTCGTTCACGATTTTTCTCACCTCATTTCTGACTGCCGCCTGACTATTGATTTTCTTCAGTACAGTTTTCTGGTTTAACGTACTTATATTGTATGGCGGCTTCATTTTATTAAAGTACTGAATGATGGGAGCTGAAGCAAAAGCCATTCCCACCCTTACAGATGCCATTCCCCATGCTTTGCTGAAGGTTTGCATTACAATAAGGTTGGGATATTTGTACAGATACCCGGCAAATGACGGTTCATCAGTGAAATCTATATAGGCTTCATCAAGCAAAACAATTCCTCTGAAGCCGCCGATCATTTTATCAAGAACAGACCGTCTCATTTTGTTGCCTGTTGGATTATTGGGAGAACAAACCAGGATTAATTTCAGATTTTTATCGTCTAAATGTGACCGCAAGTCGCTGAATTTAATATTGAATTTCTCAGTCAGAGGTACTCTTATCATCTCAACATCATTAGCTGCTGCCGAAACCTGATACATGCCGTAGGTAGGAGTGAAGGTAAGAGCCTTATCGACACCAGGGTTGCAGAAGATCCTGAAAGTCAGGTCGATAATCTCATCACTGCCGTTTCCAAGAAATATATTTTCACTGGGGACACCCTTTATTTTGCTTATTCCGGATTTAAGCTCTTCCTGGTAAGGATCAGGATACCTGTTCAGATTTCCGAAAGGATTCTCGTTTGCATCGAGAAAAATACCATCTTTGCCCTTGTATTCATCTCTTGCACATGAATAGGGAGTCATAGAACTTACATTCGGTCGGACTAAAGTTTCGAGGCATTCCATTTTTCAGTCTTTTAATCTTATTATGACTGCATTTGCATGTCCGGCAAGGTTTTCAGCCTCAGCCATAAGTTCGATTGCGGCACCAATATTTTCAAGGCCTTTTCGGGTCAGTTCCTGGAAGGAGACTTTCTTAATAAAACTTTCAACCGACACTCCGCTGAAGGCTTTTGCATAACCGTTTGTTGGCAGCGTATGGTTCGTGCCTGAAGCATAATCACCGGCGCTTTCGCAGCTGTATTTGCCAATAAAAACTGATCCGGCATTTACCACCCTGTCTGCAAGGCTTTTTGCATTAACAGTGTTGATAATAAGATGTTCAGGAGCATATAAATTGCTGAATTCCATACATTCTTCCAGATCAGAAAACAGAACAGAAATACTGTTCAGCAACGCGTGTCCCGCGATGCTTTTCCTTGGAAGCTTTGGGAGCTGCTCATCAACTTCACGCTTTACATCTGCCATCAATTCACTGCTGTCGGTCAGCAGGACTACCTGGCTGTCGGGGCCATGCTCTGCCTGCGACAGAAGATCGGCAGCGACATATACAGGGTCTGCCTTGCTGTCGGCGATGATCAGCACCTCACTTGGTCCGGCAGGCATATCAATTGCAATCCCTTCAGACTGTACAAGTTCTTTGGCTTTCATGACGTACTGATTACCAGGGCCAAATATTTTACTGACCCTGGGAACGGTTTCAGTCCCGTACGCCATAGCTGCAATGGCCTGGGCACCTCCGGTTTTATAGATCTCAGTTATGCCAGTAAGGTTTGCAGCATAAATGATCAGCGGATTTACCTTTCCGTCAGCTCCCGGAGGAGTGCACAGAATCACCCTGCTGCATCCTGCAATTTTTGCGGGAATGGCAAGCATCAGGACAGTCGAGAAAAGAGGAGCGCTCCCGCCAGGTATGTAAAGTCCTACTGTATCGAAGGGGATAGATTTACGCCAGCACTTTACTCCGGGCAACGTCTCAACCGGATCTTCAGAGATAATTTGCAGCTGATGAAATTTTTCAATATTTTTCATTGCAAGTTTAATTGCCCTCTTCAGTTCACCCGGGATCGCAGCGGTTGATTCTTTTAGCTCTGTGTCAGGAACTTTAATCTCAGAAAGGGTAACCTTATCGAAGAGCGCAGCATATTCAACAAGTGCCTTATCTCCGCCGGATTTGACTCTCTTAAGTATATTCCTTACCGGTATTTCGAGGTTCGCATTGTTCAGGAGAGGTCTTTTGCAGAGTCCTTCCCAGCTCTCTTTCTTCGGAAATAATATTGCATCCATCACTTTATCATTTTTTCAATCGGTATAACAAGTATTCCTTCGGCTCCTGCGGACTTAAGCTGAGCTATCCGTTCCCAGAATTCATCCTCCTTAACGACTGAATGAAGCGAGCACCAGCCTTTTTCAGCAAGAGGCAATATTGTCGGACTCTTCATTCCCGGGAGTATCCTGCATATCTCCTGTATTGATGATTCAGGGGCATTGAGGAGTATATATTTATTTTCCCGGGCACCTTTGACTGCCCTGATCCTGAACAGAAGCCGGTCGAGTATTTCCTTTTTTTCCTCCGAGAGTTTTTTATTGCCTATTATCACTGCCTCGCTCCGAAGTATGGTGGTGACCTCACGCAAACCATTTGTCATCAGCGTGCTGCCTGAGCTTACTATGTCGCAGACAGCATCTGCAAGACCTATCCCGGGAGCAATTTCAACACTGCCGCTGATCTCCTCGATTTCCGCTTTAATATTGTTTTTTTTGAAAAACCCGGAAAGAAGTCTCGGATAGCTTGTGGCTACTCTCTTATTATTAAAGTACTCCGGTCCCCGATAATTCTCTTCCTTGCGGATGGCGAGGCTCAGCCTGCATTGTGCAAAGCCGAGTTGTTCCAGAATTGCAACCTCTTTGTTTTTTTCAAGGACCATATTCTCTCCAAGTATTCCGATATCAGCCACCTGCTGCTCCACATACTGGGGAATATCATCATCTCTCAGAAAGAGTATTTCTACGGGGAAATTGGCTGCTCTTGTTTTAAGCACGCTGGTTCCGTTGGAGAATTTTATGCCGCACTCTTCCAGGAGCCTGAGGGAATTTTCGCTCAGCCGTCCGCTCTTTTGTATCGCAATTTTTAGTTCACTCATTTTATTCTGTTTTAAAAAAAAACCCGCCTGTGACTACGCTCAGACGGGTTTATGATATTTTATATATGCACATATCAGTATCTCCTCGCCTGGGGGCAAGTATGAGAATGATGATGCTGTGATAAAAGTACGTACATTTCTTAATAGTTTAAACGCAAAGATAATGTTTATTTAATAAATATCAAGGATCCTTAATAAAAAGCGATATTCTTAAACTTTTCAGACCCTTTCGGCAACCAGGTCCCCTACTTCAGCAGTTGAATATCCCATTTTCCCGGCTCCCATGTCTTTTAACTTGTTGGCAGTGACATCCATAATAGCTTTTTCGATAGCCAGGGCAGCTTTTCCTTCGCCGAGGTGTTCGAGCATCATGGCTCCACAAGAAATTGAAGCGAGGGGATTAATAATATTCTTACCTGTATACTTTGGAGCAGATCCGCCAATTGGTTCAAACATCGAAACACCTACAGGATTAATATTTCCGCCGGCAGCTATACCCATTCCTCCCTGGGTAATAGCTCCGAGATCGGTAATTATATCTCCAAACATATTTGTAGTTACAATAACATCGAACCATTCCGGATTCTTGATCATCCACATGCATGTTGCATCCACGTGGTAGTATTCACGGGTAATGTCGGGATAATCGGCTTTCCCCATTTCATGGAATGCCCTTTCCCAGAGGTCAAAAACATAAGTTAATACATTGGTTTTTCCGCAAAGAGCCAGCGTCTTTTTCTTATTTCTTTTCCTTGTGTATTCAAAAGCATACCGAAGGCAACGGTCTACCTGCATACGGCTATATACCATATTCTGAATTGCGACCTCATGTGGAGTCCCTTTCATTGTAACGCCTCCAATACCAGTATAAACATCGCCGGTATTTTCCCTGATAACAACATAATCGATATCTTCAGGTCCCTTATCCTTAAGCGGAGTGGCAACTCCCGGGTAAAGTTTAATCGGCCGGAGATTAATATACTGGTCAAGTTCAAAACGGAGTCTGAGGAGGATTCCTTTTTCGAGTATCCCTGGTTTAACATCGGGATGTCCGATGGCTCCAAGAAATATTGAATCAAATTTTTTAAGCTGGTCAGTTGCAGAATCGGGAAGTACCTCGCCGGTTCTCAGATAACGTTCTCCTCCGAAATCGAACTCCTCGAAATTAAGCTTAAATCCAAATTTTAAGGCTGCGGCACTCAGCACTTTTCTGCCCTCCCTGACAACCTCAGGTCCGGTACCATCCCCGGCAATAACGGCAATGTTATAAGATCTACTCATAAGTGTTTAATTAATGAAATTCATTTGATTGGTTTATTAACAGGTTGTTACCTAATTTAAATTCGTTATTGTAAACAATATTCATCATTTTTTCGGTGGCTTTGATAGCCGATTCGGTCTGGTCGGCATCGAGTCCTTTAGTTTTGAATTCCTTCCCGTTAATGCTCCATGTTATAATAGTATCAACAAGCGCATCGGTTTTCCCTCCGGGAGGTATGGAAACCTGATAGTCGGTAAGAAGCGGAAGCTCTTTACCGAGCCCTTCATATATTACCCTTATTGCTTTCATAAATGCATCATACTGCCCGTCACCTGAGGATGTCTCCTGGTAAAGCTTGCCATCAATTTCAACCTGGACGCTTGCGTGTGGTTTCAAACCAAAGGAGAGCGAGAGAGAGTAATTCTTTATAAAGATCCTGTACTCCGTTCTGTCATTGCCGAGGACATCCGAGATTATAAATGGCAGGTCTTCAGTTGTGACATTCTCCTTTTTGTCGCCCAGTTCTATGACACGCTGGGTTACCTTATTTATTGAATCAGGGCTGAGAAACAATCCGAACTCTTCAAGATTCTTGCGCACCGTAGCCTTGCCGGATTGTTTTCCCAGGGCATATTTCCTCTTCCTTCCAAATCTCTCTGGCATCAGATTGTTGTAATAGAGATTGTCTTTGGTGTCACCATCGGCATGCACGCCTGAGGTCTGAGTAAAAACATTCTCTCCGATCACCGGTTTGTTCACCGGGATCCTTATGCCGCTGAATGTCTCAACTATCCGGCTCACCTTGGTTATCTCGAATTCATTGATGCCTGTTTCAGCATTCAGCTGGTCGCGCAGGACACCGATTACGCTTGAAAGAGGAGCATTGCCGGCTCTTTCTCCGAGACCATTAATAGTGGTATGGATGCCTTTTATCCCTGCCCTGACAGCCGAAAACACATTTGCCACGGCAAGGTCGTAATCGTTATGTGCATGAAAATCAAAATTGAGAGAGGGATACCTGTCAACGATTTTTTTGCAGAAATTATAAGTCTGTTCGGGATTCAGGATTCCCAGGGTATCGGGGAGCATGAATCTTTCAATTTTCTCATTTTTCAGGGAATCAAGTATATAATAAACATATTTCTCTGAACTTATCATCCCGTTCGACCAGTCCTCGAGGTAGATATTTACCTGCATATCGCGTGAAGCAGCTTTTTTTATGATCTCCTTTATCTCGGTTGCATGCTGTTCCGGAGTTTTGCGGAGTTGTTTTTCGAGATGTCGCAGCGAGCCCTTGCAAAGCAGGTTAATGACTTTACCTCCGGCTTCGTCTATCCATTTAAGCGAGAGATCACCATCGACAAAACCAAGCACTTCAACTTTCCTCTGGAAATTATTGTGACGGGCCCACTCTGTAATCTGTTTTACAGCCTCAAATTCGCCAGACGAAACCCGGGCGGAGGATACCTCGATGCGATCTACCTTAAGGTCTTTAAGAAGCAGCTTTGCAACATGGAGCTTCTCGATAGGCGTGAATGAAACACCCTGTGTCTGTTCTCCGTCCCTGAGGGTGGTATCCATTATCTCAACTCTCATTGGCGAAGAGTGTTTCTGAATTCATAAGCTGTTATCAATTCTTTGATATTCAGCAGGTAATCAATATCATCAAGTCCTTTCAGCATGCAATCCTTCTTATATGGATTGATCTCAAATTTCAGAGAATCGCCTGTAGGCAAAAGAGTAATATCCTGTTTTTCAAGGTCTATTTTGACTTTTGTATCCGGATCATCCTGAATCATCACGAGTAGCTTTTTCAGAAATTCTTCCGGAACAACAACAGGAAGAAGCCCGTTATTCAGCGCGTTATTTCTGAAAATATCGGCAAAAAAACTCGAAACGATCGCCCTGAATCCGTAATCGGCGACTGCCCACACAGCATGCTCACGACTTGAACCGCAGCCGAAATTTTTACCAGCAACAAGGATTTTACCGCTAAACTTCGGATTATTGAGAACGAATTCATCATTTTTATTTCCTGTTTTATCATATCGCCAGTCGCGGAAAAGATTTTCTCCGAATCCTGCCCGGGTAGCGGCACTGAGGAACCTTGCAGGAATAATCTGGTCAGTATCTATGTTCTCCAGTGGCAAAGGAACGCATGTTGACTCCAGTATATCGAATTTTACTTTTGACATTTCCTCTTATTTAAGTATTGTTAATTAATTAACATTGTTGCTCGTTGCTCATTGCTCGTTGCTAGTTGCTTGTTACTCGTTAGTGACCATTTAAAATATTCCCCATATAGTATCTCTTTAAATTAGTAAACCAGTAACCAGTAACCAGCAACCAGTAACCAGCAACTAGTTTTTCAACAGATCGGCCGGGTTGGTTATTTTCCCGGTTATAGCAGCCGCCGCAGCAGTAAGAGGACTTGCAAGGAGTGTTCTTGAACCCGGACCCTGTCGACCTTCAAAGTTTCTGTTTGATGTGGAAACAGCATATTTCCCGGCAGGGATCTTGTCCTCATTCATTGCCAGGCACGAAGAGCATCCGGGCTGTCTCATCTCAAAGCCGGCATCTTTCAATATCCTGTCAATGCCCTCCCTGATCGCCTGCTGCTCGACTCTCTTTGAACCTGGCACGATCAGAGCAGTTACTCCGGGAGCTTTTTTCCTCCCTTTCACAAATTGGGCAAATGCCCTGAGGTCTTCTATTCTCCCATTGGTGCAGCTGCCCAGGAATATATAGTCGACCGGGTGCCCCAGAATTTTTTCTCCAGGTTTAAATCCCATGTAGTCAAGAGATTTAATATATGAAGTTTTTCCTTCATCCTGGCTTTCAGGCTCAGGGATAGTATCATCTATGGCCATCCCCATGCCGGGATTGGTACCGAATGTGATCATCGGACTTATTTTCGCGGCGTCAAACCCGAATTCGCGGTCGAACACAGCGCCTTCATCACTCTTTAAGGATCTCCACCTGAGAAGCAGCGATTTAAAATCAGGACGGCTCTCAACGGAGGGGATCCTGTTAAGATACCCATAGGTGGTGAGGTCCGGGGCAATGAGTCCTCCCCGTGCGCCCATTTCAATGCTCATATTGCATACTGTCATGCGGCCCTCCATGCTGAGAGCCTCAATGGCTGTCCCGCAATATTCCACAAAATAACCTGTCGCGCCTCCTGCAGAGATCTTCGAAATTATATAAAGAATAATATCCTTTGCTGTGACTCCTTTCTTAAGCGACCCGTTTACAGTGATCTTCATCTGCTTTGGTTTGGACTGAAGGACGCATTGTGTTGCAAGCACCATTTCAACTTCACTGGTACCTATTCCAAAGGCAATGGTACCGAAAGCACCATGTGTCGATGTATGGCTGTCACCACAGACAATAGTCNNTCCCCGGAAGTGTATAGCCAAGTTCCGGACCAACAACATGCACAATTCCGTTTTTAGGATGGTTGAGCCCGAAATATTCGATTCCGGATTCATTGCAATTTTGATTCAGTGTGTCTACCTGCTTTCGTGACAGTTCATCCTTAATAGGCAATTCCTGTTCCCTTGTCGGGATGTTGTGATCGGCAGTGGCTATAGTTTTTCCAGGTCGAGAGACAGGTATTCCCCTGGCTCTCAGTCCGTCGAAAGCCTGTGGACTGGTGACCTCGTGGATGAAGTGTCGGTCGATGTACAGGACGTCAGGTCCATGATCTATTGATCGGACCACGTGGCTGTCCCATATTTTGTCAAATAGTGTTCTGTGTGTCATTATTAAAATTTTATTTCTATAAACCCTTTCCCTGGATAAACTTTTTAAAGAATATATATTCCAATATTTAAAATGTTATTCATTTAACCCTCTTTCCCGTTTCCCCCAAGGGGGAAAGGCTCAATTTGAACTCCTTCCCCCTTGGGGGAAGGTTGGGATGGGGGTAATAAAATAAAAAAAGAACATTGAGTCATTATTAAAAACCAATTGTCAAATCATTTAATTTTCGATATTGCATCAATAAATGCTTCGACTGAAGCGGTTATAATATCAGTATTTGTTCCGAACCCATAGTAGATCTTCTCCTGATGTTCAACCTGTACATGGACCTTTCCGAGGTCATCGCTTCCCCTGGTAATTGCCTGGATCAGGAACTCTTCAAGATGCACAGTCTTGCTGATTAGATGTTTGACAGCAGTAAATGCCGCGTCTATAGGTCCGTTCCCTGAAGCAGTTGAGGTATGCATTTCACCGTTGATTTTCAATCCTACCGTGGCAATAGGAATTGCCGATTTTCCGCAGGTAACCTGGAGAAGCTCGAGCTTGAGCGATTTCTCGCCCTGGAAAATTTCTCCGGTAAGTATCCTGATATCTTCATCATTTATCTCTTTCTTTTTGTCGGCAAGTAACAGAAAGCGATAATAGATATCATCAATCTCTTCCTTACCCAGGTTGAATCCAAGAAGTTCAAGACGATGATTCAGTGCTGCTCTTCCGCTGCGGGCTGTAAGAATTATTGACGATTCCCTTATACCGACCTCAACAGGATCGATAATCTCATAATTCTCCCTGTTCTTAAGCACGCCATCCTGGTGAATGCCTGATGAATGAGCAAAGGCATTTCGTCCGACGATGGCTTTATTTGCCTGTACGGGCATGCTCATCAGTGTGGAGACAAGCCTGCTCGTGCTGAAAATAAGCTTGGAATTGATATCGGTATGAAGCTTAAGATCGTGATGGCTTTTAATTATCATTGCTATCTCTTCGAGTGAAGTGTTCCCGGCCCTTTCTCCGATCCCGTTTATAGTAACTTCCACCTGCCTGGCCCCGTTTATAACTCCCATCATTGTGTTTGCTGTAGCCATGCCAAGGTCGTTATGGCAATGTGTCGAAATCATTGCTTTATCGATATTCGGAACATGTTCTATCAGGTATTTTATTTTTGCACCGTATTCTTCGGGCATGCAGTAACCTGTTGTATCAGGAATATTTACGACTGTAGCGCCTGCATTAATCACGGCTTCAATTACCTGAGCGAGATATTTATTTTCGCTGCGGCCTGCATCTTCCGCATAGAATTCGACATCATCAACAAATTTCCTTGCATATTTTACCGCATCGGCCGCTCTCCTTATAATCTCCTCAGGAGTAGTCTTTATCTTGTATTTGATATGGAAAGGTGAAGTGCCGATCCCTGTGTGGATTCTTTTTCTTTTTGCGTACTGAAGCGCTTCTGCAGCAACCTCGATATCCTTCTTAACTGCACGTGTAAGGGCACAGATTACAGGGTTTGTTATAGCTTTCGAAATTTCAACCACGGACTTGAAATCACCCGGGCTGGATATCGGGAAGCCTGCCTCAATGACATCCACACCAAGAGCTTCGAGAGCTTCGGCAACCTCTATTTTCTCAATAGTATTAAGCTGGCATCCGGGCACCTGTTCGCCATCTCTCAGGGTAGTGTCAAAAATAATTATCTTATCATCCATTTTTATAGTTTTTTATGATGAGTTATTTTTTAACGGGCCTCAGTTTCCTGACAGCGGAACCTGCCCGCCATAATTCAGAATTTCCCATTTCCCGTAGTTCTGCATCGAGCATCTCCTTATAGTTTGGAGCCCCTGTTGATTTAAGCACCCTCACACACTCCTTGCCCGATTTCACCTTTTTATAAAGATCTTTAAATACCGGCAGGGTTGCCTTCATAAATTTCGGACGCCAGTCGAGCGCTCCGCGTTGAGCTGTCGCGCTGCAGTTTCCATACATCCAGTCCATACCATTCTCATCAACAAGCCTTATCAGGCTCTGGGTCAGTTCCTCAACAGTCTCATTGAAGGCTTCGGAAGGAGAGTGCCCGTTAGTGCGGAGAACCTGGTACTGTGCATCCATAATTCCGGCGAGTGCGCCCATAAGGACACCGCGCTCCCCTGTAAGGTCGCTGTAAACCTCTTTCTCGAATGTAGTAGGGAAGAGATATCCTGAACCGATGGCAATTCCAAGAGCTATCGTCCTCTCTTCAGCTTTCCCGGTAAAATCCTGGAATACCGAAAAGCTCGAGTTGATCCCGGCCCCGGCAAGGAAATTCCTGCGGACACTTGTCCCGGATCCTTTTGGAGCACAAAGAATAACATCAATGTCGGCAGGAGGGATGACTCCTGTATGTTTTTTATAAGTGATAGAAAAACCGTGCGAGAAATAAAGCGCTTTGCCTTTTGTAAGATGCGGTTTAAGTTTTGGCCACAATATCCGCTGTGCTGCATCAGAGACCAGGTACTGGATTATCGTGCCTTTTTCGGCAGCCTCTTCAACGGGGAACAGCGTTACCCCCGGAACGAACCCGTCTCTGACGGCCTTATCCCAGTCGGCTTTGAATTCGGGAGCCTGTCCGACAATGACATTGATCCCGTTATCTTTCATGTTCATTCCCTGAGCAGGGCCCTGAACGCCATATCCGATTACTGCCACAACTTCATCTTTAAGTACTTCGCGTGCTTTTTCAAGTGTGAATTCTTCTCTTGTAACAACATCTTCAATTACACCCCCAAAATCGATTCTTGCCATGACTAAAAATTTTAATTTGTATTATTTACTTGTTCCTCACTTTTATCTTGTGACTTTTATCTTTTGTCTTTTAATTCTTATTATAACTTTCAATCTCTTCCGGTTTAAACCTGTTTGCCTCATCCATCTCCTTCAGGTAGGAATTCAATTCCTTAACCTGTTTTGTGATTGCAACTCTTCCTGAGCGGACAAACTGCAGAACCCCGTATGGTTCGAGCTGGTCAAGAAGCTCGGCTATTTCAGATTTGTGACCCGTTTTTTCAATTATCATATATTCGGGTGAGACCTCCAGTATTCTTGCATGATGAGTCCTGACGACATGATCGATCACATTTCCTGACATCAGGCCTTTTGTAGTCACTTTATAGAGGGCAATTTCCTGGTAAATGATTTCATCAGAGCTATGTACAAATACTTTAAGAACATCAACCAGCTTTTCCATCTGCTTTGCCACCTTCCTCACCATGTCGGGAGTCGTCTTTACGACAAGCGTGAGCAGCTGAACACCTTTTACGGCTGATTCCGAGGCAGTAATACTTTCGATATTTATCTGCCGTCGGGTCAGTATTATCGTAATCTGGTTCAGGATCCCTATGTGATCTTCGCTGAACAATGAAATTGTAAATTCCTGTTTCATGATTTATAATTAAGTGTTACTTCTGAAACTGATGCTCCCGGTTCGATCATCGGAAGGACATTTCCTTCCTTATCGATTTTTATATCGAGCAGGTATGGTCCATCTGATTTAAGCAGCTCAATGAGCGATTTTTTCAACTCTGCCCTTTCCAGGACTTTTATTCCCGGAATTTTGTACCCGGCAGCTATTGTAACAAAATCCGGATTTACCAGTTCTGTCGAGGCGTACCTTTTCTTAAAGAACATATCCTGCCACTGGCGTACCATACCGAGATATCCGTTGTTAAGGATTATAATCTTTACGGGAATCCTGTAATGCAGGATTGTCCCGAGTTCCTGAATGGTCATCTGAAACCCGCCATCGCCAATGAATGCGACGACCTGCCTTCCCGGGTTGCCGATTTTTGCTCCGATCGATGCGGGAAGACCGAATCCCATGGTTCCCATCCCGCCAGATGTAACAAGGCTGTTCGGGTTTGTAAATCTGAAATACCTAGCAGCAGCCATTTGGTTTTGCCCTACATCCGTCACGATCACGGCATCACCTCCGGTCAGCTCTGATACAAGATTTATGACTTCACCCATCTTTATATCACCGGAGTCAGGTTTCGTTTCTGACTTAATAACCTTATCAAATTCAGTCTTGTCGCAGATCCTGAATTCCCTGACCCATGACTCATATGTTTTTTTTCCGACAAGCGGGATCAGGTGGCTGAGCACCTCTTTAGCGTCATTATGGATTTCGAGGTCGACCTGTACGTTCTTATTGATTTCGGCTTCATCAATCTCAATATGAATTATTCGTGCCTGCCTGGCATATTTTTTCAGGTTGCCGGTAACACGGTCATCAAAGCGCATTCCGATAGCAATAATCAGATCAGCTTCATTTGTCAGCAAATTCGGCCCGTAATTGCCATGCATGCCGAGGAAACCGGCATAGAGCCTGTGACCGGAAGGGAATGAAGAGATACCCAGAAGGGTAACAGCCACAGGTATTCCCGTTTTCTCGGCGAATTCCCTGAGCTCCTTCTCAGCGCCCGATATAAGAACACCATGGCCGGCAAGTATCAAAGGCCTCTCAGCGTGATTGATCATTATCGCAGCTGATTCTATTGCTTTTGTATGCAGAGGTATATGAGGATTATAGCTTCTCAGGTAAGTGCATTTTTTATATTTGAAGCTTAGTTTTTCATTCTGAGCATCCTTTGTAATATCAATCAGCACGGGGCCTGGCCTGCCTGTGGTTGCTATATAAAACGCCTTGGCAATAATATCAGGAATATCCTGAGCTTTCTTTACCTGGCAATTCCATTTGGTGACAGGCATTGAAACGCCAAGGATATCTGTTTCCTGGAACGCATCTGTCCCGATAAGAGTTGAGACCACCTGTGCAGTTATGAATACCATCGGTATCGAATCGAGGTACGCATTGGCGATCCCTGTTATGAGGTTTGTCGCACCAGGACCAGAAGTTGCAAAGCATATACCCGGTTTACCCGATACCATCGCATATGCCTGGGCAGCGTGAGCAGCTCCCTGCTCATGGCGGGTAAGAATATGCTTCAGCTTATCCTCATAATCAAGGAGCTTATCATAAACCGGCATGATAGCCCCGCCCGGGTAACCGAATATTGTGTCGACACCCTCTTCAATCAGACTTCTGAGCAGTGCGTCAGCACCTGTTACCTGCTCACTGCCATTCAGAGTTGGTTCGTTATTGGTTGCTTTCTCCTTTTTCATATCTGTTTCTAAATCTGTATTCATAATTCTGTTGCTTGTTGCAGCCGGTTACCGGCAACCGGTCACCGGTCACCGGTTTTATACAATCCTCACAGCTCCTTTATCAGCTGAACTAACAAAACAGGCATAGGCCCTAAGAGAAGCAGGAATTTCACGGTTTCTATTTCCGGGTTTAAATGCTTCTGATCCTTTTTCCTCTTCTTTCTTCATTCTTTTATTCAGTTCGCCTTCAGTGATTTTTACATTCAATTTCCTTCCAGGGATATCAATCTCGATAATATCGCCATCTTTAATAACAGCCAGTGTTCCGGCTGCAGCAGCCTCCGGCGACACGTGACCCACTGACAAACCAGATGTGCCTCCCGAGAACCTTCCATCAGTGATCAATGCACATTTTTTCCCGAGACCTTTTGATTTGAGATAGGAGGTAGGGTAAAGCATCTCCTGCATTCCCGGCCCTCCCTTCGGACCTTCATATCTGATTATTACTACATCGCCTTCCCTTACTTTTCCGCCGAGGATGCCCTCGGACGCTTCCTCCTGTGATTCGAAAACCACAGCCGGACCGGTGAACGAAAACAGGTTTTCATCAACACCAGCAGTTTTTACAATAGAGCCGTCTTTTGCCAGGTTTCCGTAAAGCACCGCAAGTCCGCCATCTCTGTTATAGGAGTGTTGTGTGCTGCGGATGCATCCTTTCTCCCTGTCAATATCGAGAGTATTATACAAGGTATCATGAGAACCCATCTCGAGGCTTCTCTTCATTGCAGGGGCGCTCCTGTAAAATTTATATGCTTCTGGTTTTGCCCTGCCACTCATAATATCCCAATCGGAGATAGCTTCTTCCAGCGACGGGTAATCAACCCTCTTTACCGATGTATCGATCAGGCCGGCCCGGTCAAGTTCACCCATTATTGCCATAATCCCTCCTGCGTGGTTGACGTCCTCAACATGGAACCGGGAACTTGGCGCCACTTTGCATATATTCGGGATCTTGCGCGAAAGGGCATCAATATCTTTCATTGTGAAATCGACTTGTGCCTCATGTGCCAGGGCAAGAAGGTGAAGTACGGTATTTGTAGATCCGCCCATGGCTATGTCGAGCGACATTGAGTTCAAGAAAGCTTCCCTGGTCGCAATTGAACGCGGAAGTACGCCTGTATCTCCATCAGAATAGTATCTGTCAGTTATTTCGACTATAAGTTTAGCAGCTTTTTCGAAAAGTTTTGTCCGGTTTGCATGTGTGGCAACTATTGTTCCGTTTCCGGGAAGGGCAAGACCGAGAGCTTCATTGAGGCAGTTCATCGAGTTGGCGGTGAACATGCCGGAACAAGAGCCGCAGGTAGGGCAGGCTGTTCTTTCCATTTCATCAAGTTCATGGTCACTTATCTTATCATCAGCACCATCGACCATAACATCAACTAGGTCGAGACTCCGGTTTCCAAGCTGACCTGCCTCCATTGGTCCACCCGAGACAAATACGGCAGGTATATTGAGGCGGAGAGCTGCCATCATCATTCCCGGGGTGATCTTGTCGCAGTTGCTGATGCATATCATCGCATCAGCGCAATGTGCATTGCAGACATATTCCACACTGTCGGCAATGAGTTCCCTTGAGGGAAGAGAATAGAGCATTCCCGTATGTCCCATCGCTATTCCGTCGTCAATTGCAATTGTGTTGAATTCTGCAGCAAAACAACCACTCTTCTCTATCTCTTTCTTTATATTCTGCCCGATTGAATGAAGATGAACGTGCCCCGGGACGAACTGTGAAAAGGAATTTACGATTGCAATCACAGGTCTGCCAAAATTCTCCTCTTTCATCCCATTGGCACGCCAAAGGCTCCTGGCTCCTGCCATTTTCCTGCCGGTTGTTGTTTTCAGACTCCTGAGCTGGTTCTTCATTTTAACATTCTTATTAAAAAAAAAGCTTCCCGGTTAACCGGAAAGCATCTGTATATTTATAGCTACATATTATTCCCGGTTCACTTGTTATGCACAAGAATGATGATAAGAGTGAGGATAATAATATGTATTAAAGAAAACCGCATTGTTTATTTCAAATAGCTGGACAAAAGTAATGATATTTTTAATATATCAAAGAAAAGGTGGCTTTTTTATGGAAAAAATTAAAATCAATTAAGATAAACCCAACATTCCAGGGGATCGACGGAGGTGAAAGTGTCTCCAGTACAGGTCAGAGGATTTGCATCGCGTTCTGATTTTGAGATAATCATTTCTGTTCGTGAATTTATGCCGCGTGCGGTATATTCATTAAAAACATTGTCGGTAATTACATCAAACCACGAGACCATCCTTCCCTGCTTTGTCGGATCATTAACTATCACTGAAATATCGGAATATGTCTGCGACCCTATGTGAGTGCCAATCTGTTCACCGGCACTTATCTTATCGTTAACGTTACGTGTTCCCTGCAGATTAATATGGAAAATGGAAATGCGGAATGCCGGATAGTCATCTGAAGCGATCTCTATTTTTGTACCGCCAACTGATTCCTGCTCGACTCTTGTGATAGTTCCGGAAACCGGGGAATAGATCTTTACTGTTGTCCAGTCGACAGCGTCTTTTGGCTGAAAATAGTGTTTCATGCTCCTGCATTGTTCGTAGGAATCTGAATAATCATGGCCGATGGATGACCGGTATTTTGATATCCTGTAGATTTTGGAAAGCTCTATATAATTGGTGTTTACGAACTTTGGGATCCCGTCTTTGTCAATATCCCAGATATCATTCGGGGTGTTATTATTAACATCATGTTTTTTTGAGCAACCAGGGATTATGAGGAAAAGAAGAAAGAGGAAGACAATCTGGCTCTTTCTTATGATCTTAAGAAAGGTATCCATTTGTACATCTTATTAGTTTAGATGCAATTTAAACCTTTTACAGGTATAATGCCAATTTTTAACAATGGAACCGCTCTGGGGTTCAGAAATTTTTATCGGATAATTTGCCAGTTCTTTTTTTGTTACACAGAGTCCCACGGAGAAGCACAGAGTTACACAGAGGAACTCCTCTGTGGCTCTCTGTGTAAGCTCTGTGTCACTCTGTGTAAGTTCATTAATTTATCATTCAAAGAATTATTTCTTGTTAAACCGGCACATATATCCGCCCCCGGCTCCCAGTTCAATTATTATTTTATCACCGGCTGCTGAATTACCCTGCGATACATTTGCAGATGCAGGATCAGCAGGGTTATCTCTCAGGATCAGGGAAGTGTACCCGCCCTTTCCGAGAAATGAGAATGGAATCTCGATGGTTTTCGGTTTAAGACCGTTAATGACTGACAGAAACCAGGTGGTTCCCTTACGCTGCGCATAGACTGCAAGTTCACCGATCTCTGATGGTGGCAGAACAATAGTCTCATCCCATACCGATGGGATGCTTTTTATCATTTCCGCACATGGATTCTCAAGAATATGTGCAGGTGTTGACGCATATGTGATGACCGGCGCGCAAAAGATTGCTGCTGTTGCAGCCTGGTGGACCCAGGTTGTATTCTGCCTTCTTGTTCCGAAATGACAGACAGAATAATCAGCGGGTCCTGCCAGCATCCTGGTAAATGGCAGCGTCGTTTCGTGAGTGGCCCTGTCAAGCAGTTTGCTGGCTTCCATGCCCTTGACACCTTCATAGATAAGGATGTTAGGGTATGTGTGCGACAAACCTGTCGGCTTATTTGCGCCGTGGAATATGAGCAACAGTTTTTGAGCTGCAGCTTCTCTGGCAATGGATTCATAGAGGTCAATTACCTCTTTTGCTTCATGGTCAAAGAAATCGATCTTTATCCCAGCGACGCCCATATCGTGAAGATGACTGAAAAAATCAAGCCT
>PMBC01000060.1 GCA_003152835.1 Bacteroidales bacterium | reverse complement strand
CGAACTATTTGTCAAAAGAGCAGAATGTTATAAGAAAACAAGCGAGACAGATAAAGCAATGGCAGATATTAGCAGGTATCTCGACATTTATCCTGAGAGTAAAAGTGCCCTGAGCCTTGCTGGCAAAATGGAATCTGCCGGAGGGCATAACCTGGAAGCCATTAGTTATTTTACCAGGAATCTGAAACTGCATCCTGATGACCCTGATTGTTATATTGACAGGGCAAACTCATATTTATTATCAAAATCCTGGGAGTGGGCTGCAAAAGATTACAGCATGTCCCTGGACCTTGCTCCGGGAAATCCCGAAGTGTGGCTTAACAAGGGTGTTGCCCTGGTCAATTCCGGAAAAACTGATGATGCCTGTCACGATTTCAGGCAGGCACTGATCCTTGGAAGCAAGCGTGCAACTGAATATATAAGCCGCTACTGCATTAAATAACTGCTTCAGAAGACTCCTATCCATTAAACTTCACCCTGCACCGAGCACCCTTTACCTTATATGCTTAAGTATCCTTGAAAAGAGATCATGGGGTCTAAAAGGCTTCAGAACGTAATCATTAATATTCAACTCTTCTATTTTATCATGACTCTCCGACATTATAGCTGCAGTAAGTGCTACTATCGGAATGCTGCTAATCTTTGGATCTTTTGAGCTCCTAATGATTTTGGATGCTTCAATGCCATCCATGACAGGCATATGAAGATCCATAAGAACGAGGTCAAATTCTTCTTTCACAACTTTATCGACGGCTATCTGACCATTCTCGGCGAAGGTAACGATTACACCCCAGCCTGTGAGGAATTTGTTTGCAACAAAAAAGTTTACCTTATTGTCTTCAGCAACAAGTATCCGTTTCCCTTCAAGACCTATAAATGATTCAGCTGGTTCTCCCTCCCGAGCCTGAGAACCTTTTGCTGTGACCTGTAATTTTAGTGCAAAGGTGAATTTAGATCCATGGTCAGGTTCACTGTCAACTTCAATTGTGCCACCCTGAAGTTCAATAAGTTTCTTGCATATTGCAAGTCCCAGTCCTGTACCTCCGAAATTTCTTGTTGTATCCGCGGCAGCCTGGGAAAAACTTTCAAATATTGACAAATGCTTGTCTTTTGGAATTCCAATCCCCGTATCACTAACTGAAAATTCCATATTTGACAGGTTATCTTTTCTTTCCAGTTCCCTGATAGTCACGGTTATACCTCCCTGGTTGGTAAACTTCAGAGCGTTTGATAAAAGATTTGATAATATCTGGTTCAGTCTGACCTGATCGCCAATGACTTCGACAGGAAGTTTGCCTTCTTTCCTGATTTCAAAATCAAGATGTTTTGCCTTTGACCTGAAAGAATAGGATCTCATTATTTCATCAAGGAAGTCATTCAGGTTGAACTGTACCTGTTCAAAAGTGATCTTGCCCGCTTCCATCTTGTTATAATCAAGGACGTCATTGACCAGAGTCAGCAAGTGGTTTCCTGAAAAACGCAATGTCTTGATATAATCCATCTGATCATCTCTGGGATTGCCCTGGAGGAGAAGGTTGGTGATGCCAATTACCTCATTAAGAGGGGTCCTTATTTCATGGCTCATTGTCGACATGAAAATCTGCTTTGACTGGGCTGCCTCTTCCGCTTTCTGACGGGCAACGACAAGGTTGTCGAGCATAATTCTCCGCTGTATTGCAATAGCGATCTGGTTGGCAATAAAATCGAGCACATATAAATCGTCCTGCGAGAATTTATTTTCATCGTTATAATCCTGCAGACACATCACCCCAATAATATTGTTTTCAACTTTAAGGGGAACTCCCATCCATACTTTACAGTCAGTCCCTATAAGGTCAATCTCACCTGCCTCTTCCAGCAACCTGAGGTCATTCTCTCTGAGCAGAACAGATTTATCTGTCTTTATTACATAGCCTGTAATGGTATTTTTGGTTGGTATCTCATCGAAGTTATCTTTCTCATCGATAAAGAAGGGCAGTGACAGGGTATCCGATGTCTTGTCGTAAAGTGCAATGAAGAAATTATTGGTATCCCATATTTTACTCAATTCATGAACAATAGTAGGATATATTTCCTTGATATCCATCTGTTTAAGAGCTTCGGAAGAGATATTATAAAGTATTTCCTGTAGAAGCTGATTTTTTCTTTCAGTTGTTATATCCCTGTATATTCCAAGAAATGAGACGATCTCATTATTGATAATTATACCTGTAGAGACAAGCGCGACCTGTATCCTGTTTCCTGCTTTGTCCTTTCTTACTGTATGTTTAATGATCTTTTCGTGCTTGTAGGCAAGAGCTCCAATTTCCCTGGCCTCATTCCTTAGTTCTTCAGGAACTATAAGATCATCAACGTTTTTATTGGCGCATTCTTCGGATGAATATCCAAAAAGATTAGTGAACTCCCTGTTAACCATTGTAATTGTTCCCGAAATATCAGTCATTGCAATAGCCTCAGGAGTCGAATCAATAAGATGCTCCAGAAATGCTTTTTCTCTTTTTATCTGTTCCTCATATTGTTTCTGTTTGCTTATATCAGCTAAGGTACCACGATAACCTATAATTTTGCCATTGTGGAAAATGGCAAAGGAGTGAGTTACAATTGGCAGAAGTGATCCATCTTTTTTTCTTGCATAATATTCATTGCTTGAATTATCATCTGGTGATTTCAGCGAAGCCAGGTTGCTGATCATCTGCTTGTAGTCATCCGGAAAAATATCCGAAATGTTCACCCCTTTGGCTAAATCTTTCTTTGTAAACCCGAAGTACTTTATACAGTGAGAATTAACAAATAGAATTTTCCCTTTAAGATCAACTTCATAGATCATTTCGGGAAGCATATCGGCTAATTTTTCAAAAAGCAATGACTGTTTGGTCAGATCTTCATCAGTTTTTTGCTGTCGGCCTGGTTCCCACGTAATTACGTAACTTCCGGATCTGATGATGAATCCCATATAGTAGCCTTCTGAATCGTCACCAAGAGTTGAAGCTGCAAGTTTATGAGATTCCCGCGTAACCCTGAGATGATGGAGGAGTTCCACAAGCTTAACGCGGTTTGCAAGCGGAGTCTCATCAACGTATTTGCCGATTACTTCATTTTTATCTATGAATTCAACAGATTCTACTTTGTTGTTTATATCGACGATTATAAACCTGCCATCTTCGTCGGTATCGAAAAGTGCCAGGTAGCTGCTCACGGTATTGAAAATCTCATCCAGAATATCTCCCCTGTTCTCTTTTATTTTTGCGCCAATCTTTGAAGAGATGGGATTATAGTTAGTTAAAAGGTAATCATCATCCTCAAGCCGAAGTATTTCAGCTGAAAAGAGGACATTTTTTTCAATGCCATCTTTGGTCCGCAGCGTGGTGACAAAATCCCTGATAGACTTCAGCTTTGGCAGAATCTTTATGTACTTGTTGATTTCGTTTATATCTGTAAAAAGCTTTAAATCATCAGAATTCTTTCCAATAACCTCCTGCTTTAAATAGCCAAGGATATTCAGAAAGGCTTCGTTTACATCAACAAACTCACCGGAGTCCAGCTTTGAAATAGCCATCGCATGGGAAGCTACATGAAAAGCCCGGTTAATCATTTCGGAGGATGACCTGGCTGCACCTTGGCCTTTCGGGCGCAATTTATTCAGTTCAGTCTCCAGGTTTCTGCAACGCTCCTCAAGATCCTTATATTTCTTCTTATTATCCATCAGAACAGTGTTAGAAAATTCGTTTTAAAAGTAATAAAAAATGGAGTGGATATTCTTTTCTGTTAAGCAAATATGGCAATATGACTGAAAATTTACTTTTTATTTTTTTGTTTACTATAAAATTTACATAATCCTGTTATTCCGCAGCTGTCACAAAGAGGTTTTTTAGCTTTGCATACATATCTTCCATGAAGAATCAGCCAGTGATGTGCCTGGTGCATCAGTTCTGAAGGTATATTTTTTGTGAGCTGCAACTCCGTATCAAGAGGTTTCTTTGCATTCCTGGAAAGCCCTATTCTTGCAGCCACTCTGAAAACATGGGTATCGACAGCCATAACAGGTTTCCGGAAAACAACCGAGGCCACAACATTTGCCGTTTTCCTGCCAACACCCGGCAGCCTCTGCAGCATTTCAGGATCGGAAGGTATCACCCCTCCGAATTCCGCGACAAGCATTTTAGCCATTCCTGAGAGATGCTTTGCCTTGTTGTTTGGATATGAACACGATTTAATATATTCGAATATCTCTGAGGGTTCTGCTTCTGCCATGCTTCCGGCATCCGGGAACCGTTCCATAAGTGCAGGAGTTAACATATTCACCCTTTTATCGGTGCACTGGGCCGATAAAATAACAGCCACTACCAGCTCGAAAGGATCCTGATATACAAGCTCTGTCTCAGCAACAGGCATATTTACAGTGAAATATCTTATAATACCGTCATATCTTTCTTTTAAAGTCATATATTCAGGGATATACTTAACGACGTTAAGGTAATGATTTTTATATTTGCATATAAAGCCGTTTTGCCGGAGGAATCTAAATAAGTTAATAAGTATACCAGGAGATTTTTTCAGATTTTAAATTTAATCTGCCATAACTTGGAAAGAATTATTATAAAGACACCCGATTCGATTTCAGCTATAATGGTGGGAGCAAGGTGGGAAGCTGTTACCAGGCTGCTTCCGGAGAGCGGAGTTGTGATTATAACCGATAAAAACGTTTTTAATCTTTATGGCAAGAGTTTTCCTGATTTTCCGGTTATTAAGATTGAGCCGGGAGAGGAGAGTAAAAAACTCAGGGTCATTGAGACGCTGGCAGCCAAACTCCTTAAGCTGGGGATCGATCGTTCAGGATTTATACTGGCAGTTGGAGGGGGCGTTGTTTGTGATGTTGCCGGCTTCCTTGCATCAGTCTATCTTCGAGGCATAAGGTGCGGGTATGTTTCAACAACTCTCCTGTCGCAGGTAGACGCAAGCACAGGCGGTAAAAATGGGGTCAATCTGGACAGGATCAAAAATGTGATTGGTAATTTCAAACAACCGGAATTCGTAATTTGTGATACCACAATGCTCAGGACGCTTTCTGATGAGGAATATCTTTCAGGTATGGCGGAGCTGATCAAAACGGGTATTATTGGAGATGCTTCAATTATTGAGATCCTTGAAAAGAACTATGCAAAAGTAATTCTGAGAGATCGCAAGCTTCTTTCAGAACTTGTGGCAAGGTCGGTTAAATTCAAAGCCTCTGTTGTCGCAAAGGATGAAAAGGAGTCAGGCCTGAGGCGCATTCTTAATTTCGGACATACCTTCGGACATGCAATTGAGCTTCATGAAGCTTTCAAACATGGTTATGCAGTCGCATCAGGGATGGAGCTGGCAACTCTTTTCTCCTATAATAAAGGGTTGATTGACAGAAAGGTATGCAACAGGGTTATCAATCTCATGAAGAAGTATAACCTGCTCAATTCTTATAATATTTCTTCTGATACAATAGGGGAACTTATTCTTCATGACAAGAAAAAATCCGGAGATAATATTCATTTTGTATTCATTGAAGGAATTGGAACCCCTGAAATCAGAAAGGTACCAGCAGGAGAGCTGATAGGTTTTTACAAGAAGTTTAAAAAAGAATAAAAGGCAGTATATGAATTCTTTCGGTGTATTATTCAGGATCTCCATTTTTGGAGAATCACATGGCCCGGCAATAGGCCTGATAATTGATGGCTGCCCTCCCGGCATTGCAATCAGTGAGGGAGATTTTATGCACGATCTGGCAAGGAGGCAGAGCGGGGCAGCAGGTACCACAAAACGTCATGAGCCTGACCTTCCTGAAATTCTGAGCGGAGTCCATAATGGATTCACAACAGGCTCCCCGATTGCAATTCAAACCCGCAATAAGGACAAAATTTCGTCCGACTATAGTGAATTTAAAAATATTCCCAGACCTGGACATGCAGATTTTACGGCTCAGACCAAATACTCAGGGTTCTCCGATCTGAATGGCAGCGGGCATTTTTCAGGACGAATAACCTGGGGACTTGTTGCGGCTGGAGTCATTGCAAAGAAGATATGCAGTAACTCGACAGTCACGGCAAATCTGACTTCAGCGGGAGGGTCAGCAGATATTCAGAAGGCTATAAATGATGCGGTTGCAGTAAATGATTCAATTGGCGGAATAATTGAATGCCGGATTACAAATCCTCCAATGGCTATCGGCGAACCATTTTTCAATTCTATCGAATCAGTAATCAGTCACCTGATTTTTTCAATCCCTGCCATTAAAGGAGTTGAATTCGGCGCAGGATTTGCATCAGCAGCAATGAAAGGGTCAGCACACAATGATCCCATCATTGACGAGCATGGGAAAACGGCAACAAACAATGCCGGGGGAATTAATGGAGGCATATCCAATGGAAACGAAATATTATTCAGGGTGGCAGTCAAGCCAACTTCATCAACGGGAGTCGGACAGACGACTTTCAATTTTGAGACCAGGAAGATGGAGAGCCTCAAAGTCTCCGGTCGTCATGATACTTGCATTGCCTTAAGGATGCCGGTAATTGTTGAGGCTGCTGCGGCAATTGCGCTTGCTGACCTGATGCTGGTGGACAGGGGTATTTTTGGAATCAGGAAGTAATTCTTCCGGTTACCGGTTGCTTTGGCAGCTGAAGCCTCGGCGAAGGCTGGCCGGTCACCGGTTACCGGCTTCTTTCTGTTTCACTTTTATAATCAGTATTTTCCTGGAAGCATCAGTTACCCTGAACCTGTCATCAATTCTTTCGCCAACGATCCAGACAATTTTGCCGCCTGATTCCAGGATAAGAGCCTTCTCTTTATCGATCCTTGAAAACTTCCGGTCGATAAAATAATCACTCAGCTTTCTCTTCTTTTTCATACCAAGCGGATAAAAGAAATCGCCCGGGAGCCATTTTCTGACTATTATCGGAAATGAGAGCTTGTCAAAATCCAGGCAGGCCGTTTTACGATCGGAAGGGATTAAAAAGCCGGGAGCAGGAATAAGTTTGCTGACAGATACAAAACCGGGTATTTTCTTTAACCCGGCAATAGAATTCGCTTTATAATATTCATTTTTTATTTCAGTCAGAACTGAAATGATAATATCATTCCTGTTTTTGAGGAGCCTATGAGTGCCGGTAAAAAGCTGACCACCAGTTTCTCCCCCGGTAATTTTATAAAGGTCAGGCACCATGCTTCCGGTAATCCCGAATGGTTTGAAGAGCTCATATAGTAACGTACTGTTACCAAGGTAGGGCTTAAGCTTGCTGATACTTATGATCAGGTTGCCATCTTTCTTTTTCGTTAAACTATCCCTTAGCTTATCTGTGAAATAATTAACAATATCATTTGTTGCTCCCAGTCTTTCGGCCGTCTCATTCAATGTATCTTCTATTGATGGGTTGATATCTTTAAGAACCGGAATTACAAGATGCCTGATCTTATTCCTGGTATATTTTGTTTCTGCATTAGACTTATCTTCCCTGAAATTTACCTTGTGCTTAATACAATATTCCTTAATTCTTTCCCTTGAAGCAAACAGCAATGGCCTGATGATATGGTTAGCGGAATTTTTCATCCCGGTAAGTCCTGCAATTCCTGTTCCCCTGGTGAGGTTGATAATCAGTGTTTCAATATTATCATTCAGGTTGTGAGCTACCGCAATAGTGTCATAGCTGTTCTTTTTCCGGATTTCTTCAAACCAGTTGTATCGCAATTCCCTGGCAGACATCTGAATTGATATTCCTTTTTTTTCTGCATATCCCTTTGTATCAAACCTTATTGAATAAAATGGGATATGATGAATGTCGGCCATCTTTTTTACCAGTTTTTCATCCCTGTCGGATTCACGTCCCCTCAGGCAAAAGTTACAATGTGCAACTCCTGTTTTAATGCCGCTCATTGTAAAGAGATCAGCCATAACCATTGAATCGATTCCTCCGCTTACGGCCATAAGGACCTTATCGCCTTTATTAACAAGGTGGTTTTCTTCTATATAATTCAGGAATTCATTCAGCATGGCATGACTGGTTGAAAGTTATCTGTATAGTAAGGTGGATGGTGGACCCGGGTCAAAGTTATCTGGTTTAAGCAGTTGTTCTCCTGACAGCGACAGGTAGGTGACGTTTGAATATAGTGGCAGATTCGGATAAAAGACCAGCCGGATCTGTAAGGTATTGAGCAAAAGGTTATCATTTCGGATCCTTATTCCCAGGCCGACAGATGAAAGGAATACTCCATTTTTTAGAATCTGGTTGGTCCCAAACAGGCATCCTGCATCGGCGAAAGCAAAAAAAGCAAACCTGAACCCGTAATAATTGCGTGGACTGAAAAGCACAGATTCAAGGTTTACTGATAACCTCTGCGCCCCGCCGACTGAATCATTCCTGAATCCTGAGAATCCGCCATCGCGGTTAAAGGCAAGGTGTTCGTCGAGGTACCTGTCAAAACCTCGGGTATAATCAGCTTTGATGAAGTTCCTAACCTTATAGTTCCCAATGTATACAAGATTGGAGAAATATGAAGTCCTGATCATTAAAAGACCCTCCTCTGTCCTTGATCCGTTGAAGAATGATGCTAGACCACCAGAAGAATAGAAATACCCGATGGTGCCAAATGATTTCCCGAAAGAAAGGTTAAATCCCAGATAATCTCTTCTTTTAAACTCATTTATCTCCTTGCCGGCGGTGATCGTCAACAGTCCGCCATAAGGAATGTCCTCTGTTCTTCCATAGGCATAGAGCAGGCTTGTTTTATAGTATTTCTGAACCGAAAGAGAGACAGAACCAAGGAATATCCTGTATTGCTGAATGTAATGATATGTTTCAGGAAGAATAAGAGGATGGTTGAATACATTATTATTGGTATATCTGGCCCCTATTATAATCCTTGAAACTGATTCTTTGCTGAGAAGAAAGGAGCGTTCCAGCCAGTAATCCTGCAGGTTGTACTTAAGGGGAGCCGGTTCGGGCATGGTATCAAAGTCAACAGTGGTGAACATTTCCCGCACTGAAATTCCTCCTGCATATTTTGTGGTAGAGCTGATTAATTCCCTTTCAATGCTGAATCCGTAAGTTTTCTCTCCCAGCCCGTAAAAATAGTTAAGCTTCAGGTTTATGAATGATTTACTTATATTATTTACCGAATAACTTAATCCGAAACCCGGGGAATCCGGAAGATCAGGGTTAAACGGAACATCAAACCTTAATTCATGGCCAAGACCGAGAATGTTTTTATCAAAAAGTGAAACCGACCCTTTATTTATGCCATTCAGATCAGCATTAATACCAAAGGAATAAATATCCTTTATCAGGACAATAATGTTCACCTCGCTGTCTGACACAGGTATGACAAGGATCCTTGAATCATCAATGTATGGCAATTGCCTGAGGATCCTCTCATTATCACTGAGAATAAGAGGAGACAAGGTATCGCCTTCAGAGAAAAGAAGGTTTTTCCTTACGATGAACTCGTTTGTGTTGAGGTGGGTTTTATTAAGCAGGTTTTCGAGCTTATTCGGGTTTGAACTTGCGGTATCATTAATATCGCTTCCGAAAACGTTAAGCCTCTGTATTACAATCTTTCCAATCCTTTTACCGGAATACCTGATATAGTTTATGTCACTTGATTCAGAGGCTTTGGCAGCAGGAGCGGACTGACCTGAAACAACGACAAAATCATATAATTTTCTTGTTACCAAGTGCCTGGACGCCCTTACTTTAAGAGAATCATAGAAACTGGAATTAGGGTTGTAGATGTTACTGTTAGGCGGGATCAGTTTTATCCGGGAGTTCCTGACAGAACTGGTTAAAATATAAGAGTTGCTGATCTCAGCAGGTGATAAGTAACAGTGTCCGGGTTGAATATTAATGATATTTTGCGGGTACAGAGGGTCATTAAAAAACAGAAGGGCCAGTAGAATCAAAGGCCCAACCGTTTTTCTGTATTTTATATCCTTTGTACGCATCAGGTCCCACGAGAATTGTTCATAAGAACGTCATCAGAATTGAACTGGAATCCAAGCCGTTTGCCGGTTATTACTCTTGAATGCTGGATCTTGGCTTCAGCCTGGCCTACAGTTGCAATTTTTACAGTATCATAGGGTGGAACAAGAAGATCAAACTCAAGGGAATATTGAATGGCTGTCTCAATGATAATCTGAAGAGCCGGCCGGCTTATCGCTTCACTCCCGTAATTGGTGAAAAGCATTCCCATCTGCCTCTTCCCTTCCACAAAATACTGGTTTTCATGGTTAATGAAAATCCTCGCAATGAGGTATCCCAGGTCATCCTGCCTTGAGTACTTGAAAGAATCAGCAAGAAAGTTGTAAATATTGATTATCCCGGAATATGCGTTGTACTTATTTTTCTGGATATAAGAAGTCTTCCATGCAGGATGTTCCCTGTCGAACTGGAAAATATTGGAATGCATGCTGAATAGCAGGATATCGCCGGCTACCCTTATCTGAGCATCAAAGTTACTTCGGTCAGTGTATTCAAGCCTGATCCGGGTATCGACACCAATAAGGTTAACGTTTACATCCTTAGCCAGATTCTTGAGAATATCCTTTACTGTGCAGAATGATTCCAGGGTATTATCATATACCTTCTGCTTAAGAACGGATTTCTCCTTGAGGGTTCCGATTATTGATAGTTTTTTATCATCCAGTTCCGACATGGCAAACTTGATTAAAATGAAATTGAAGCAACTAATTTAATAATTTAATATTAATTACCTGCAAATTGCCCGTGCAGCGATTAATATGATCTTGCAAAGAGCACCCTTCTTTTTGAAGGTTTTCCTGAATATATGCATTTGCCTTCCTCTTCGGGAGCGTCAAATGGGATGCACCTTATTGTAGCCTTTGTCTCTTCCTTGATCTTCTCTTCAGTTTCAGCTGTACCATCCCAGTGAGCCATTATGAATCCGCCCTGGTTATCAAGTATATTAATAAAATCATCCCATTTATCAACACTAAAAGTATTAGCCTTCCTGAATTCTGAAGCTTTAAGATAGATGTTTTTCTGGATATCATCGAGCAGACGTCCGATGTGAGCTTCTATTCCATTTATCGGAATTGTCTCTTTTGTAAGAGTATCCCTTCTGGCAATCTCGACTGTGCTGTTTTCAATATCCCGTGGTCCGATCGCAATCCGGACAGGTACTCCCTTGAGTTCATAATTAGCAAATTTCCAGCCTGGTTTGTTAGTATCGCGGTCGTCATATTTTACAGATATTCCCTGGGCCTCAAGAGTGCTCTTAATATTCCTAGCTGCAACAGATATTGTTTCCAGCTGTTCAGGATTCTTATAGATAGGTACAATCACCACCTGGATAGGGGCAAGGCGTGGGGGAAGCACAAGTCCGTTGTTATCGGAATGAGCCATGATAAGAGCTCCGATCATCCTGGTTGACAATCCCCATGACGTAGCCCATACATAATCCAGCTTGCCGGTTTTATCGGTAAACTGAACGTCAAAGGCTTTTGCAAAATTCTGACCAAGGAAATGACTTGTTCCTGCCTGCAGGGCTTTGCCATCCTGCATAATGGCTTCAATGGTATAAGTGTCAATTGCTCCTGCAAAGCGTTCATTCTCTGATTTATATCCTTTGATTACAGGAAGCGCCATGAAATTTTCAGCAAAATCGGAATAAACACCCAGCATTCTCTCAGTCTCTTCTACAGCCTCTTCACTCGTTGCATGTGCAGTATGTCCCTCCTGCCAGAGAAATTCAGCCGTTCTGAGGAAAAGCCGGGTCCTCATTTCCCATCTAACAACATTTGCCCATTGATTGATCAGGATCGGAAGATCCCTGTAAGATTGTATCCAGTTTTTATATGAATTCCAGATTATAGTTTCGGAAGTAGGTCGCACTATCAGCTCTTCTTCAAGTTTTGAGGCAGGATCGACAATAAGGCCTTTGCCTGATTCATCCTTCTTCAGCCGGTAATGAGTCACAATCGCGCATTCTTTTGCAAATCCTTCAACATGCTTTGCCTCCTTGCTGAAAAATGATTTCGGTATGAAAAGCGGGAAATAGGCATTTACGTGTCCTGTAGCCTTGAACATCCGGTCCAGCTCAGCCTGTATCTTTTCCCAGATCGCATAGCCATATGGCTTGATAACCATGCATCCTCTGACTGCAGAGTTTTCAGCAAGATCGGCCTTGATTACCAGGTCGTTGTACCATTGAGCATAATTCTCTTCCTTGTTTGTTAAAAACTTCGCCATATTTTTGGTATAGTATTTGTTTTATTAATTTTATAAAAATAGATGGCGTAAAAATAGATAAAAACTTTAGTTATCATTGAAAAAAACAGGAGGTTCATCATGAAATCAAAATATTACATCGGAATTTTATCAGAAATGCTGCTTGCGGGTTACCCATTGAAAGCGCAGATAGCTGATAATCCCAACTTCAGGAATGATGATGCCGGATTGAAAGAACATACAGTGCACCTTCAAGAAGTTCATCACCCTCCGGGTCGACACCACATGTCAGAAGTTCTTCTTCAGGAAGATCCGGATCATCTGCTTCGAGATCGTCTTCCTTAAGTTCAAAATCATCAAAAGGATCCTCCTTCAGAAGTAAGAACAGGAGGTAATACTGTTATAATAAATGAAGGACACGCGCTGCATGTCCTTTTTCATTAATTATTGTTAAATTTGAAAACCGTTAAAAAGTAAATTCTTCGCCTGACCATTTTGGTATAATATTTGCACTTAATAAAGAAAACGAGAGAGGGAATCAATCATGAAAGCAATTAATTACATATCTATCCTTGCAATCCTGACATTAGGATCTTGTACTTCAAGCATTTATACGGGTCTTGAGTATGACGATCTTTACTACAGTCATTCAGACCAGCCGGTGACCAGGGTGAAGAGATCTGCGGTTAACCAGACTCCAGAGAGTAATTTGCAGGCAAAGGACTATTACGATAACATTTATGCTTCCGATACCCTCGTATCTGATGAATATTCTGATGCTGCGGCAAACAACAATGCTTTATCAAACCAGAATATCTATAATTATAATTTCGATTCCTACTCCGGAAGGCTGAGAAGCTTCTACGGAAACTATTTCTATCCTTACTGGAGAGACCCGTTCTATTCCAGCTGGGGCTACCCTTCAATGTACATGGGTTTCGGATCACCATATTACGACCCTTTCTATTCTGATTACGGCTATTATGGAGACATGTACGGTGGGTATGGAAACATGTACGGTGGGTATGGAAACATGTACGGTGGGTATGGAAACATGTATGGTGGATATTATGGCAATATGTTCGGAGGCTATTATGGAGGATATTATGGCGGAGGATATTCGCCCTATTATTCTAATTACAGCGGCAATTCTGATATGAATCCTATCGCTTACGGCAGGAGAGAAATTCAAAGCAACTATTCATCATCATGGAACAAAACCATGAGTCCGGCTAACGGTTCCTCCAGAAGATCAGGCTACTGGTCCGGTGGTTCAGGAACAAATACAGCCACACAAAGATCTGCTGGCGGTATGTCATCTGTATCTGGTTCGCGGAGATCACCTGGCGTTGGGATCTCACAGTCAGGCAGCAGGACAGTTACCAGTAATGTAAGGTCATCTGTCCCCACATCAAGAAGTTCGGTGACCTCAAGACCTGAATACAACAGAACCAACAGGACCTACACTCCAAGCTACAGCAATCCGAGAATGAGCACTAGACCTTCATATAATAACAGCAGGGTCAATACTGAAAGTAATTCCGGCCGGTCATATTCAAACACCCAATCGTATCGGAGCAATCCTCCCAGGAGCAGTTATTCAGCTCCTTCAGGACAAAGTAGATCTTCTTCATCATATAACCAGGGATCTTATTCAATGCCTTCCAGGAGATCTGTTGAAAGTGGCTCCGGATATTCTTCAGGATCCTTTAGCAGTGGATCTGAATCCCGCAGTAGTTATTCATCCGGATCTAGTGGCTCTTCAGAATCAAGGTCCTCTTCTTCAGGATCATCTGGCTCATCATCCGGCTCATCATCCGGCGGTTCATCCGGGAGAAGCAGGTAGAAAATTTTGATTTAATACTGAAATAATTGTTCATTCTGCCAATAGAGTGTGGGATGCTTTTAACTAAAACTTGAAAAAATGAAAAGATTAAGCTTGATAATTCTCCTGGTACTTTCCATTGGATCAATAAGTTTTGCACAAAGTACCGATGATGCATTGAGGTATTCAAGGCTGTTTTACAGCGGTACTGCAAGATTTATGTCAATGGGCGGCGCTTTCACAGCCCTCGGTGGCGATATCTCAACTTTAAGCCAGAATCCGGCAGGAATTGGTGTCTTCAGATCATCCGAAATAACAATAACACCGCAGCTGGGACATTTCAAATCAGCCTCCTTATTCAACAACAGTAATGGTGAAGATTATTTCTATAATTTCAACCTTGGCCAGGGAGGATTAGTGGCAAACCTTATAAAGAATGAATCAGAAAGCGGACTCATTTCTCTTAATATTGGATACTCATTCGACAGAACAAGCAATCTTGACCAGAGCATCGTGATAAATGGAATCAGCAGCAGCAGTTCACTTGCCGATTACTGGGTTGATAAATCAAATGGTCATTATTCGTATGACCTCCCCACACAGGAAGTTGATGCATACGATGCATCCCTTGGATGGAGGACCTATGTGATTGATTCCATTTCTGGATCGAATAATACATACGGTACCGTTTATTCAAATTATGGCGATAACCCTCCTTCAGTATACGGTCAAAATATGAAGCGTGTCATAACCAATACCGGCTATATGGCCGAACACGCAATTTCAATCGGAGGGAACTACTCAAATAAGCTTTTCTTTGGAGCCACTCTTGGAATAAACACGCTCTCGTATGAAAGTAAATATGAACATAGCGAATCAACGGTTGCAGCCCTCCCTTCAATGTTTACGGATTTTGATTATACATTATATTTTAAAGATAATGGTACAGGTTTTAACCTGAAACTTGGTGCAATCTACAAACCGATTGAAATCCTCAGGATCGGTTTCGCATTTCATTCACCCACTATTTACCATATGAATAGATATTTATATGATAATATCACCTCGCATTTCAGCGACGGGGGCCATTATTCAGCATCAAATGACGCTCTCAGATTTTCATATGGGGTTACCACTCCATTCAGGGTTCTGACTGGCGCTGCGTTGCAGGTTAAAAAGATCGCTCTTCTCAGCATTGATTATGAGTTTGTTGATTACGGCGCTGCAAGATTCTTTGAAACCGGGGATGGTTATGATTATACTGTCAAAAACCTGGCAATCAGGAGTGATCTGGGCACTACAAGTAACATCCGCCTTGGCGCAGAAGTAAGGCTGAGTAATATTTATCTTCGCGGAGGATACGGTTATTACGGCAAAGCCTGGAAAGCCGGAGGCGAAAATATAAACCAGGATTTCAATTCTCTCTCCTTCGGATTTGGATTCAGGGAGAAGAACATTTTTGCTGATTTTGGCTTTTCGACAATGAAAAATAAAGATGATTACGTACTATATACTTCCACCAGTACAGGATCACCAGTATCAAGCCTGGACTTAACCCGGAACACATTTGCCGTTACATTCGGGTATAAATTTGGTTACTAGCAGAAATATCTGATTTTTACTTTTGTGTGAACAACTTCCGAAAAAGGGCTGCCGGTTCAGGCAGTCCTTTTTTATTTATCAGAGATAATCCAGTGCTTCCGGACCTGTATTGAAGAGCAGGTCGGCTATGCTTAATCCCGGTACAAATCCTTCCTCAGAACTGAAAACCTGGATATATTTTTTTGGGGAATACGGCGATTTTTTCTTTGGGCTGATCGAATACCTGAGATCATGAACCTCGCTTTCAACCGGTACAAAGCCTGAGGTAAATGAGATTCTTCTCTCGAGCTTAAGCATTTTCATGATTGCATCGAGCAGTTTCATGTTCAGATCGAGAAGAAATTCATGGTGTGACTTGATTATCTTTTCAAAAACTTCGAAAAAGTAAATAAAATAGGGAGAAGAACTGTATCCCGATTTCAGAGCTCCAAGATGGATCTGCTGCCATCTTTTTGAATAATCGATGCGGATATCCCTGATGTGTGTCTTATGAAAACTCCCCTGGTAAACCGGTACCGTAAGATGCTGCGGTTTGTCAGTTGAAAGAATATAACAGCGGTTCCTGTACGACTGCTTATGGTAGTTCTCCTCCCTTTCAATTAAAATTTCATCTGCTTCTTTTATCCGCGCAAAGTATTCAATAGGGGGCAGGTACGCAGTCGATAGAACTATTTTACGGTCCATCTCAATTTAGTCACTTCATCTTGTTGATCATGCTGGCTGAGAATCCGGCGCCAAAACCGTTGTCGATATTTACCACAGTTACTCCTGAAGAGCAGCTGGTGAGCATTGCAAGCAGGGCAGATATGCCTCCGAAATTAGCGCCATATCCTACACTGGTAGGAACAGCTATTACCGGTTTGTCAACCAGTCCCCCGACAACGCTGGCCAGTGCGCCCTCCATTCCGGCAATGACAACTATAACCCTGCATTTCCTTATTTCAGGAAGCTTGTCAACCAGCCTGTGGATTCCGGCAACACCAGCATCATAGATCCTCACCACCTTATTGCCAAGCAGTTCAGCAGTGACAGCTGCCTCTTCAGCAACAGGGATATCTGACGTGCCTGCAGTTATAATGGCAATGCTTGAATCGGGTATTTCCGGAGTTTTTTTACACAATGAGATTATCCTGGCTTCAGCAAAATAAATAGTCTCAGGCGCTATTTTCTTAACTGCCTCGTACATTTCAGAGGATGCCCGCGTACCCATTACGTTATTTTCCTTCCCGGCCATCACCCCGAATATTCCAGTTACCTGCTCAATGGTCTTCCCGGCGCAATATATAATCTCAGGATAACCGGTCCTTATCTCCCGATGATGATCGATCCTGGCATAACCAAGATCGGTATAAGGAAAATCTTTCAGCACCTCAAGCGCTTCATCAACGCTTTTGGTACCGTTCCTGATCTCATTCAGCAGTTTTTCAATTTCTTTTCCAGTCATTTATTCTTCCTTCCCTGATCCATGCTTCCGGACCTGTAACCTTCAAGATCCAAAGATATAAATCTGAATCCTAAATTTTTCAGGTCGCTGACAATAAGTTCCCTTTCAGGATCATGGATAATCTTTTCAAGGTATCCCGGCATGCACTCAATTCTGGCAATATCATTATGTACCCTGACCCTGGTCCCAGGGTAACCCTTTTCAAACAGATAATCCTCTGCATTTTCAATCATTCTGAGCATTCCTTCACTTATATCCGTGTCATAGGGAATCCTGGTAAGAAGGCAAGCCATTGCTGGCTTATCCCAGATAACCAGACCCTCTTTCAGAAGGAATTCCCTGATCTCCTTTTTCGTAATGCCGGCCTCAGCAAGAGGGCTCCTTACGGACAGCTCCTTCAGCGCTTTCAGTCCCGGACGGAGCGTTCCGGTATCATCTGCATTAGTACCGTCAATAATATACCTGTACCCATTTTCTGAAGCATATTCAGATATTTTACTGAAGAGAATCTTTTTACAGAGGTAGCATCTTTCAACCGGATTGTGCTTAATAATTTCCGGGAGAGGCAGATCTAAGATTTTATGTTTTATACCATGAACTTTTGTGAATTCAATAGCCTCATTTATCTCACGTGATGGTACATATGGAGTACTTAATGTAACTGCAACCATCTGCAGGCTACTGAGTGAACTTGCCCTGTATGCCAGAAACGAACTGTCGACACCTCCTGAGAATGCAATAACAAATGATTTGAGGTCTTTCAGAATTGAATTAAGCTTAATCGATTTGTCTTCTGTCATTTAAGTCTTTTGTCATAATCTCCTATAACAATCAAAGCCATGATATTGTTGTAAATATCTTTTATGGGGATGCCTTTCTCTATGGCAATCTTTCTGCACTCCTCAAATTCGGGTTTGCAGGAGACCTCTTTTTCATTATAAAATGAATGTTTAACCGTAACATTTCCATAAGGGGTCTTTATAACCTCAAACTTTCTCGAAAGGGTATCCTTTCTAAAGGGGAATGACCTGATTCCCACCGAGGTTGATTCCGTAAATATTATCTCCTTCACAATTCCTCCGAGTCCTGGTTCGCAGATAACATTCAGGATATTTCCAGGCCTCCCTTTTTTCATGATTATGCCGGATATGTATACATCTGATGCTCCGGCCACGAAAAGTTTCTCAGAGATATACTCAAAAAATTCAGGGTTCATGTCATCAATATTGCATTCCAGAAGAAGAGCATCATGGCCGGAGGCTTGTTCTTCAGCCTCACCAGTAAATACTCGCAGAAGGTTGGGAACAGCTGGATTCTCCTTATGTCCAACACCATAACCTGTCTTATCAATCCTTATCGGAGTGCCGGTGTTGAAATGTGTTCCAAGTGCTGCAATAATTGCTGCCCCAGTCGGGGTTGTTGCTTCAAAATTGACCCCACCCGTTTTCGATGGAATACCTTTAATTATCTCGGCTGTTGCCGGTGCTGGTACAGGCAGAGTGCCATGATCGCATTTAACGAAACCGCTTCCAAGCTCAACAGGAGTGACATATACAGCATCCGGATTCAAAGAATTAAAACATATTGCGGCTCCGACAATGTCGATTATAGAATCGATTGCACCAACTTCATGAAAATGAACCTCATCAACCGGTATTTCATGGATAGAGGCCTCTGCAAGCGCCACTTTCATGAATATTTTCATGCTAAGATCTTTTGTCTTCTGATCTAATGATGATTCCCTGATAATTTTTTCTATGTCGGAAAGATGCCTGTGTGCATGTTTATGGTGCGTCTGCTTTACAGTAACTTTTGTTCCGCCAATCCCGTGACGCTGATCCTTTTCAGCATGAAGCTCCCATCCCTTCAGATTCAGTTTGTTAAGTTCACTGGTAAGGAATGTTTTATCAACTCCAAGATCAATCATTGCACCAAGGTTCATATCGCCGCTTATCCCTGAAAAACAGTCGTAGTAAAGGATTTTCATCTCATTAAAGCATTTGGTACAACATCACACTCTGAACGCCTGATTGCCTTACAATATTAAAAATAGTTAAATCAATACTGGTCGCTAATATACTACATACAATTCATAACAGAATAATAAAAAAAAATTGTATTTTCGACACGTATCTCATAATTGACTACCTACGGGGAAACTGAAAATATGAAAAGAAGAGACTTTCTTAAAACTTCGGCTGGAGCCGGACTTGCTGCTGGAGCAGCGCTCAGCCTTGGTGGTTATGATAAACTCTGGAACACAGAGCATGCTCTGTCAAAATATGACATGGTAGCGCTGATGGGTGGCGAACCCGACGCAATGTTTGATCTTGGGATACAGGAGCTTGGAGGAATGGGAACTTTCGTTCATAAAGGCCAGAAAGTCCTGATTAAGCCCAATATCGGGTGGGATGTAATTCCCGAGCTTGCTGCCAATACCAATCCACTGCTTGTCAGGAGAATAATTGAACATTGCTTTAAGGCAGGCGCAAAAGAAGTTTATGTTTTCGACCATACCTGCGATAATTGGGTGAACTGCTACAAAACTTCAGGTATTGAGAAAGCTGCAAAAAGCGCTGGGGCAAAAGTTGTTCCGGGCAACTCGGAAAGCTATTATCATGAAGTTGAGATACCGGGAGGAGTAAAGCTGAAAAGCGCAAAAGTACATGAACTTCTTCTCGAAACGGATGTATTCATCAATGTACCTGTCCTCAAGGATCATGATTCCACAAGGATGACATGTTCACTTAAAAATATGATGGGAGTTGTCTGGGACAGGCAATACTGGCATTCAAATGATTTGAACCAGTGCATTGCAGATTATGCATTATTTGAAAAGAAACCTGTGCTGAACGTTGTTGATTGCTATAATGTAATGGTTAAGCATGGTCCGCAAGGAGTCTCAAAGGAGGATGTGGTTCAGATGAAATCTCAGATTATTGCTGCCGACTGGGTCGCAGCGGATGCTGCTGCAGCAAAAATGCTTGGAGTCGAAACCGAAAGAATAGAATATATAGCGATTGCGCATAAGATGGGCCTGGGAAATATGAAGCTTGATACTTTGAACATCAAACGAATTAAAATGTAATTTTTGATGAGGTCACCTTTACTGAGGAAATTCCGTATTCTGTTTGCTTCTGTTGTTTTTATAGGATTTTTTATTGTTTTTGCTGATTTCAAAAGCATTATCCCTGTAAAGTATCTCAATATTCTTCTTTACCTTCAGTTCGTACCATCGGCATTAAAGTACTTCGATCTGAGATCGATGGTGTCGATAGGTTTTATTGCTGTCATTTTACTTACACTTCTTTCGGGGCGGACATACTGCTCCTTTTTATGCCCGCTTGGGATCGGACAGGATCTTTTCAGCAGAATTGGCGGCAGGATAAGGAGAAAGTTCAGAAGATACGGATTTAAGAAGCCTCATACCATTATCAGGTATGCTCTTCTTGCGGCAACACTCATTGTTACAATGATCTGGGGACTTTATCTCATAACGCTCCTCGATCCTTACAGCATATTCGGGAGGTTTATGACCTATTTCGGGAAACCGGCTGTGATAGTCATTAATAATTTCATTGCAGGGATTCTCCATAAATTCGATATCTACACCCTCGATCATATCACAATCAAAGGTTTTAAGCTGCTTGCGTATAGCGTTCCTGCTGCCTTCTTTCTTCTGATCGGGTCGATGTCTCTGGCAAAAGGGCGACTATATTGCAATATGATATGCCCGGTCGGGACTCTGCTGGGAATGGTTTCAAAGATCTCTGTTCTGAGAATAAACATCAATGAAAGCAAATGTACCAGGTGTGGGCGATGCTCTCTTGGCTGCAAATCCTCCTGCATCGATTTTCTTCAGCCTCATGTCGATGTCAGCAGGTGCGTTGGTTGTTTCAACTGTATAAATAACTGTACCGAAAAGGCCATCTCATTCGGCTTTGTTAAGCTTAAAAAGAAAAGCGAGACACCCCATGACGTCGATACGGATAAAAGGAAATTCATTGCCGGAACATTATTGCTTATGTTAGGGTTACCGCAATTGTTGCGGGGGCAGGATAAAAAAACTCCGATACCTAAGAAAGAATCGACGGTTAAGGAAAATAAAACATCCCCGGTTTGTCCTCCCGGTGCCGGATCTGTTTCGGATTTTAACAAGGAGTGCACTGCATGTTCACTTTGCATTACAATATGCCCTAACAAAGTTTTACAGCCTGCATGGCTTGATTATGGCGTTGCAGGAATGATGCAGCCTGTTATGAATTACCATAAAGGTTTCTGTGCATATAATTGTACTAAATGCACAGATGTCTGCCCGACATATGCACTTCGTCCGCTGGCGCTGGAAGCAAAAAAGCTTACGCAGCTAGGGAAGGCAAATTTTATAAAGGACAATTGTATTGTAAAAACTGAAAAAACAGCCTGTGGCGCTTGCTCTGAAGCTTGCCCCACCAAAGCTGTTTATATGATTCCCTACGAAGGAAACCTTCTTATCCCGGAAACCAATGCTGAAATATGCATTGGTTGCGGCCATTGTGAATTTGCTTGTCCTGTTGTTCCTTATAAGGCTATTTATGTAGATGGAAACCCGGTGCATCTGGCAGCAAAAAAACCGGTAAATGTCCAGTCCGATAAACCCGTTCCATCTGAGTTTCCCTTTTAACGACCCTCTTCTTTTCATGTATTCAATTATCATTAAAACATGATATTTATCGTCATAGAGTCGTCATAATCAGCTAAATTTGCTGTAAATTCATTTCATTATTAAAATACAATGAAACCATCACATATTGAGCATATTGGAATAGCTGTGAACAACCTTGCGAGCGCAATTGAATTTTATGAGAAAGTATTAGGCCTGAAATGTTATAATATTGAAGAGGTCAGGGACCAGAAAGTAAAAACTGCATTCTTCAAAGTCGGTGATACCAAGATTGAATTGCTTGAATCGACTGACCCGGATAGCGCTATAGGAAAATTTATTGCAGGCAGGGGTGAAGGCTTACACCATATAGCCTTTGCGGTCAATGATATTGAAAAGCAGCTTAAGCACGCGGAAGATAACGGTGTGAGGCTGATTGACGCCAAACCGAAGAAAGGAGCCGAAGGACTTGAAATTGCATTCCTTCATCCAAAATCAACCTCTGGTGTGCTTATTGAGATTTGCGAAAATAAAACAAATAAGTTTTGACCACCATGAGCAGCAAGATTGCAACTACTGGAAATGCCGGTCCAAAGGTAAGATCCGATTGTGAAATTAAACTGGAGCTAACAGAAAAGGGAGGAATAAAAATTGATCTGTCATCGAAGGTCAAAACTCTCTACGGAGACTCAATCAAAGATCTTGTTAAAACGATATTAAAGTTCTATAAGATCAAAGATGCTGCTTTAACAGTCACTGATTCGGGAGCTTTGCCTTTTGTGATTGCAGCCCGGATGGAAGCTGCAATAATGAGACTGATGAACTCTGATCTCGAATATCTGCCCGACATGCTTAAGGAAAACAGGTATTCGACCACCGCAGGAAGAAGGAGGTTCTCGCGGTTATATATCCCCGGAAATAATCCGGGCATGATGATCAATGCAGGTCTTCATTCAGCTGATGGCATTATACTTGATCTTGAGGATTCTGTTGCTCCTGAAAAAAAGGATGAGGCCCGCTTCCTTGTAAGAAATGCCCTCAGGCAGGTCGGATTCCATGGAGCTGAACGTATGGTCAGGATCAACCAGGGCGATGCCGGATTAAAAGATCTTCACTATGTGGTTCCTCATAATGTAAACCTCATTCTTCTGCCAAAATGCGAAAATAAGGAGCAGGTAATTAATGTGGAGTCGGAAATATTCAGGATCTCTTCAAAGCATAAAATCACCGTTCCTGTTTACATAATGCCAATAATTGAAAGCACCCTTGGTGTGGAGAACTCATATGACATAGCAAGGGCTTCAAAGAATGTTGTTGCAATGGCAATCGGGCTGGAAGATTATACTTCTGATCTTGGCGTTCCCAGAACTGCTGAAGGAAATGAATCATTTTATGCAAGGACTAGGATTATTGTGGCTGCAAAAGCTGCCGGTATACAGCCCATTGATTCAGTTTTCTCTGATGTTGGTGATATGGAAGCCCTCAGACTGAATGTTTTAAAATCCAAGGCTTTAGGGTTTGAAGGAATGGGATGCGTTCATCCGAGGCAGGTTCCCGTTATAAACGAAGGTTTTGCGCCTGATGCAAACGAAATCGAGAAATCAAAAAAGATCGTTTCTGCTTTTGAGGATGCGAGGAAAAATGGGATAGGAGTCGTAGCGCTGGGATCCAAAATGATCGATGCCCCGGTCGTCGCCAGGGCAATGAAGACAATTGAGCTTGCTATGAGTCTTGGAAGGTTACCGGAGAACTGGAGGAAGGAAGAGCGATCAGAAGAAAAATAACCTTTTATTCTTAAAAATATGGCTGTCAGGACAGTTATCAATGCTGCAGGAAGGAGCGTCCCGGTTGAAATCAACGGACGGAAGGCAGTACCATTCAAAGGAGTCGGAAAGCACCGGCCACGCGGAGGTAAATACTCTCCGCCAATACCCACATGCAATGACTTCCCCGACGACGGGAACAAAGTCGTTAAATCACTTGAGGAGGCTCTGAGGAAATGCGGCCTCCGCGACGGCATGACCATTTCAACCCATCATCACCTGAGGGACGGGGACCTCATTAGCAACAAAGTCTTTGACCTGGCATCTAAAATGGGAGTAAAGGACCTGGTTTGGTTCCCTTCCGCCTCTTTTCCCTGCAACGATCCGGTGATAAAATACCTCGAGGATGGAACCATAAACAGGATTGAAGGAAGCATGAATGGTCCTCTCGGGAGGTTTGTGTCAGACGGCCGGATGAAAGGCACTGCTGTTCTCAGGTCACATGGAGGAAGAGTTCAGGCTATTCAGGATGGTGAAGTAAAGATTGATATTGCCGTGCTTGCAGCTCCGACCTGTGATTTTTTTGGCAACGCGAAAGGGACCGGAGGGAATTCATCTTGCGGTGTGCTTGGCTATGCAAAGGCAGACAGTATGTACGCTTCCAAAGTGATTGTTGTAACGGACAACCTGGTGGATGTTCCGTGTTACCCAATGGAAATTGAGGGTAACTATGTTGATTATGTCGTTGTTGTCGATAAAATTGGCATCCCTGAAAAGATCGTATCAGGTACCACCCAGATCACCAAAAGTCCCGACAGGCTTTTAATTGCTGAACTTACAGCTGCATTTCTTGAGAAGTCAGGCATACTGAAGGATGGCGTCACAATGCAGGCAGGAGCCGGAGGTACCTCTCTTGCCATTGCGGTATTTGTCGATGAGATACTAAAAAAGAAAGGATGGAAATCAAAATTCGGTTTTGGCGGCAGCACTAAATATATGGTTAAAATGCTGGAGGAGGGGAGTATGGGATATATTCTGGATGCCCAGGCATTTGATCTCGATGCCGTAAGATCTATTGAGAATAACCCACATCATATTCCTTACCCGGTTTTCAATGCCTATAATTATCATTCAAAAGGTAACCTGACGAGTATGATGGACATTATGATCCTGGGTGCGACAGAGATTGATCTGAATTTCAACGGGAATGTTGTGACTCACTCCGACGGCTATCTTCTTCATGGTATTGGAGGATGGCAGAATTGCCTTCATGCCAGGAATGTCATCCTGCCTGTGCCTCTTTTCCGCGACAGAATACCTGTAATTGTTGATGAGGTTACTACCCTGTGCGGTCCGGGCGAACTGATTGATGTTATCATAACTGAAAGAGGTATAGCAATAAACCCGCTTCGAAAAGACTTGATCAAGAGCTTGAAAGGCAGTGGATTGCCTGTACGTACAATTAAGGAACTTAAGGATGAAGCTGAAAGAATCTGCGGAAAGCCCCGGAAAGCTGAGTTTGAAGATAAGATAGTTGCTGCAATCAAATGGGTTGACGGTACAGTGATTGATGTTGTCAGGAAAATCAAAACAAAATAACCTGAGTCTTATGGAGACCTATAAATGTACTGTTTGCGGATATTTATATGATCCTTCTGAAGGAGATACTTCAGGAGGTATAGAACCAGGAGTACCTTTTTATGACCTGCCTGAAGATTATGTCTGCCCGATCTGCGGGGCAGGCAAGGATGAATTTATGGTTAACAGTTGAATGTATTTCCCGGATACCAGGTATTGAACCATTTATTGCTTCATCGGGATATTTCCGATTACATCAATAAGCAGATCCCAGAACATCTGTGCAGTTTTTATCTCAATCTTCTCCTCCGGAGTATGGGCTCCCCTTATAGTCGGACCGAATGAGATCATATCTATTCCCTTGAATTTTTCGAAGATCAGGCCGCATTCAAGACCTGCATGAATGGCTCGTATATAGGGATCTTTTCCAAAAAGTCTCTTATATGAATTGAGGGTGATTTTCAGAATCTCTGAAGCCATGCTTGGCCGCCATCCCGGGTAACCGTCTGAATGAACCACCTCGGCTCCTGCAAGTTTCAGGCATGTTTCTACCATTGCAGCAACATCATGTTTTGATGATTCAATTGAGCTCCTTTGTGTTGTGACTATCTGAATGGTATTATTGCCGGTGAATTTGACAGATGCCAGATTTGTTGATGTCTCCACCAGGTCATCCATCTCTTTGGACCAGGCAATGGCGCCATGCGGACAGCAGGTAAGCGATGATAGAAGTTTGTCCTGGCTTTCCTTGTCCATTACAAATTGTGGAAGACCATTCTCTTTTACGGATATCTTAAGATCTTTCTCCAGTTCTCTGAACTCCTCGAGCATTACAGTATAGAAGTTTTCTATCCATCCTATTATAAGATCAGCTGATGATTTCTCAACTACAATTGTTGCAAATGCTTCCCTTGGTATTGCATTCCTCAGGTTTCCACCATCGAAAACACTTACCGATATCCTGAAGCTGTTTGCAAGATTCCAAAGCAGCCTGTTCATGATCTTGACAGCGTTGCCGAAACCTTTATGAATTTCATCACCCGAATGGCCACCGCGGAGGCCTGTGAGAGAAATTGAGAGAGCTGTACTTTCTGACGGGGAAGGAACTGGCTTATAGGTAATTGTTCCAACTGTATCCATTCCCCCGGCGCACCCTATATAAAGTATTCCTTCATCTTCAGAATCAAGATTCAGGAGTATTTTTCCCGTGAAAAAACCAGGTTCCAGGTTTATGGCCCCGGTCATGCCTGATTCTTCATCAACGGTAAAAAGACATTCAATTATTCCAGCTTTCAGATCTTTATCTGTCAGTATGGCCAGTTGGGAAGCAATACCCATTCCGTCGTCAGCACCGAGCGTCGTTCCCCGGGCAGCTACCCATCCATCGGTTACAATGGGAATTATCGGATCTTTATCCCAGTTATGAGGGTAATCCGCATTTTTCTCACCAACCATATCCATATGACTCTGAAGGACAACTGTTTTTCTGCCTTCCAGGCCAGGAGATGAGGGCCTTGTTATTAATATATTTCCGATCTTGTCTTCTTTCGCTTCCAGACCATGATTGTGGGCAAATAAAAGAAGATATTCACGTAATTTCTGTTCATGCTTTGACAAACGGGGGATCATGCAGATCTCTTCAAAATATGTCCAGACAGCTATTGGCTTTAGCCCGGCAAAAATGCTCATAATTGTAATTTAGTGACACAGAATTATGTGGCAAAGGTATTATTTTTTTCCTCTGGAAAACCTTTGGCCATGAAATATTATCCAGATGGCATAACACTGAATTTTATTATATTTACTTTCACTTTAGTAACGATAACCTTTACAATAATATGGTAAGAAGGACAATTGTCGCACTCCCGGGCGACGGAATAGGTGCCATCGTTCTTGAACAGGCTCTTCGGGTTCTCAATGCAGCAGGATTTGATGCTGAATATGTTTATGGCGACATAGGATGGGGATTCTGGCGAAAAGAGGGCAATCCCCTTCCTGACAGGACTCTTGACCTTATTAAGAAACATAAGATCGCCCTGTTTGGGGCAATAACATCCAAACCAAACGAAGAGGCTAAAGCTGAACTTGATCCTTCTCTCCAGGGGAAAGGTTTTTCCTATTCAAGTCCTATTGTCGGATTACGTCAGCATTTCGACCTTGACATTTGTGTGCGTCCATGCAAATCATATAAAGGAAATCCATTGAATTTTGTAAGGAGGGGGAGGGGAAATACAATTGAGGAGCCACTTGTCAATGTGGTTATTTTCAGGCAGAATACAGAGTGCCTGTATTCAGGAGTAGAATGGACCAACCCGCCTGAGAACGTTTATAATGCTCTTCTCTCACATCCTAAATTCAGGGCGAATTTCGGAAAAGTGCCTGTCGACGAGCTTTCAGTTTCAGTAAGGATATTTACAAAGAAAGCTACGATGAGAATTCTCGAGGCTGCATTCGATTATGCAAAAAAATACGGGTATGAATCAGTGACCGTATGTGAAAAACCCAATGTTGTACGCGAGACTTCAGGACTTATGTGGAAGCTGGCTAAGGAAATTCAAAAAAACAGGTTCCAGGATATTAAGCTGCTTAACACCAATATTGATGCACAGATGATGTGGCTGACAAAAAACCCGGAAGATTATGGTGTCATTGTTGCTGGCAATATGTTTGGGGATATTGCGTCAGATGGATTTGCCGGTCTTATAGGGGGTCTTGGATTTGCCTGCAGCGCGCAATTCTCTGCCGACGGCATAGCTGTATTTGAACCCACTCACGGGTCGGCGCCAAAATATGCCGGTTATGAAGTGCCGATAGTTAATCCTATTGCAATGATCGAATCGGCCTGCATGATGCTCGATTATATCGGTGAAAAGAAACTCTGCAATGTCATAAGGAAGGCAATTTCCGATGTGATTGAAGAGGGAAGGGTAAGGACTTATGACATGATGAAAATGCAGGGTAAGCCTGAAGTGATTCAAAACGGAGCAGCTTCGACAGTGCAGATGACAGATGCTATTATTGAAAAGCTGAAGAAGTAAAAAGATTTAGTATGAACGAGAAGGTAAAGAATCTATGGCCTGAACTTGAATGGATTAAGGATCCACTGCTCAGGGAAAAAACTGGAAAAACATGGGAGCTGGCACTGGAAAGAAGTGTTCTGAAGCCTGAGGATCTCGAAAGAATACCTTTTACACTTTTGTGCGGACCTGACCTGAAGGTCAGTTTTATGGCCCATAAGAGATGCGTTGTTCATGTGGCAAAAGAGAGCGGAGATAAAATGAACCAGTTCTTCGGTGCCGATCTGCCGGTTAACATGGATGTACTGATCGCAGGGGCTATACTTGCCGATGTCGGGAAACTTCTCGAATATGAACTTGACGTGAATGGTAATGCTGTCCAGGGAAAGTACGGAAAGTACCTGAGGCATCCCTTTTCCGGTGTATCACTTGCTAAAGAGTGCGGAGTACCGCCTGAAGTCTGCCACATTATTGCGGCGCATGCTCATGAAGGTGACCTGGTGACAAGAACAACAGAGGCGTATATAGTTCATCATGCCGATTTCATGACATTCCTTCCCTTCAAAAGCAGGTTAGCCTAATTTCATTTTTTCGACTTCCTCGATATTCCTTTCATTAGTAACTGCCTTGGCTTCAGTGGTATACATAAAGTCGATAAGATTCTGGTATCTGTCCATTATTTTCCACCTGACAATCTTCATTACTGAATTCATCAATCCATTCTCTTCAGTAAAGCCCTGTTCAAGTATTCCGATGGCAACCGGCAGCCAGCGCTGCGGAAACATCTTTCCATATTTCCCGTTGGTACGGTACTCATTGACTTCGTTTTCGATTAATGTAAGTATAGCTCTCTTGCCATCTTCAGAATCAGCAGTCAGGTTTTTCTCTTCAAGAAACAGCTTCAGTGCATGCTGATTTGGAACGATAAGGCATACTGTATAAGGTTTCTGATTATTATAGAGCATACACTGGTCAATATACTTAGACTGTTCTGTCATTGCCTCTTCAATGCCCTCAGGGCTGAATTTCTCTCCGTCATCGGCAATGAGAAGGCTTTTAAACCGGCCCAGGACATATAAATATCCGTCTTTTGTCATGTAACCCATATCTCCGGTGTAAAGCCAGCCATCAATGATAGTATCTTTAGTTGCGGCATCATTTTTCCAGTAACCAGCCATCACATTACCTCCCCGGATCACAATTTCACCCTTTTCCCCGATGGGAACCTCAATGCCTTCATCATTGCATATCTTCAGATCCATGTTATTCACCAGAACACCGGAGGAACCCAGTTTGTGCCGGGCTGTCGAATTCGAAGAGATCACCGGAGAAGCTTCACTTAAACCATAACCCTGGTACATAGGTATCCCGAGCGCATAGAAGAACCTCTGGAGCTCGATCTCAAGAAGTGCTCCCCCTCCGATAAAATAATCGAGCTCACCACCGTAGGCTTCGCGAATCTTTGAAAAGAGAATTTTATCATAGAGACGCAGGATCGGTTTTTTGAGCCTTTGAAGTCCCTGCCCCTTGTTCCAGCCCTCCTTATTATATGAATAAGAGATTTTTAGTGCGTGATCGAAGAGCATTTCAGTCAGCTTGCCTTTTTCCTTAATGCCTTTTTCAATATTCTTCCTGAAGTTCTTGGCAATTGCAGGAACACTCATCAGCAGGTTCGGTTTGATCTCCTTCAGGCACACAGGGAGATTCCTGAGAGTCTCCATTGGTGACTTACCGGTTTTTACCGAAGCAATGCTGGCTCCCCTCCCCATGAAGGCAAAAATGCCGCATGTATGTCCGAAGGAGTGATCCCACGGAAGAAGAAGAAGTGTTTTGTAGAATGAGGGGATATCCATCAGGCTGTAAGCCTGGTAGACATTCGATATATAGTTGCTGTGAGTAAGAACAATCCCTTTGGGATCGGCTGTAGTACCGGAAGTGTAGCAAATATTTGCGAAGTCGGAAGGCTGAATGCTTTTGTAATTCTCTTCAAATTTTTCCAGGTTCCCAGGTATATCGAGCCATTCTCTTCCCATCTTTCTAACCTCATTGAAGTGGATCTCATCTGAAGTGTACTCTTCCTGGGTATCAAAATGAACTATTTTTTCAAGTGTCGGGCACTCTTTAAAAACTTCCCTAACCTTCACTGCCTGAATGGATGAAGTAAGCACCATCCTCGATTCAGAGTGTTTGAGCCTGAATTTAATCTCAGAGGGATTAAGCTTTACTGAGAGCGGGACATTCATTGCCCCTGTGTATAAAATACCAAGTTCACCAACCACCCAGCTGTTCCTGCCTTCAGATATGAGGCTCAACCTGTCTCCCTTCCTGACTCCCAGGCAGATAAGTCCGGCAGCAAACTCGTAAACCTGTTTTCTGATCTCACCGTAGGTTGTCCCTTCATATTTATCGTTCGGCTTTTCCCACATATAAACGTTACTGCTGAATTTATCAACACTCTCTTCAAAGAATTGGATTATTGACTTCATTTTTAAGTTATTATTTCTTTTTTCAGACTCTAATATACGAATTCTATAAAATACGAACCCGTTTCAGCTTCTTATTCTCATTTGGATTGGAATTCTTTATTTTGTATCTTTGATTATTGTCCATTATAAAACATTGAAAAACAGTTGGTTATTAATTAAATACATTTATATTATGAGACATTTAACTGTAGTTTTATTAATAGCTCTCCTTGCGTTAACCCCTTCATGCAAATATTTCAAGGGCAAAAAACTTTTTGGCCATAAAACTGATATAGTGTCTGTCTGGAAGACACAGCAAGACAGTCTCAGAGTGGCTGATTCAATAAGGGCGATCGGGGAACGCCTTCAGGCAAAAGAAAATGCAAAGCTTGATTCAATAAGAGTAGTTGAGGAAAGAAAAGCCGTGGAGGGGAAAAAGAAGTTTAGTATTATCGTTGGCAGTTTCATCACTCCCGAATATGCAAAAAAGCTCGCAGAAGTTTACCAGCAGAAGGGTTATGAAACAAGTATTATTAATATGGAAGGCAGCAGGTTTGAACTTGTTTCCGCAGAGTCACTTGATAACTTCCATAATGCTATTTCGCGACTCAAATATTTCCAGGGAAACGAAGAAGTAGATGCCTGGATCTACCAGAAGAGATGATAATAAAATAATTAAAGTAGAGACGTTTTATAAAACGTCTCTACTTTTTTATTACAGGCAGCATCTAAATCTATTTTCTGAATATTGTTTCTTCCCTGTCAGCCCCGACTGACACTATGGTTACAGGCACTCCTGTCTGCTCTTCTACGAAAGAAATATAATTCCTGAGGTTTTCAGGAAGCTTATTGAATTCCCTTATTTCTGAAATGTTCTCTTCCCATCCGGGAAGTTCGGTATAAACAGGTTCAATTGCCTGGTTGGTGAAAGGTATTTCGAGGCACTCTTTTCCTTCTGTACGGTAACCTGTACATACTTTGATTGTTTTGAAGCCTGATAGTATATCTCCTTTAGTCATGAAAAGCCGGGTAACACCGTTAATCATGATAGCATATTTAAGTGCAGGAAGATCGAGCCATCCGCATCTTCTGGGCCTTCCGGTAGTAGAGCCGAATTCATGACCGAGATTCCTAAGGGCATTACCTGTTTCATCGTTAAGTTCGGTAGGGAAGGGGCCGCTGCCAACCCTTGTGCAATAGGCTTTGAATATCCCAAACACTTCACCGATCCTCTTTGGTGAAATGCCCAGACCGGTGCAGGCACCAGCGCTGATGGTATTTGAAGAAGTGACAAAGGGATATGACCCGAAGTCAATATCGAGCATGGTTCCCTGAGCCCCTTCGGCAAGTAGCTTCCTGCCCTTGCCTGTAAGTTCGTTTATGAGGTATTCGGTGTTTACAATCCTGAACTTTTTAAGCATATCGATTCCTTCAAACCATCCGGCTTCGTACTCAGTAATCTCAAATTTGAAATCAAAATTCCTGAGCAGGGAAAGATGTGACTTAAGATGCTCATCGTATAGCTCTCTGAAATCTTTCCTCAGAATTTCTCCTGCCCGCAGGCCGTTGCGCGCAACTTTGTCGGTATAAGCCGGACCAATCCCTTTAAGAGTTGATCCGATTTTTGTGCGGCCCTTGCTGTGCTCATAAGCTGCATCAAGTATTCTATGACCTGGCAATATCAGGTTTGCCCTTGTTGAGATAATAAGTCTTTTAGTTAACTCTTCAACTGAAGGACCAAGATTTTCGATCTCTTTCTTGAATACTGCAGGATCAATTACGACCCCGTTACCGATAATATTCAGCTTCTCCGGATGGAATATTCCTGATGGTATCAGATGGAGGACATGTTTTACATTATTGATTTCAAGCGAATGTCCGGCATTCGGCCCTCCCTGGAAACGGGCAATTATATCGTATTCAGGACTGATAGCATCAACTATTTTGCCTTTTCCCTCGTCACCCCACTGGAGGCCTAACAGTATGTCAATGTTCATATTAAATTAAAATTTAATATTTAAAAAACAGATCACAATTTACGAAAATATTTGACCAGAAAACGAAACTTTCAGCGAATGTTAATAATTGTCAGGATATCGTATCTCTTTAATAATAAACTGGTTCTTACAATAAAAAACCAAATGATTGGTTATTTTATTGATAATTCGTAACTTTAATTGTTAATTCTATATATAAAACAACGATATCGTTATGAAAAAAGCAAAGTATTTCTTAATAATTGGAATTGTATTTCTGCTGGCCGCACCTCGGGCAATTTCACAGGATAATTCTACCGCTAAGGATATAAGATTCACAATTAAAACCAACCCGCTTTCAGCGATGGGAGGACCATTATTTGTTGCCTGGATAGTTCCTTTGACAGCAGAATACAAAGTTTACTTTGAAGCTAAACTCACTGAAAAACAATCTATTCAATTAGGTTTAGGTTACCTGGGTTCAAGCCCTTTGGTTTCAGCTATTGGTAATTTGGACAATGATACCACAGTTATTTCTTCCGGATATCACGCTCAGTTATGGTATAAGTTTTTTATGACATCCGATAAAGCTCCCGGAGGATTTTATATTGCACCGCATATTTCATATGCAGCAGCTAGAGTTAAAAATAACAAGGAACCTGATAAGTATTTTGATGCATCAAAATTGACAGTCACCTGTGACCTTGGCTATCAGATCATTACAAAAGGTCATTTTGCACTTGATATTTATACCGGGTTAGGCTTGAAAATGAAGAGTTATGATGTAAATGGTTTTGACCTCTCAGACTGGAATTTACTTAATAAAACAACTATATCAGTGCCCCTTGGCTTCTCATTCGGTTATGCATTCTGAGGATTTAACTATTAAAAACTTAATTATAAAAGAAAGGCCCCTGAATAGGGCCTTTTCATTTAGATGCTTTTCCCTTACCCTTTTCATTAAGAAGTCCGTAAATGTAAAGTGAATGATACCGGGGAGTGAAATTATTAAGCTCAGATGCAGTCTTTATTATTTCTCTTATTCTTGGATCACAAAATTCCACGACCTTGCCAGTCTCAATATCTATCAGGTGATCGTGCTGTCCGCATTGGAATGCCCTTTCAAACTGGGCTATGTTCTTCCCGAACTGATGCTTGATAACCAGGTTGCAGTCAAGCAATAACTCAATGGTGTTATAAAGCGTTGCCCGGCTGACGCGGTAATTCTTATTCTTCATGAAAATATACAGGGATTCAATGTCAAAATGACCTGCCCTGGAGTAAATCTCATCAAGAATCGCAAACCTCTCCGGTGTTTTTCTGTGTCCCTTCTTCTCAAGGTATTCGGTAAATATTTTTTTTACCGTAATCCTGGTATCATCACTAATCATATCTGGACTAATTTAAAATAATAACAAAAATAGCTATTTTTTAGATAGGAAATGATTGTTGCTATATAATCAGCGGATCATTTTGAGAAATCTTCAACCCTCTTGACATTTTCGATGCCTTTGATATTTGATATCTTCAGTATCAGATTGTTAAGGTCTTTAGTATGGTGTACATAAATATCGATCGTACCCTCAAATATCCCGTCCTTAACCGAGATGCTAATATTGGTCATATTGACTTTAAGCTCGGATGAAATAATGGTTGTTATTTCATTGACAAGTCCAATCCTGTCGATTCCTGTCATGCTTATCCTTGCAAGAAAAGATACAAGTTTATGCATGGCCCACTTTACTGCGATGATCCTGTTCCCTTCATTCGACATTATCCTGATGGCAACAGGGCATTTAGGTTTGTGAATAACAATTGGCCCTTCAGGAGAACGATAACCTATGACCTCATCACCCGGAATCGGATTGCAGCAGGCAGCAATTTCGTATGAGTGCTCTGCATTTTCGACATTCTCCCGAAGCAGGAAGGGAACACTGGTGTCAATTTTTTCAGGCGTAACAGGAGCATCCCTGGTTTCCTTCTTGGAACCTATAAGTTTTAATTCCCAGTACTTAATCAAATTCTTTGATGCGTTCTTACGGACAATTTTTTTAAGATTATCAAGGTTGATAGTTCCAAGCTCAATTCCGGAATAAAGTTCGTCCTTATAAAGTACATCATATGCAAGAAGAAGCTTTTTAAGAACTTCCGCACTGGGAGTTACGTTGAGCTCCTTAAGCTTTTCCTCCAGAATCTCCAAACCCTTTTGAATCCGGCTTGTAGTCTCTGTCTTAAGAGCATCCTTAATAGCTTCCTTGGCCTTTGAAGTTCTGACGAAAGAGAGCCATTCCTTTTCCGGCTTCGCAATATCTGATGTGATGATCTCTACCTGGTCGCCGCTCATTAGTACGGCATTTAATGGATTCAGCTTGTAATTTATTTTGGCCCCGATTGCTTTATCGCCGATCTCAGTATGTATCTCATATGCAAAGTCCAGGGCTGAAGCGCCTTTTGGAAGACTGACGAGCGTTCCCTTAGGGGTGAAAACCATTATTTCCGAAGAAAAGAGATTCATTTTAAACTCATCGAGGAATTCGATCGGATCTGCAAGGGGGTTTTCAAGCATGATGCGGATCTTCTTAATCCATTTGTCAAGTTCGCTCTCCTGGTCGCCATCACCCTTATACTTCCAGTGAGCGGCATATCCTCTTTCTGCAATTTCATCCATCCTTTTACTCCTGATCTGCACTTCAACCCATTTCCCCTCTGGTCCCATTACAGTCAGGTGCAAAGCTTCGTACCCGTTCGGTTTCGGACGGCTTATCCAGTCACGGAGCCTGTCAGGTTTTGGAAGGTAAGTATCGGTTATCATCGAATAGATATTCCAGCATTGGGTTTTTTCCGGGATCCCGGTTGCAGGTTCAAAAACGATCCTTATGGCGAGCACGTCATAAATCTCTTCGAAAGGGACGTTTTTTGATTGCATTTTCTTCCATATGGAGAATATCGATTTCGGGCGGCCGCTGATATCAAATTTAAGACCTGCATTCGAAAGCTTATCTATAATAGGCAGAGAAAATTTATTTATCAGGGCGATATTTTTTCTCTCGCTGTGTTTAAGCTTGGCAGCTATCTCTTCATAAATCTGAGGCTGGCGAAACTTAAAACTCAGGTCTTCAAGCTCACTCTTGATTGCATAAAGACCCAGCCTGTGAGCCAGGGGAGCATAAAGGAAAATGGTCTCACCGGCAACCTTCATCTTCTTATGCTCGGGCATGGAATCAAGTGTCCGCATGTTATGCAGCCGGTCAGCAATTTTAATAAGGATAACCCTCAGGTCATCTGAAAGAGTCAGAAGCATTTTTCTGAAGTTTTCAGCCTGAAGCGAGGATGAATTTTCCTTGTTGTAAGTGCCTGATATCTTTGTAAGGCCGTCAATCATCGAGGCAATTTTGGGACCAAAATCCCTCTCAACATCCTCAAGAGTATAATCAGTATCCTCAACAACATCATGGAGCAGTGCAGCAGTTATAGACTTAGCTCCAAGGCCGATCTCCTGGTTTACTATTTTTGCGACGGCAATGGGATGAATTATGTAAGGTTCCCCGGATTTTCGGCGCATATTCCAGTGAGCTTCATTGGCAATTTTGAATGCCTTCTCGATCTGCTCCCTGTCGCCGGGTTTATTGCACCTCAGAAGATTGCTGACCAGCGAATCATATTGGGACTGAATTAACTTTTTGTCCTCCTCATCAAAAATATCTTTATTCCCCATAAAATATTAACGCCACATTTCTGTCCAGAATACAAATATAGCTTTATTCATTTAAAGTTGAATGAGCAAAACAAGGTTGGGAACATCGTATTTATCAGTGATTGAAAATAATATTCACTGTTCCGGTTTTTGCTATGGTTTTGCCTGATGGTGTTATTACTTTGAGAAACCACAGGTATACTCCCTCCGGAAGAGCTTTCCCGTTTGTCGTTCCATCCCATTCTTCAGAGTAATCTGAAGTCTCGAAGAGTGTTCGCCTCTTAAGATCAGTAATAACAAGTTTGTAAGTTGAAGGGGAAAAGGATAACACTGGCCTGAAAGTGTCATTTACCAGGTTATGGTCAGGAGTAAATGTATTTGGTACACTTATTCTTTCAGTAACCGGAGTGCATACCCTGTTTGAAAGGCTGATACCTGTGGCTCCATATGGATTTGATACTTCATCTGCTTCAATCGTGAAACAAACCTCACTTCCAGATACCTTGTACATCAGGTCTGAATAATCGATATTTAAAAGAGTATCGCCGGCCGGAATCTCTATGTTTTCTGTTGTTCCGTTTCCGGTTTCTGTCAGCAGCCTGTTTGAACCTGCGATCCCGTTCCATTGCCTGTACGGATTCCATTGCAGGTTAATAGTGTTCTGATTCCGGTTAAGCATAAGAACAATATTTGAGGCTGTGTTTGAATAAATTGCAGGCAGGCTGCAGTTATTAATTGCCGCAATCCTATAGTAATTAACCTTATTTATATCAGCACTGTTGTCAGTATAATTCAAAGAACCTGATCCCGAATTAAGTGCAGCAACAGGCTGGAAACTTCCCATAGCCCCTGTCTTTCTTTCAAGAGAAAAACTATTTATTCCCGACAACTGATCAAAGGTAAACGAGAGATCTATTTTCCCGGCATCCGTAACAGTCGCATAATCGGCATTTATCCATTGCGGAGGCCGTTGCATTTTTGTATCAAGACAGCTTTTATTGGAATTGGAAACAACTCCTCCTTCAAGCTCAGCCCTTACTGCGAAACAATATTTTGTGTCAGTTTCAAAATCCGAAAGTGTAAAACTGCTGGAAAGTGAGTCGGTTGTATACATCTCTGCAAGTGGTGATCCGTTTTTTGAAACAAGTATCCTGTACTCAAGTACTTTTAAAGGATACCCGGTATACCTGTTCCAACTTATGCTTATCTGCTTTTTGCAGGTATCAATTTCGGAGGTGCAGTACATAGTGCTCAGAATATTCGAATATGGGCTGGTGCATTTGCCAATCCTATAAGCAGCGGCAACATACGATTCGCTGAAATATTTTGTCCCGGAGGAATTGTATAGGTAGTTTGTAGCTCCCGGATCCCACAGAGTATCAATAGTTAACCAATAACCTGTATTATGATTATAAATTATATAAGCTGCAATATCAGTCGATGGGCTCGGGCTCCAGTTTAACTCTGCAGATCCCGTCTCCGGCTGAACAGAAACTAAGTTGAAAAGTGGTGTGACAGGTACTGTGCAATCCTTTTGTGCATAAGCAAGGATTGAATTCATTGCAAGAATGACCGGAAAAGCTGACCTGATATGTCTTCTCATTCTCATCCTGCAGTTACTTCATATAAATCATCAATATTATAGTACTTCTGCGTCAGGGTTTTTAGTTCATCGGATTCAATTGATTTTATTCTGTCGGCAAACCTCCGGTAATAAGAATTATCAAAACCGAATTCCCATGCCGATCTGAAACTTTCAGCTGATGCAAACGGACCATCAAACATGCGGACCAGTTCACCCAGCATGTAATTCCTGACAACAGACAACTCCTCCTTATTTACAGATTCAGATTGTAAACGTTTTATCTCCTTATATATTTCGTCGATAGCATTTTGAGTAAATTTATTGCTCACTTCAGTAGAAATTGATGTGAATCCAGTGAGATTGAGTGAGATCACTGAGGAGCTTATTCCATATGTATAACCTTTGTCTTCCCTTATATTTTTCATAAGTCGCGAGCCGAAATAACCACCCAGGATCACATTTAGCACTTTTAATCCCTGGTAATCTTCATGCCTTTTATTTATTGATGGTGATCCGATTCTTATTGCACTTTGCAATGCTCCTTTCTTTTCGATATGGATAAATCTCTCCTTTTGTCGGGAAAGAAATAAGGCAGACTTTTTCGCAGGTGCCGGAGGAACGAAAATTTCTCCAAAATACTTATTCAACAGGAAGGAGATATCATTATGGATCTTCCCGGAAACGAAAATCGCCATATTCTCAGGCCTGTAAAATGATGCATGAAAATCCCTGAGAAGTGTGCTGTCCAGATTGCCGAAGTCCTCCGGAAGTGTCTGCCTGCCGTAAGGATGCTGATTACCGAAGATCGATTCAAAAAACTGATTTGCTGCAAGCCGGTAAACTTTATCTTCTTCAACCAGGAATTTGCGGTATCTCTTCTTCATCAGAAGTTTTAACTCTGCATCCGGGAAAACAGGATGGAAAATTATTTCCCCGGCGATGTCAAGGATTTTTTCAATATGCCTGTTCATAAAGTATATTACTATGCCTGCCCGGTCTCTTTCAGTGAAAGGATGATAAAATGCGCTCCAGGTATCGAGCAGATTGTTGATCCGGTTTGATTTATACTTCTCTGTTCCCTCGGTTAACATAAGATTGGTTGTTGAAGAAAGGAGGGGCTTGTCTTCAAAGACGTTACCTGCTCCAAAGGTAAATTCAATCCTCTCTATATCCTCTGTCCCCGAATCTATAAGGTAGACAGGAATCCCGTTCTTAAGAAAGATCAAGACAGGTTCTGGTATTATGCCCGTATTTACCGGTCTTATAAGCGGTTTCCCCATTTGTCGCCTTTCGCTCATCGCTCTTTTCTTTTTGATTTGTAATAAAGAGTGCTGCAATTTGAAATGGTCAGGTATTTACGGGCAGTCTCAATTACCATGTGCTTATCAGTTTTCCGGTAAAGATCAGCCTCGTAATTAATCAGATCCGGGTTGCCAAGATGCTCAAAATATGCAAGATTCATTGCCTTATTCAGGATGCTTGTATTTTCGTAAATTACTGATGACTCATATTTGTTTTTTACTTTTTCCATCTCCCGGGCCGGGACATACTTATTCTTTAATTCATCGATTACTTCATTAATAGAATTATTTGCTTCCGGTAAGTCGGCTTCTTTCATGAGTTTCCCGTGCAGGATTAAAAGCCCCGGATCGATATCTGCGGTAATAAATGCATCTATTTCACTAAAGAGCTTCTTCCTTTTAATAAGCTTCACAGATAGTCTTCCTGATTCCCCTCCTGCAAGAATATCTGTAATAAGATCACACGGATAAAAACCCTCTTTCCTGGCAGCTGTTATATGCCATGCCTTGTATATTGCCGAAGCAGACACGTCTCGTTCAACAACCCGGATCCTCTCTTCAGTCTGTTCCGGTTCTGCAGGCAGTTGTCTTTTGGCTATATTCCGGCATTCAATATTCCCAAACCATTTTTCAGCCAGTTTCAGAGCCCTCTGAGGTGTAATTTTTCCAACCAAGGTCAGTATAGCATTATTTGGTGCATAGTGAGAATAGAAGAAATCCCTGACGCTGCTGAGAGTTGCACTCCTTATGTGCGAAGGATCCATTCCAATTGTTGTCCAGCGGTATGGATGTATCTTATAGGCCAGAGGCTTAAGGTAAAGGATTGAATCACCGTAGGGATAGTTCAGATAACGCTGGTTGAATTCTTCCACCACTACGTTTTTCTGTGCTTCAAGGCTTTTTTTGCTGAAGTCCAGGCAATTCATCCTGTCGGACTCAAGCCAGAATGCAGTTTCAATATTATCTGCCGGTACAGTAATATAGAAGTTGGTAATGTCGGAGTTGGTAAATGCATTGTTTTCACCTCCTGCAAGCTGTAACGGCGTATCGAAGTCGGGAATTTCAGGTGTACCTCCGAACATCAGGTGTTCAAAGAGATGCGCCAGTCCGGTTTTTGAAGGATCCTCATCTCTTGACCCGACATTGTAAAGCAGGTTCATGGCAACCAGCGGCGTAGACCTGTCCTCATGGACAAGAACCCGTAATCCGTTATCCAGGCTGAATTTGCTGAACTTTATCATTCTCTGTCAGGTAATGGGTAAATCATTTTAGGATCTTCGGCACCCGGGACAAACTTAAATAAAAAAAGGCGATAGATTGGTAATGTTTTTATATTTGCATAATTATGTTCACGAACAGGTTTCTCAGAAAAGTTTTACATCCGCGCATTGAAGATATTGATCAGGTAAAGCTAGTTTACATCCTTAGCCTGGTTGTGGGTTTGCTGAGTGCCTTGGCAGCAGCGATCCTTAAGAATAAAATATAAAAATTTATAATATGAAAAAGGATACTTTGATTTTTGACCTTATTGAAAAGGAACGCCAGAGACAATTGAATGGCATTGAGCTTATCGCTTCTGAAAATTTTGTAAGTCCCCAGGTCCTTGAGGCTATGGGATCGGTTATGACAAACAAATATGCTGAAGGCTATCCCGGAGCCCGCTATTACGGCGGCTGTGAAATAGTAGACCAGTCAGAACAGCTGGCAATCGACAGGCTGAAGCTGCTTTTCGGAGCAGAATATGCTAATGTTCAGCCTCACTCAGGAGCTCAGGCTAACATGGCCGTTTTAATGACTTTTCTTAAACCTGGTGATACTTTTATGGGATTAAACCTGGCTCATGGCGGGCACCTTTCACATGGTTCTCCGGTCAATTCATCAGGCATCCTTTATCGGCCAGTGGCTTATAGTGTCAGGGAAGAGACAGGGCTGGTCGATTATGATATGATGGAAGAGATCGCACTTAAAGAGAAGCCAAAGCTAATTATTGGTGGTGCTTCAGCATACTCGCGCGAGTGGGATTACGAAAGAATGAGGAAGATCGCCGATATGACCGGTGCCTACTTTATGGTCGATATGGCTCATCCGGCAGGACTTATTGCTGCAGGATTGCTTAAGAATCCTTTAAAATATGCACATGTGGTAACTTCAACTACCCATAAAACATTGAGAGGACCTCGCGGAGGGATAATACTAATGGGCAGGGATTTTGTTAATCCATGGGGTATCACAACCCCGAAGGGAGAAGTGAAAATGATGTCGTCCCTCATCAATTCAGCCGTATTCCCTGGAGTACAGGGTGGACCGCTTGAACATATTATCGCCTCTAAAGCTGTGTCTTTTGCAGAAGCTCTAGATCCGGCATTCAAGGATTACCAGAAAAGGGTCAAATCAAATGCGGCCGTAATGGCTGACGCTTTTATGCAGAAAGGTTATAAGGTTATTTCTGACGGAACAGATAATCATCTGATGCTGATCGATCTCAGGGTGAAATTCCCTGAGATTACCGGAAAAAAAGTGGAAAATACACTCGTCAGGTCACACATAACGGTTAACAAGAATATGGTGCCCTTCGACAGCAGGTCTCCGTTCCTCACTTCAGGCCTTAGAGTTGGCACACCCGCTATTACCACAAGGGGGATGAAGGAAGAGCATATGGGGATAATTGTTGACCTCATTGACGAAGTTATCTCCAGTATTGATGATGAAAAGGTAATAGCAGGCGTTGGAGAAAAAGTAGTTAAGATGATGAAATCATTTCCTCTGTACTCAATGTGAAAAAGTCAGAGCCAGAAATATTTGATAATTGAAGATTTAATTTATTTAACTTTGTAGTTGATCGAATTATTAAATCCCTGAAATGAATAATCAAAAAAGAATATTTATCGTTGATGATGATCCATTTATTAACATGCTGGTTGTAAAGAGGTTTTCTGCCGAGGGTTATTTAATGGAAGCATTTGAATCCGGGGAGGATTGCCTTGCAGCATTGCATAAGAACCCTGACCTCATTATTCTTGACTACCTCTTTGTAAAGGAGAATGGAATATCAATGAACGGCATGGAGGTTTTTGATGAAATAAAGAAAGTCAAGCCTGATATTCCTGTTATAATGCTTTCAGGACAGGAAAAGGGCGAGATCGTTCTTGAACTTGCGCGGAAAGGCATCGATGATTATATCATAAAGGATAATAACCTTATTGACAGTCTTAATACGGCTATCAAAGAGCTTTTCTCGAGGAAAAGCTGAATGTGATTATTTCAGAATAAAAATGTAGGTTATTGTACCCTTTTGAACCACAGGTGCATCAGCTTTAACCTGGAATTGTGCTTCCATGGCAGCATCTTTGGCAACCTTGAGCAGATATTCATCAAGTGTACTTGATCCTTTTATTCCGGGAACAGCCTGGATTACTTTCCCTGATCTGTCAACGCTTACTTCGACTACAACCCTTCCTTCACCCTGATAGTCATATTTAGGCAGGGGAAGTTTCTGAAATCCCCGACCCTGGAGGTTGTATGAAACACCGCCGTTACCAGGCCCGCTTCCGTCTCCACGATTTTTTGATTCAACGGAGCCAGTAGGAACTCCCTGGTTCCCGGTGCCGCCTGCGATCCCTTCACTGGTAGAATTTGTACCTGCATTCTTGGAGTTTGCCAGTGCATTCTTAGTACGGTTCATTATATCAGACTGGCGCTTCTCTTCAGCTTCGATTCTCTTCTTTTCAGTTTCTTCCTGTACCTTTCTTACCTTTTCTGCCTCAAGTTCTTCCCGGTGTTTCTTATCGGCTTCGATTTTTTCAAGACGCTTTTTAGCAGCTTCCGGGTCAACTTTCTTTACAACAGGGGCTTCCTCATTATTCTGTGTCAGAAGCGGTTCTTCATTGGATTTTTTTATTGATACAGCCGGGGCAGGGGCGGAAGCCTCTACCTTATTGGCTGGTGGAGATGGTTCAATCATTCCAAATCCTGTTTCATCAGTTCCGAAGTTTACAAGTATGCCTTCTTCTGGAGGAGGAATTACTGGCATAGAGAACCCGAAAAGCGTAAGAAGCGCAAAAACAACAATATAGATCAGTGTTGTTCCGACTATCCCCGTGACCCTTTCCGAGGGCATTTTTCGCAAATCCTTATTTGGGTGAGGTTGCAATTATCAGTTTATAATTATTTTTCTGAGCAATATTTAAAACACTAACTACGGTTTCAAAGGGAACACTTTTGTCTGCGTGCAAAGCAATATATGTATCCGGGGCGCTTCCAAGCTTTTGTTTCAGGGCAGCTTCCAGTTCAGCCAGAGTTACAGGCTGCTGTTCAATATAATACTTCTGGTCGGCCGATATGGAAACCGTTGTCTGTGGTTTTGCAGATGTCTGTGTCCCTCCGCTTGGCAGCAGCAGCTTCAACGCATACGGATGTACAAGGGTCGAAGTAAGCATGAAGAAGATCAGCAGGTTGAATACAACGTCGGTCATTCCAACCGAGCTGAAGTTGACACTGATTTTATTTCTTTGAGAGATTGCCATTTTAATGAGCAGATTTTACTGGTTCATTTAAAATATCCATAAATTCCGTATTGGTGGCTTCAAGATTGAAGACAACCTTCTCTACTTTGACCACAAGCGTATTATAAGCAAAATACCCCAGAATTGCTACAATTAGTCCTGCTACTGTAGTAATAAGTGCAGTGTAAATTCCATCGGAAAGAAGGGAGACTTCAATATTATTTCCAGCCTGAGACATCCTGTAGAATGACTGCACCATGCCAATCACTGTGCCAAGAAACCCGAGCATTGGCTCTGCGCCGACGATAGTTGCCAGCGTTGGGAAGCCTTTCTCAAGCTTTGAAATTTCGAGCTTGCCAACATTCTCAATCACAGTTCCTATATCCTGAAGCGGTCTGCCCAGCCTGCTTATTCCTTTTCCAATCATTCTTGCCGATGGCGAGTCGGTTGACCTGCAGAGCGCAATCGCTGCCTCAATTTTCCCGTCATGAATATAGTCCTTAATCCTGTCCATAAAATTCTGATCCTCCCTGGTGGCCTTCCTTATCACATAATATCTCTCAATAAAAATGTATGTGGCAACGAAAGCGAGAATTATTATAGGTATCATTACCCAGCCCCCTTTAATGGTCAGGTCAAGGAGTGTCATTTCTCCTGCTTTTTCTGCGGGAACTGATCCGGCCTGAAAGATGAATTGCAAAACCCCCATGTTCTTATTATTAAATCAGTGTAAATTAATTATTTAAATATTAAACCTCAGATTTTTTCACTTGCGAAGTTATTAAAAAACGTATTTGTGCATTATTCTATTATATCCGGTTAATAACAATGCCCGGAATTTTATTAACTAATATCAATGCCGGATAGGTTCAAACCTTATTTGAAGCTCCTGAGCGCTCTTTATTTTATAGTTGGCACAGGGGCCTCCTCCCTTTTTTCATCCGGTTTGACCTTTTTGTTGAAGATATCGGAGAGCTTTTCAAAATCCTGCTTGTATAATAAGCCGAATCCCTGGGTATAAGGAGCCTGCTTCCCGGTATATGGGTCATTGAACCTGTTGAAAACCTTGAACCGTATTTTGTCGGTAAGCTTGTATTCAATATCAAAGTCACCAATCAACTGGTCTGCATTAGTAGATTTACTATTCGCTCCTGTTACATCAAAATTGCCATTGATCAACACCTTGTCGTTCAGAAGCTGAGTCGACAGTGCTACCTGAACTTCGTCTGAATTGAAATCCTTATACCCTGGTCTGTAGACAAAACCTATATTAAGATCATTGGTGATCTTTGAAAGCATATTACTCAATTGGGTGGAAACCATTTCGGCAGTTGTCACCGCCATTGCTGATGTGCCGGTAGCTGTTGTTGAAGAGAATACCGATGATCCGGCGAACAGATCCGAGTAAAAATGATTCGTTACGAGCAGGTAGAGGAACTGACGGCTCAGCTCCTCCTCTGTCGTAATCACATTCCTGAGGTATGCTCGTGTCGACTCGTCGGCAGTTGGAAGGTATATATCGAGACTGATAACCGGGTTGAAAAGTTTACCTGAAAGATTGATCTGGCATTCCACAGGGATCTTTTCCTTGAATCTTTCCTCACCTGTTATCTCGTAAAGCGAAGCTTTTGTCTTGTAGATCGCCTTAATGTCAATCCCGGCATCGTAAATATCACCATTGAAAATTATTTTACCGCCACTCTCCACGCTGAATGATTTATTTAAAAAATTCTTTAGGGTGAAGAGATAATCCCCGTCATCAATGATATAGTCGCCATATATTCTGAAATTCCCCTGTTTATCGTAGCTGATGGCCAGGTTCTTTGCAGACCCATGCCCTTTCATTACATCACCTACCTTCGGGTCAAAAATAATCTGGACTTCAGCATCAGGTGTGACTTCAAGGTCGAAATTCAGATCCATGAGAGTCTTGCTTACGGGTGCACTGACAGGAATTGCCTGGTCATCATCCTTTTTTGAAAGAGTATCATGATTTATAAAAGTGACAAACGAGTAATCCGAGACTGTCTCACTTGAATAAAGAGGGATATAGAATTTTGTATTCTTCCCCGTTTTTGCTGAGATATCGAATGAAATTGATCCTGGTCCGCTCTTAATTGTCGTAACGCCGGAAGCATATGCTGTACCGTAGAACAGGTCATTATCCTTTGGTTTAGTGTTAAGCACCATGCAATCGTTTGTATTTAACTTAATGTCAGCGCTGAACTCCTTAAAGTATTTATGATGAATAAACCCGTTAAGGATAGCAATATTTCCCTTCTCATCGGATGCCCTGACATTATTAAAAATGATGTTATTCTTTTCGAACCTTATTGAGTCGTTTATCTTGTATTTTGTCTGAAGGTAATCAATCTTAATTCCTCCATTTTCAACCATCAGTGCTCCTTTCAGGACAAACCTTCCCGGCCCGCCGGATAAGTTTACCTTTCCGGATGCAGTTCCGTTTATTCCAGAGGCAAATACCCTGAGGAGGGGGTTCATTGCATCAATTGGCAATTTTTCAGCCAGACCATTTAGATACAGGTATTTGGCGGCAGGATCGTAGTAGCCGTCGATATTTATCATTTTCTTCCCTCCAAGGTTATTCTCAGCATGGACATCTGCAACTTTTTTCACGCGGTTCCATTCTGATATGATGGATATATTTCCATATTCGCTTTGAAGCATTGAAAAATCATTGATTGTAAGGTTTGTTACCAGGAGCGGTAGAGAGTAAATATTTGTCAGCCGGATCCTGCCATTCAGTTCACCTCTGAATGAGAGAGGTACCATGTCAGGTGTAGCATTCCTGCTGACAATGGAATTGAGCGGTGAAATATCAATACCCTTGAATTCAAGGAGAAGTGTATCAGCCGGATCTGCCGAAATTGCTCCATCAACCAGATAATAGTGCGAATTATTGATTAAATAGAACTTATCAAACCTGACCGCTGTTGTATCAACGCTTATACTGCATTTGCTTATCTTCCACAGATTATTCATGCTATAAATACTTGTTGAATCAATTCGGATATTCAGTACAGGTTTACTATTAATCTCATTTGTTTTATTGAATGCACCACTTGCCGAAAAGCTCCCTCTGTTCAGTATCTTGTCATGGTTATCCCAGCTTAATCCGAAATTGAATGTGTCTGGATGAGTGGTAAGGTCAGCTTCAAATCCTGTAAGTTCTGATTGTCCGAGGAGATTCAGGGAAGAACTGGTCAGTTTCGCGCTCAGGTCAGGTTTTACGAGATTTGCGTCGACCACAAGGTCTTTAAAAACGAAGTTTTTGATATTCAGCATTTTTGTATCTCCCCTGATACTTATTACACTGTCAGGAAAGATGGCTCCGCTTACTGAACTCTTGTCGGCAAGTAATATGCCTGTCCGGAAAAAGTTAAATAATTTATCTGTCTTTTTAAAACTGATACTAAAGGTGAAATTATTTTTTACAGGCTCGTTTTTCCGGACGGGATTATGGAACCTGGATGGCATCAGGGATGAGAGGGCAGACTTGAAAAGTATTCCCAACCCTGCAAAGTTGTAGAAACCCCTCAGGTCGGCATCAGCAAAATCGGTCCTGAGATCAATTGCAGGCTTGTTGTTTTCGGCGAATGTCCTGATAGAGAAATCATATAGCTCGAGTGTGTTGCCGAATTTTCTGATTCTCGAATTAAGCAGCTTTATTTCTCCATCGAGGTTATCGATATTTGTACCCTTGAAGTTGGCAGTAAGCAGCATTGAGAGCGAAGATGATGTATCAGGCTTATCGAAATTGAGCTTGTGAAGATTGGCTTTGGCCAGGTTAAGTGTGAAATCAAATTCAGGAAGCTTCTCTTTGAAATTAAAGAGGCCAAGGATATCCATTTTGATATTATCTTCCGAAATATTAACAGTGCCGTCCCATGTCTTTTCACTGAAATTTCCATTAAGGGAGATATTCCTGTACTTATACTTGTTTATTTCAATACTGTCAATCCTGCCTGTCAGACTGCCGTTATATTTCTGCAATGAAAAAGCGTATCCATCAACATCAGCCTTCATGCTGATATTTCCTAGCAGATCAGGTTTATCCGAAAGTTCACCAAGCGCTATGTTACTCAGCGAGATCAGTCCCTTTATTTTAAATCCTTTTGATTTCTCAGGCCTTAAAGAAATATCTGTTCTGATTGTTCCTACATCTGTCCTGAAATTCCCGTATGTCACGAAATCCGTGGTAAATCCTGTAAAGTTTCCGTCAAAGGAAATGATTCCAAGCTTGGAAAAGTAATCTGGCAGCTTTACAGATCCTTTCCCGGGAATTTTTATTTTCTCAATATCCGATGCACTCGTTTTAAGATTGCTGACACCGACATATATAAAAGTGTTTTCGATTTTAGGAAGGCCCGACAGGTCAAAATCACAATTAAGCATTGTATGGTCGCCATAAGAGAATTCAATATCACGTCCTCTGAGTTCTGCTATGGTCCCAAGTAACCTGCCCGAGAGCCAGAATGATTCATTCATCAATCCCGTCGAAGCAACAAAATACCTCAGATCTGAAAAGCTAACAAGTGATTTTTCCAGAAGAATATCGAGTTTTACCTCCTCAGTGAAATTTTTAAATGACCCGGCTGAATCTGCGTGTATTTTAACATGGCCAAAGTTCAGAATGCTGCTGTCGCAGTTCAGATATAAGGAATTAAAGGCATAATTGTTTTTTGAGAGAATCACTCCGCTATTCAGTCTTTTGACCGTAAAACCGCTCGAATCCATGAATCCCAGGTTATAGATATTAAATGAAGTAGTATCATTTTTTACGATCATGTCTTCAATAATGCCGTTTACAGCCTGAAGCCGGAGGTTATTGAAATCGAGGGGATTTTTGCTTTTAATACCTTTTTTATTTACCAGTGAAACCCTGGCATTACTGATCTCGATCTCGTTGATTTTAATTACCCCTTTTGACTTACCGGCTGTATCAATCGGATTTCTCAACATATCAAGATACCAGGAAAGATTCATTTCGCCTGCTGAATCAGTTATGAGACCTAAAACGGGATTGAGCAGATCAAGCTTCCCAACTGTGAGTGATTTTGTTTTCAGATCTATATGTTTTAATCCTGCTGATAGTTTCTGAACATAGAGAAGAGTATCATCATGCTTATCCTTTATCAATACATCATTTAAAATGAGCTTGTTGAAGAACCTGTATTCAAATTTGCCGACTGAGATCGTGGATTTGAGCTGCTCCGAAAAATGACTTGTGATCCTTTTCACCATCAGGGTCTGAACGAGAGGAATCTGCAGTGTAATGGCAATGAGAGTCGGGAATATAATTATGATCCCAAGAACTATGATGAAATACTTAAGTGATTTTTTAATACTTTTGAGCATTATTTGCGGTAAAAAATCATTAATCAAAATAACCTAAAATATACCGAATATCAAAGCAGGGATGGCAGTTACAATTTTAGCAATAGAATCTTCGTGTGACGATACCTCAGCTGCAATCATAAGGGATGGGTATATTCTGTCGAATCTGATTGCAGGACAGGAGATTCATAAGCTATATGGAGGGGTAGTCCCGGAACTTGCATCCAGAGCTCATCAGGTTAATATTGTTCCGGTTGTTGATCAGGCTTTCAAAAGAGCAGGGGTCAGTGTTTCAGAAGTTGATGCAGTGGCCTTTACCCGGGGACCCGGTTTACTCGGTTCACTTCTCGTAGGAACTTCTTTCGCAAAAGGATTTGCTCTTACCAGGGATATTCCATTAATAGAAGTAAATCACCTGCAGGCCCATGTCATGGTTCATTTTATTCTTCGCGAGGATATTGAAAAGAAGGTTCCGGGTTTTCCCTTTCTGTGTCTTCTGGTGTCAGGCGGGCATACAAGGATCATCCTTATGAAGGACCACTTTAGCATGGAAGTAATAGGAAATACTATCGATGATGCTGCCGGTGAAGCATTCGATAAATGCGGGAAAATTATGGGTTTCCCATATCCTGCAGGACCGGAAATTGATAAACTTGCAGGATCCGGAAATAAAAAAGCTTTCGCCTTCGTAAAACCATCGGTAAGGGGCCTTGATTTCAGTTTCAGTGGATTAAAAACCAGTTTTCTCTATTTTTTACGGGACAGGATCAAAGAGGAACCTGACTTCATTGAGAAAAACAAAGCCGACCTATGCGCTTCTCTGCAGCATACTATTGTTGCCATTCTTGCCGGGAAACTGGTCAAAGCTTCATTGGAGACCGGAATTAACGAGATAGGGATTGCCGGTGGAGTCTCTGCAAATTCCGGATTGAGAGAATCAGTTACGGCTGAAGCTGAAAAAAGAAGCTGGAATCTTTATATACCCGATATCAGCCTTACAACCGATAATGCTGCAATGATTGGAATTTCGGGGTATTATAAATATCTTAGGAGGGAATTTACCGGCCAGGATGTTGCTCCACTTGCAAGATTCTGACAATAATGTCCGATAATATAATGAAAAACAACGATCTGTCTATGATGGTCGTAGGTGCAGGTGCTATCGGGGGGATAACGGCTGCCTTGCTTAAAAAGAGCGGATACAATGCGGAGATTATCTGCGTGGATGCAGAATATGCTTCACTTATCTTTAATGATTGAAAATTAGAATTTATTTTACTTACTTTCGCTGTTAAATTTACATGATGAAGGAACTGAGGATTTCACCATCAAAAAACTCACCAGAGATTATTCTGAATCCCAACGGAATGATAAAAATTCTGGGACGTTCCATTCATGAGAACGTTGCTGAGTTTTTTGCTCCGGTAGAGGAGTGGATTGAAGAATATATTGAAGTTCCTGCTGATGTTACTTGTTTGGATATGAACCTGGAATATTTTAACAGTGCAAGCGCCAAGGTATTCATTCACCTTCTTGAAATGATTAAGCACGTTTCACTCAAGAATAAGAAATTCATATTCAACTGGTATTATGAAGATGGTGATGAAGATATTTTTGAAAGGGGAGAATATTTCGCATCAGTCCTTGATGTCCCTTTCAATTTCATTAAAACAGGCGACAAATAATCAATAAGCCAGAATCTGGCTTTTTTCCCTTCCCGAACCTGTGATCCAGATTTTATTTCCATACACATCAACACGGGCGAAGCTGCCGGTATTTTCTGTTTCAACCATTCCTTTAATAGTTACAAAATGAATCATGTTGAAATTGCCATAACTGCCTGAATGATTATGGCCGCTGAAACTGGCTATTATATTATGATAATTACCGAGGATTGTTAGCACATCCCTGTAATTAAGAAGGTTATGAACACCTACCGGGAATATTGGGAAATGGCATAAGATGAATACCTTCTCATTTTTTACAATAGCATCATCAAGCTGATCCTTAAGCCATTCAAGCTGCCTGTTGCTTACTCCTCCGTTCCAGTCAAAGGCATTCATACTTCCTGAATCCCTGAGGAGGGAAATGTATTCTTCAGCTTGTTTGATCCGGGATTTATTAACCGATGCATAGGTGCTCAGCTCATTCCCGTTCAGAGCAATGAACCTGAAATGATCCATCACAAAAGAGTAATATCCTTCTTTTGATGGTTGTGGAAGAGGAAGATGTTTTTTATTCCTGGAATCAACAGAATAATCGTGGTTGCCTGTGAGATGATAAATTTTCAGTCCTGACGAGTCCAGTATATCCATTACCGGTTTGTACGATTCATAATCACGATCAATAAGGTCGCCCAGGTTCACAACGAAATTCACGGAATCAGTTATAAATGAATTCATGGCTTCCCTTAATTTGCCGGTTGACAAACGGTAATACCTTGTTCCTTCCGGTTCACAGTTGCAATACTGGACATCAGCGATAATCCCGAAAGAAAAGAGAACCTTCCGGCCCTGATCAGACGGTTTCTGCTTGTCGGTCGTTCCGGGATTGTGCATATTCATTGAAATCAGGGCTGCAAAAATTAAAGCTAAGGTTAACTTCATCTCACCGTTTTTAGCCTTTTAAAGGTATAAAAAAAAGGGGTTTATGAACCCCTTGAGTAATATTGATAATATGTTCATTAACTGGCTGACGGATCAGTAACCCTTCCCATGAAAAGAATGGTATTGGTGGTCGTTTCCCTAATAATATAAAGGAATGAGTGGTCGGCATTGAAAGTTAAAGGATCCGGTCCGACAGAAGTAGTGCCGATGCCAATGATTGTTACGGCAGCAGCTTCGGTACCCTCCTCGTTTGTTTCAATAAAAGTCTGGTGTTTAGCCTCATTAATAAGCAAAGAAGCATCTGCAATATTTGTAAAGTCTGCACCATCGGCGAAGGCGATCCCCATCCCCATATCTGTAAGAACATTCTTAAGTGGGAGCTTAAAACCATATTTGAACCTGGGAAGGGAAAGATTCACCTTGTGATCTGAGAGATTATTTAACCAGGAAGCGAAGGATGCAACTGTGATTGATGACAGTATTGCATCTGTTCCGTTCTGCGCATCCGGTAGTATTATATCCATTACAAAATTACCCTGTCCATATGGGAACTCTCCCAGGACGAAACCGTCGCCATCGTAGACTTTATATTCAGATTCTTGTTTCATCATTGGAACAGAGACAGTACCATCAGGTTTATAAAATGAGGTGGTAACAGTATTGTCCTTGTCAAATTCAGATTTCCATTTTCCCTTAAAATAGATAGCATTGATTAGCATCATTACTGTATTGTCTTGAAGCTTATCGACCATATTCTTTATAAGGCCGTTCGTCTTATCCGAGATCCAGCTGTTCATTTTAGCCGGAACAGTCTGGTCAGCTATATCGAATTGCATCGATTGAGCATCATAATAGCTGGTAAGAATATCGATAAAGGATTTTTTGACTGGAAAATCATTTTCAGTCCACACTGAATTTGCAATAGATATCAAAACCCTTTTATCAATGGTTAACAATGCATCGGTAAGATCTTTATATGAATTGTTGATCTCATCAGGTGTAATTCCGGTGACCCTTAAAGCTTTGAGCATTGAGTCGCGGGTAGCTCCTTTTGCTCCGTTCAGAGTCATTGAAAGGGCATAGGAAATACTGAGAGGAGAGATCATCACATTCCCTGCATTGTCAGGATTTTCAATTACTTTCCTGAAAATATCGAATGCAAAAGAATTCCCGGACCCAACAAGTGCAGTCTGAACGGCGTCAAGATTTATTTTAACGGGTTCGGTGGGAAGATTCTCATCCGGGTTTTTGGAACACCTTGTGCAGATAAGCAGAACTGCTGCTGCAAACAGCAATATTGATTTCTGATTAATGTATTTCATAATAATATAGTTTTGAGACGAATGAGACAGGAAATTGCAAATTGCTCTCCTCATTGGTCAGGTTATATCATTGAAATCAAAAATCATGCCAGTTCACTTCGGTCTTTGCTTCCTTTTCTTTGAAGCTTCAATATATACTTTCAGGTAGACCAGGGAAAGCACGAAAAAGACCATTCCGAGAAGAAGGAGCATCAGAAAGGTAAAAAATGTCGGATTTGCCAATTCCGGCAGTGGATGTTTCAACCTGTACCTGTACCCCAGGATGGTATAGACAATCACAATTATTGATATAAGAAGGCTGAAGATAATTGCCGTGCCATCAAGGATCCTGGTTGCACGATAGAATTTTGTGTTTTTGAATTTAGCATACGACGCCTGCGAATAGGCTCTTGCCCGTTGCCTTGACCTGTCCTGCCTGTACTTCCTCCAGTCTTCCATTGCCTGTCTGAAAGCCTCATCATTGTTGGTTATCTTATCAAAGTTTACAATAAGGAACTCATAGGCTTCAGTGGCTGAAATGAACAAGTCCTTTGCATCCGGTGATGGATTGATATCAGGATGATACATCCTTGCTTTCTGTCTGTAAGCTTTTTTGATCTCATCGATTGATGAATTTAAAGGAAGGTCAAGTATCCTGTAATAATCTGATATTGTCATATTTAGCTTATATTGCTCCACGATTGCTGTTTGCTGAAAAGACGCCTCAGTTCGTCAGCCAGTATGTGGTTGCTGTTCTCTTCAAAAAGCGGATCCTTTGAAATTATTTCTTCAGCTATGTTCCTTACATATTCAATAAGCTGCCCGTCTTTGCCAAGGTTGGCAATTTTAAGGTCAAAAGGAATTCCGCTCTGCATCGTTCCCTCTATATCGCCCGGCCCTCTAAGCTGAAGATCAGTTTCTGCTATTTCGAATCCATCATTAGTTCTTAACATGACTTCGATTCTCATGGCAGCTTCTTTTGAGAGTTTTGCTGAACTCATTAGGATGCAATAAGACTGGTCAGCGCCTCTTCCAACTCTCCCCCTGAGCTGGTGGAGCTGTGAAAGACCGAATCTTTCGGCACTTTCAATTACCATAACAGTAGCGTTGGGTATATCAACACCAACTTCAATCACAGTGGTGGCAACAAGAATATGCGCCTGGCCCTCCCTGAAAAGCCTCATCGATTCTTCCTTGAGTGCTGAGGTCATCTTGCCATGAACCACGCTTACACAATACTCAGGTGCAGGGAAAGCTCTTGAGATTGTATCCCATCCATCCTCAAGATCCTTGTAATCCATTTTTTCCGACTCCTTAATCAGTGGATATACCACAAACACCTGGCGGCCTTCCGAAATCCTGCTTCTCAGGAAACCGAATACCTTATTCCTTTCTGAATCAAAGAAATGCATTGTCTTTACCGGTATTCTGCCAGGGGGCAGCTCATCAATTACCGAGACATCCAGGTCGCCATAAAGGGTCATCGCAAGAGTTCTTGGAATGGGAGTGGCAGTCATTACTAGTATATGCGGAGGGTTTAAGCTTTTCTGCCACAGTTTTGCTCTCTGTTCAACACCAAACCTGTGCTGTTCGTCGATTATTACGAGTCCAAGCCTGCTAAACTGGACACTATCCTCAATAAGAGCGTGCGTGCCGATAAGAATGTCGAGTGATTTGTCCTGCAGCGATTCGCTTATCTCTTTTCGTGAAGAACGTACGGATGATCCTGTCAGCAGTCTTACTTTGATATTGATCCCGTTAAGCAGCTTTGTAATTGTCTGGAAATGCTGGTTTGCAAGTATCTCCGTCGGAGCCATAATGCAAGCCTGGTAACCATTATCAATGGCAATCAGCATGCTCATCAGCGCGACAAGCGTCTTTCCACTTCCTACATCGCCCTGCAGAAGCCGGTTCATCTGTTTTCCTGATCCCAGATCCTTCCTTATCTCCTTCATTACTTTTTTCTGAGCCTCCGTCAATGTGAAGGGCAGGTTATGGAAATAGAAATTGTTGAAATTATCGCCGACATTGGAAAAAACAAATCCCCTGAATTTACGGGACCGGTTATTCTTAAACCTTAAAAGGTTGAGTTGTATAAAAAATAGTTCCTCGAACTTCAGGCGATACCGGGCTTTTTCAAGTTCAGCATTATTTGATGGGAAATGTATTTTTCTCATTGCCTCATCAAAATCCATGAGGTGATATTTCGATATTAAATATCCGGGAAGGGTTTCAGGGAGTCTGAAATTCATCTGTCCGATGAGATTTCCCATCAGCTTGTCCAAAGCCTTGGATGTAAGAAAGTGGTTTTTCAGGTTTTCAGAGGTGTTGTATTGTGCCTGAAGCGCTGAACTCACTCTCTCTGCAGCCTTATTCGACGCTTCAATCTCGGGATGGATTATATTTATCATTCCGTTGAAAACACCTGGCTTGCCGAATACTATAAATTCGACCCCCGGATTAAAACTTTGTGTGATCCATTTGACCCCTTTGAACCAGACAAGCTTAATAGAACCGGTATCGTCCTGAAAATCAGCTACAAGCCTTTTCCCCGCACCATGTCCCTCAGTATAATAGCCTTTTATTACACCCCTAACCTGGACGAATGGAAGATCCGGGTCCAGTTCGGAAATCTTGAAAAACCTTGTCCTGTCAATATATTTGTATGGGAAATACCAGAGGAGATCGCCAAAGGTATATACGTTCAGTTCTTTATTAAGAAGCTCAGCTCTTTTGGGACCAACTCCGTGTAAATATGTAATGTTTGTGTCGAGGAAATCAGGCATAATACTTTCCCTGTAAACAGTATGGAAAAAGATGACCGAAAATAATTATTTTTACGAACCTTACCTAATAATATTGCTTTGGGAATGTTTTTTTTCAGGCTTTCAGGATACCTTAATTACCTGCTGTTTTCGCGTCACAGGAAAGGTCATGGCATTCATAGCCCTTTTATTTTTGACCTTATATCAAGGGTATTCAGGAATAAAACTGGCAATGATATTGTCTTAAAGATTGAAAACATAAGAAAGAGATGCTTGTCTTCAGAGATAACTATTCGTGTTCTTGATCTCGGGGCAGGATCTGAAATAATGAAAGGGGACTTAAGAAAAGTGTCAGATATAGCAAGATATTCAGCTATTCCGAAAAAGTATGGGATTTTATTAACAGCCCTGGCAGCTGAATTTGGTAAACAGGCTGTGATTGAGTTTGGCACTTCCCTGGGGATAAGCACAATGTATCTTGCATCCGGCTGCCCCGGTTCAGTTGTTTATACAATGGAAGCTTGCCATGAAACATCCCATCTTGCCATGGATAATTTCAGGGAGGCAGGTTTGGAGAATATCAGGTTGATAATCGGATCATTTGACAGCACATTGCCGGAACTTATAAAACAATCAGTCAGACCCGGGCTTGTTTTTATCGACGGTGATCACCGCAAGGAGCCTGTTTTAAGGTATTTCAGCCAGATTGCTGATATATCCGATAGCACGACAGTAATAGTTCTGGACGACATACACCAATCATATGAGATGGAGGATGCTTGGGGACAAATAAAACTTCATAAAGGTGTTACTGTAACTGTCGATCTTTTCAGAATGGGACTGGTTTTCTTCAGGGAAGGGATGAGTCGTTTTGATTATGTGATCAGGTATTAACAAAAATTAATAGAATAAATACCGGTATTTACCTAATTTAATATAATTTCGTAAACTCAAATTTTAAAGGTTATGGATAAAGTAATTGAGATAAGAAATATTGTAAAGAATTACCAGGTTGGGTCAGTTATTGTGAGAGCTTTAAGATCAGTCTCAATCGATATAAACAGGAATGAATATGTTGCAATAATGGGACCGTCAGGATCAGGAAAATCCACTCTTATGAACCTTCTCGGTTGCCTTGATACACCCACCAGCGGTGAATATATTCTTAATGGAACTGATGTAAGCAAGATGGAAGATGATTACCTGGCAGAGATCAGAAATAAAGAGATTGGCTTTGTTTTCCAGACCTTTAACCTTCTCCCGAGATATTCTGCCCTTGAAAATGTTACCTTGCCTTTAATATACGCTGGTATTCAGAAAGCTGATAGGGAAAAGCTTGCTATTGAAACTCTTGAACAGGTGGGACTGGCCGACAGGATGACCCATAAGCCAAATGAGCTTTCAGGAGGCCAGCGGCAGCGCGTTGCCATAGCCAGAGCACTTGTCAACAAACCATCCATAATACTTGCAGATGAACCGACAGGTAACCTTGATAGTAAAACATCGCTTGACATAATGGGGCTCCTGGATGATATCCACAAAAAAGGGAATACTGTTATTGTAGTTACACATGAAGAAGATATTGCACGTCATGCTGCACGTATTATAAAGCTCTTCGACGGTGAGGTATCCAAAGATTACATCAACGAGAAGTACATTCCTTCCTGATTAGGCTGACAACTTTATTCTTTGCAGGTTATTTTTATAATTTTGAATTATGAAGATATATACCCGCACAGGAGATGATGGAACCACATCTCTATCAGGGGGCAGGAGAGTCCCTAAATTCAATATCCGTGTTGAGTCTTACGGCTCAGTCGATGAACTGATTTCCTGGATAGGCATGCTACGCTCTTTTCCCGGGAATGAAAAGCGCAAAACGGTTCTTATTCATATTCAGGATCAGCTTATGATCTGTGCAGCAGTTCTTTCGTCCGATCCGAAAGAGAATAAAGGCGGGAAACTTATACCGGCCACTGATGCGATTACACTTCTGGAGAAGGAGATCGATGAAATGGAAAGCACTCTTCCTCCCCTTAAAAACTTTATTCTGCCCGGAGGGAATCAGATTGTATCATACTGCCATATAGCCAGATGCGTATGCCGCAGGGCTGAACGGACAGTGTTAAAACTTAATGAAACAGAGAAAATCCCTGAAATAATCTTCAAATACCTTAACCGCCTTTCAGATTATTTATTTGTCTTATCCAGGAAACTTTCCTTTGAGCTTGATAATGAGGAGATTAAGTGGACAGTCTGAGTCTCTGAAAATCTTTCCGAAAGTTATTGTTTTAAATTTAAATTAATATATATTTGCAGACTTTGCAAAAAGCATAACTTGATCAGGAAACTATGTACTGGACACTAGAATTAGCATCAAAACTCGAAGATGCTCCGTGGCCTGCAACCAAGGATGAGTTGATAGATTTCGCCATCAGATCGGGTGCTCCGATGGAAGTTATTGAAAACCTGCAGGAGATTGAGGATGAGGGCGATATTTATGAAAGTATTGAAGATATCTGGCCCGACTATCCAAGTAAGGATGATTTCTTCTTTAATGAAGACGAATACTAAGTCACCAGTGCATGCACGAGCATGCATTTTTTATTTAAATATATCCGTAACTTTTTTAGGCCTTATTGAGTCGAGCCAGCTAAAGCCCTCAAGACGATTATTGGCATTGGGCGAATTTAATGGGGGGTCAATAGTCCCTTCAGGACTTTGCCGTTCATATATCTCCTGTATTTTTCCCTTGTCTACAATTATCTCGATGCTTGCGCATCTTGTGCTGTTCTTGCCCACCAGATATTCGCCGTCGACAAGGTAATATATTGATTCTCCGTTGCCCTCAATGTTTATCCTGCAAAGTTCATTGTTTTTAAAATGCCCGGTAAGTGTTCTCCCTTTTATCTGGTTAAAACGCAATGAATCGACCTGGCTGGTAACGAAAGCTGAGTAATAGAGTTCCATCCTGTCGGCTTGCCTGTTTTTTGTATAAATAGCCATGGTGTCGGATGTTAGCTGGTTTTCTTCTGACCATAGCACCGGTTGATGATATAACCTGATTACTGAATCCCGGAAAGAGTAGGAGAGAGAATCGCACTTTCCCTGCAGATCCCTGCTGTAAAACCTGCATCCGTAAAAGGCACGCATCAGCCGGAATTCCTTTCCGGCACTATCGGGAACAGTAATTGCACTGATTGTATCGCCATGCAGGAAAAGTGAATCATTCCTTGAAACCTGTATAAACATGGCACTATCTGTTACCATGAATCTTTCAGGCTTTTTATAGTACCAGGCATAATTTCCCTTTACAATTATGCTGTTGGTGGTATCTGTAATGCTGATATTGCCAAATGACTGACCATAACCTGTGTTGTTGTCATAATAAATTGAGTCCCCGTTAATAACCTGGATCTTATTGTCAATGACCGCATTTTTCCAGATCCTGGTTATATTATTTTTAGTATCGTACCATCCCTTTTCACAGTAAAGATAAATACTGTCGCCTTTCATTTCGGAGGGACCGGTAAAGAAAGCAGTTTCTGTTTTGGAATTGTAATCCATTGTGTCTGCTTTCATTACATAGTCGGGATTTACAATTTTAACGCTATCCTTGAAATGAAAAAGCGACTGTGATACATAATATACACCGATATGACTTGTAAGCTTGTTTTTCCCGTTTATGATCCTGCCGCTGTCAGTGTATTGGGCGATTTCGTTCCTTACATCGTATTTTACAGAATTTGTAAACAGGTGTGTCTCCCTATCCACCAGTTCCACATTATCGGTCATGAGTGCCTGCTCGGTTGACCCGTCGTAAAAAAGATAATTGCCGGTAATATCCAGGGTGTCACCCTGCTCAATATGAATTCTGCTGAATGCGATTACCTGGTTTTTATCGGGGAAGTAATGCGCGCTGTCGCAATTCATCGATATCTCCTTATGGATAAGAAAGACATTCCCGATCAGCCTGTGCCAGTCTTTGCCGGTATTTTTATCTCTCTCAATATAATCGTCATCAGCATGCTTCAGCTCAATTCTTTTTTTCCCCTGCGTCTGTGACTGAGGACCCTGGGAGATCAGAGTTGCTGAAAATATGAGAGGTATCGCGACATAAATCAGATGCCTGGGATGTGTGATACTAAACAGAGATCGCAGAATCTTTATTTCAGCCATCCTTTTTTCAGAAAATCACAAGATTTGAATTCATCACTAACCTTAATATAAGTATTCCCGAGTTTTGTCTTGATCCAGTCATCGTAGGTTTTTGTCCGTTTATTCATCAGGGCTGCCGTATAGAGGTTTTCATAATCATCTTTCAGGTTTGCCCTGTGGGCAGGTATTTCATTATCCAGCTTTACAATCCTGAAAACGGTATTGCCATTTTCATCAGTCGTCCTGAACGGATCTGATATTTCGCCGACTTTCAGGTCCCTTACTTTCACAAACATCTCGGAATTCAATTCATCAAGGGTAAACCAGGTGTCCCTTTCCGAAGGATTTGAGCTGACAAATTTGCCTCCATTGATCCTGCTGTCCTTATGGGTAGAGAATCGCAGAGCCGCATCAGTGAATTTGAGACTGTCTTTTCTTATCTGAGCTGCAATACTGTCAAGTCTGGTGATAGCCGCTGTTGCCTGATCTGATTTTACTTTTGGCTTAATGAGAATATGTCTGGTATTGATAAGGTCTCCGTTACGTTCGATAAGCTGAATAATATGATAGCCGAATTTTGTTTCGATAATTTTTGAAACAGTGTTTTTTGTGAGGCTGAAGGCAGCATCTGCATAAGGCTTTTCAAGTTCACCTCTCATCATAAAACCAAGTTCGCCCCCGTTTGAAGCCGAACCCGGATCTTCAGAGTAAAGCATAGCCAGGATATTGAAGCCTTTTCCAGCAAGTATCTGGCTTCTTATATCCAGTAGCTTTTGCCTTGCTTCGGCTTTATTCTCTTCATTGTTTGGCGGATCAAGCTGGATCAGGCTTATCTGAACCTTGGACGGGATAACAGGGAGAGTGTCTTTTGGAATATTGGCAACAAATTTTTTCAATTCGTTAGGAGTAACTTTGAGATTCTCAGAAATTTTACTCTGAACTTGTCTGATGATCTCCTGGTCAAGCAGAGCTTTCCTAATATCTTTCTGGATCTCAACCATTCCCTTATGAAAATATTCTTCAAGAGCCTTTTCGCTTCCTGACCTCCTGATGGCATCATTGATCCTTGCATTGACTTCGCCATCCACCTGGGTTTCAGGTACAATAATACTATCGATTCTGGCCTGGTCGAGAAATAATTTTGAAACAAGCAATTCCTGGAGTACTGTGCATCTCAGATCCTCAATGGATGTTTTATTTCCGTTTCGTTTTATATCAGCAACCTGGTTCTCTATATCAGAAAGATAAATTACCTCATTTCCTACTATGGCAGCAACTGATTCAACCAGCTCCTGTGATTTAACAACAGACATTCCCGACAATACCATACAGGCGAATGCCAAGAAAAACTTCGAACCTCTTTTCATCATCAGTAAATTAAAATATCTTAAATTTATTATCCTTCAGGGCATCATTGTATATCCCGTTTTCAAGATTCTGAAAAAACTGTATTCTCCTGTTATTCCAGATTATTCTCTTAATATCATCTTTTACATATTCATATGGTGCCAGTGAAGACCTGAGCTTGTAATCCCTGAAGTTAACCAGATAGATGTTGGCAGAGTCACTTGATTCATAAAATGGGGTACGCCTGAGAAAATTTTCTTCATTGTCGATCTCAGATGGCAACTCTACAGATATCCTGTCNNAACGGAACCCACTCTTCGTTAAAATCATCAAATTTTTCAGCAAACTGGTAACATATTTTTTCAAGGTCCTGCAGATCACTCTGATCATTGGATCGTGTAAGACGTTTTATTTTCTCGATATTCGGGGTCTCTACCGGTAGTTTTATATAAAGTGCCTTCACAATGTTGGTACTCAGGTTGAAACTGGTGGGATTGGAATTATAGTAATCCACCAGTTCTGAATCGTTCACAAGAGTATCCATTCTTTCAAGCATCATCTGCCTCTGGTACTGGTATATCAGCAGGTTGGATCTCGTTTCTTCAAGCTGCCTGTCAATATCTTCAGATATCCCGGGCGATAGATTTTCCTGGGCTTTCTGGAAAAGCAATTCTTTTCTGACCCACTTATTAATATAGTTCTGAGTTGTAGCTGCACTGTCGGTTTTAGATGTTCCGGCAGGGACTAGCCTTGGTATCTGGTCGAGATACAAAATGGTGCTCCCTGCCACAGCTACCTCAATACGCTGATTCGAACCGCCTTTCTTTCCGCATCCTGCTGTAATAGCAATTAGCATTAAGAGAAGCAGTATTCTATTCATTCTTAAGACTCTTTTTAACCTTGTCATAGACAATGTCGTCAATTTTAACGTTGTATTCTGCTTTTAATTGTTTGATCCATTCTTTCTCCAGGTAATCCTGATAAGCAGTCATAATTTCTCCCTGTACTTCTTTGAACGGTTTTGGCTCAGGATTAATTATTCTGCTGATTACAATGACAGCGGGCAAGCTGTTAGTCTCTATATTCTGTGCACCTGTAACCCACTGAATATTATCAATTTCCTTGTTATCGCCTTTAAACCACCTGCCATCAGTTATCGTGAGCAGGGAGTCATTCTTGTTATTGAATCTGGCAAGAAGGAGCTGATCAGTTCCGCTCTTCCGTGAATATTTCCTGTAAGCTGAATAAAGGGATTTCTTTCCTTTCTGATCATGCAGAAGATATATTTTTGCTTCAATGCATTTTCTGGCAAGATAATTCTGCTTATTATCCTCATAGTATCTTTTAAGCCCTGCCGAATCTTCCTGAACCCTGTTCCAGACTTTCCTGCCTGAGATTTCGAATAATAGGATCCCATCATGAAATTCATTCATCAGGTAGCGGAAATCGGGGTATTTCTTCTCCAGTATTGAATTCTCATATTTGATGATGCGGTCTGTAATGCTGGCATCAATAGTCTGGTTAATGAACCAGGTTGGATCTTTGGTAACGATAATGGGTCCTCTTTTCTCAACAAATGCTGCAAATTCCTTAGCTGAAAGATGCTGATCTGCAAAAGAATAAAGATTACCTGATGGCAGGTTGTTTCTGTTGTATTTTTCAGAACCTGAGATTATAAGGGTATCAGTATTCTTTACAAACCAGCCAAGGGCTCCCTGGTTGATCCGGAAATTATAATCCTTCTTAAGCTTATCGACCAAAGATTTTTTACTGAGAGAGTTGAGATAAGACTGGTTGATCTTGCTTTCGAGGTACGATCTTGTCTCTTCAAATGTACCCGGTGCTTTCCGGGCAAGGAGCTTAATAATATGCCATCCATAAATGGTACGTATCGGTTTGGTATATTTCCCGGTGTCCGTGATTGCGAAGGCCGCTTCAGAAAAATCAGGAATAATCTCGCCAGTCCCAAACCAGTTAAGTTTCCCTCCATTAGAGGCAGATTCCTTATGGTCGGAGTATTTTTCGGCAAGTGAGCTGAAAGATGCTCCTGATTGCAGCTCTTTATAAATATCATTTATTGATTCCTCAGCCTGTTTTGCCTCCTTTTCATCTGTTCCGGGGGGTGAAGCTTTCATGATATGGGCGACAAGGATCTTGCCTCTTGATGCCCTTTTATCTGCAACTTTAATAATGTGGTATCCGTAGGGTGTTCTTACAGGTTCCGAGATAGCACCTTTTTTTAGTTTATAGGCAGCATCTTCAAATGGCATTATCATTTGGAAAACAGTAAAATAGCCCAGGTTTCCGCCATTAATCTTGACTGATGGATCATCAGATGTTCCCCTGGCGACCTGTTCGAATGATTCTCCGTTAATTATCCTTTCCCTGACAGCTGTAGCTTTCTGCCAAGCATTCAGGGTATCCTCCGGTTTTGCGCCCTCGGGGCAGCTTACCAGTATATGCCAGGCATTTATTTCAAGGAGCGACCGCTGGTATGTCTTCTGAAGAAGCTTTTCCTTTACCTGGTTGTCAGTGAGATAATTCTGTGCAAGCTGATTCCTGTAACCGTTCAATTCATTCCCGAAGGCTTTTGTGGTATCAATTCCCTCATGAATTGCGTCGGCAACCTTAAGCTTGAAAACTATGAATTGCTGGAGGTAATCATCTATGTTACCAGGGTTCTTCCCGACATCAGAGCTTTTCAGATACATCCTTGTGAATTCTCCTGCTGCGACGTCTCTGCCAGCGACATTCATAAGTATCTGATCTGATAAAAGCTGCGCGCTACAGGTCGCATTTACCAGTGACAATAATATTACGAGTGTTACTCTGATCTTCATGAATTCAGGCTGATACCATTTATTCAATAGTCTTCCTGCTGTAATTGGGTGATTCCCTCGTTATAGATACATCGTGCGGGTGGCTTTCGATAATTCCTGAACTTGTAATCCTGACGAATTTGCCTTCTTTCTTTAATATGCTTATATTTTTTGCGCCAACATATCCCATACCTGCCCTTAGACCACCTGTCATCTGGAATATAACTTCGGCGAGGTTGCCTTTATATGGCACTCTTGCTTCGATCCCTTCCGGAACAAGCTTCTGAATATCATCTTCCATATCCTGAAAATAACGGTCCTTGGAACCCTGCTGCATAGCTTCAATTGACCCCATTCCCCTGTATGCCTTGAACTTGCGGCCGTTATATATAATTGTCTCACCTGGCGATTCCTCAACACCTGCAAAGAGAGATCCGGCCATTATAGAATCAGCCCCGGCTGCAATTGCCTTGATAATGTCGCCGGAATACCTGATACCTCCGTCGGCAATAACCGGAACACCTGATCCTTCAATCGCCTTGGCAACATTATATATGGCAGAAAGCTGCGGTATACCTACACCGGCAATAATCCTTGTTGTGCATATTGATCCCGGACCAATACCTACTTTTACTGCATCGGCACCCTCATTGACCAGTTTTTTAGCTGCTTCTGCAGTACCGATATTACCAACAATTACTTCAATCCCGGGGTAGTTCTTCTTAATTTCCTTAAGCATCCTGATGACGCTTATTGTATGGGCATGGGCAGTATCGATAACGAGAGCATCGACATTGGCATTGATCAGCGCTTCAGCTCTTTGGAGTGTATCGGCGGCGATGCCTACTGCAGCGGCAACCCTGAGACGTCCCTTATCATCTTTGCAGGAACTGGGACGGTCCTTGGTTTTAGTGATATCCTTGTATGTTATCAGACCTATCAGCTTGCCAGCTTCATCAATCATTGGAAGTTTCTCAATCTTATGCTTTTGCAGGATCCTTGCAGCTGCTTCCAGGTTGGTCTGGTGATTGATTGTAATAAGGGCTGTCGTCATAACCTCGGTGATCTTCCTCTTCTTATTATTCTCGAACCTGAGGTCCCTGTTTGTGACAATCCCTTTGAGAATCCCGTTCTTATCAATAACCGGAATGCCACCTATCTTATACTCTGACATCAGGTTCACTGCTTCTGCAACCGTAGCATCGAGATTTATAGTGATAGGATCAAATATCATGACATTCTCAGCTCTCTTGACCCTCTTTACCTGGGCAGCCTGCTTTTCGATGCTCATGTTTTTATGGATTACGCCTATTCCTCCTTCTCTAGCAATTGCTATTGCAAGCTCATCTTCAGTAACTGTATCCATTGCTGCCGAAACAACCGGTGTGTTGATCCGGATATTCCTCGAAAACATCGAACTCAGATCAACTTCCCTGGGAAGCACCTCTGAGTATGAAGGCACGAGAAGCACATCGTCAAATGTAAGTCCTTCATATAATATTTTATCATCTAAGAATGACATCGTTGAGGGTTTTAAGTTTTGCTGGCGCAAATTACTAAAAATTCAGAGACCATGAAACATTCATTCTTTTTAGCCTTCATAAAAAATTGAATTACAGTTAGTACTTTTGTATAAGGTAATATAGCGCTGCAAAAATGAATTTCGAACAATACAGACAAATACTGACAAAATACTGGGGCTTTACTTCCTTCAGACCACTGCAGGAAGAAATAATTGGTTCCGTTGCAGCAGGAAAGGATACCCTGGCACTCATGCCAACAGGAGGCGGCAAATCAATTACATTTCAGGTTTCTGCTCTGGCCAAAGAGGGAATCTGCCTGGTCATTACTCCATTGATTGCCTTAATGAAAGACCAGGTGAACCGTCTCAATAGCCTGGAAATAAGGGCTATGGCAATTCATTCAGGTTTATCTCCGGAAGAGATTGATATTGCCCTGGAAAATGCCATTTATGGAGATTATAAATTCCTCTATGTATCTCCTGAAAGGATTTCTACAAGGATTTTCCAGGCCAGGCTTCCACGTCTGAACCTGAACCTGGTTGCTGTTGACGAAGCACACTGCATTTCGCAATGGGGATACGATTTCCGTCCATCTTATCTTAAAATTTCATCAATAAGGGAACTCATTCCTGATACAGTTCCTTTTCTTGCTTTAACCGCTTCAGCGACTCCTCATGTTGCTGAAGAGATAATGGAAAAGCTTAATTTCAGGGAGAAAAACCTTCTCAAGACAAGCTTCGAAAGGAAAAACATATCCTACCTCGTGAGGAGGGCTGAGGATAAGGGAACATACCTGGTAAATACAATTCAGAAAGTCAGGGGTAGCGGTATTGTCTATGTCAGGTCAAGGAAAAGATGCAGGGAAATTGCAGAACTGCTTGTTTCAAAAGGTATTAACGCCGACTTTTACCACGCCGGATTACCAGTGGAGCTCCGTGATAAAAAACAAACCTCATGGACTATGGGTGAAACCCGGGTTATTGTTTCTACCAATGCTTTTGGCATGGGTATCGATAAATCTGAAGTGCGTTTTGTGATCCACTGGGAGATGCCTGATTCAATAGAAGAATATTTTCAGGAGAGTGGAAGGGCAGGCCGCGATAATAAACCGGCTTACGCAGTCCTTTTATACTCGCCCTCCGATAAAACACGGCTCGAGGACTCCATGAGACGAAAATTTCCGCCTGTAGAGAAGATCAAGGATGTTTACGAGGCACTCTGTAATTTTCTGCAAGTGCCGATGGGAGCGGGGAAAGATAACGTTTTTGATTTCAGCATGCAGAATTTTGTTTCAAGATTCAGGCTCCCGGTTATTGAAACCTATAACAGTCTTAGCTTTCTTCAGCGTGAGGGGTATATTGAATTCACAGAGGAAATTGACAACCCCTCAAGAGTTCACTTTACCGTCGGGAGGGACGATCTTTATAAGTTTCAGGTTGCCAATGAATCATTTGACAGTTTCATTAAATTGCTATTGCGGTCATATACCGGAATGTTTTCTGAATTTGTCGCAATCAATGAAGATTCTCTGGCAAAAAAATCAGCACTGACGAGGGATAATGTTTACAGGTATCTGGTAAAACTGTCGACCCTAAACATTATTAAATACATACCAGGGAAAAAAACATCACTGGTCATATTTACCGAAGAGCGGCTTGAAAGAAAAGCATTGCTTATCTCCCCTGATAATTATCTCCGGGTCAGGGAAAAGCATGCCGACCGGTTGAATAAAATGATTGATTATGCCGATTACAATACAAGGTGCAGATCAGCAACCCTTCTCGGATACTTTGGTGAAGAGGCAGACCGGTGCGGCATTTGCGATGTATGCCGTGAAAGGAATGAGCTGGACCTCAGCAAGTATGAGTTCGATCTTATACTCGATGAAATAAAGGATATCCTTGCAGAACAGAAATACGATACCAGTGAGCTGGTGAGCAAAGTGAGCCATCCTGAAGATAAAGTGATAAAGGTGCTGCGGTGGCTGCTCGATCATAATAAGATCAGCATGGACGATAAGCATCTGCTATCGTGGAAAGAACAGGATCTCTTCTCACACTAATCTTCCTGAGTTAATATTTTGATTCCCGTTTTATTCTATTGCACTCATACGTTTTAATTACCATATGCAATTATGAACGAAATTAACACCGAAAAATGTCTATTTTTGCAAACTGAATAACAGAAAGAATGAGCAAGAAACCAAGTCCTGTCTATTCCAGGAATGTTATTGAGTTTACCGCTGTTGCAGCTGAATTCTGCAAATATGCCGAGCATGCTTCTGAGCTTAAGGGTGATGAGATGCTGAAGATATTGCAGCGCCTGCTTCCTCTTCTTTACCTGAAGGCTTCCTTGCTTCCAGAGCTGGAACCCTTCTTTGAGGACGGCAATGAAAAATTTGTCAACGAGGCGGACTGGAGCAGGATAAGTGAATCATTCAGACAATTACTGGGTACTGCTGATGATAACCTTGAGATCTTTGATGAGAAATTTGAGGTTTCAGAAGCACCGGTCCCATCAAGCATTTCAGAAAATATGGCTGACATTTACCAGGATATAAAAGATTTTTTGCTGTTATATCAGACCGGCACCTCTGAAGTAATGAATGATGCAGTTTGGGAATGCAGGATGAATTTTGAGAATTTATGGGGTCAGAAACTTGTAGATTCAATGAGAGCAATCCATAAATTCATTTACTCGGGTGAAGAGATAGGTTCGGCAAAGGAGAGGAATGAAGGGAACGAAGATGGAAGAGATACGAGTGAATGGTTCATTTCAAAAAGACAAAAGGATTACAGGAGTGATGGAAAATAGCGGATACCTGGAGAATATTACAATTGAGGAGATACAGAATTATGAACTCTCCTGGTTTAAAGGTGAAATAACAATAGTTGACAATCTTAAGACTTTCAGCAAAGTCATTCCCGGCCTGATGAAAGAGAGACTCCTGGGCTTTGATACGGAAACCCGACCCTCATTCAAAAAAGGTCATAAAAACAAGGTATCCCTGATCCAGCTGGCTACCAGGAATAAAGCTTTCCTCTTCAGGATAAATAAAATAGGGATCCCCCGTGAACTGGCAGGAGTTCTTGCCAATCCTGAAATTATCAAAGCAGGGGTGGCGGTGCATGATGATATCAGGTTCCTTAAAAGCGTAAGGAAATTCAATCCGGCCGGATTTATCGACCTGCAAAGCTATGTTCGGAATTTCGGTATCCAGAATTCCGGGCTGAAGAAGCTGACAGCGATAGTACTTGGATTCCGCATATCAAAAAGACAGCAGGTTACTGACTGGGAAGCCGAAGCACTGAGTGAACCTCAGCAGGTCTATGCCGCAACCGATGCCTGGGTATGCTACGAGATATATAATAAATTGACAAGTATAAACTAGTGGAAAAGGTTAAAATAGTCCTTAAGTCCGGCAAGGATCAGTCACCCAGGAGATATCATCCATGGATATTCTCCGGGGCAATTAAAAAGATTTACGGAACACCTATTGAAGGCGATCTGGTAGAGGTTTATGACAACAAGGATGAGTTTCTTGCAATAGGGCACTACCAGCCGGGATCCATTGCCGTAAGGATACTCTCCTTCACAAAAGTTGAACCTGATATTGATTTCTTCAGCGACAGGATCAGGAGCGCATTAACCTACAGGAAATCAGTGGGACTTTTAAATNNTGGGAGATAAGCTCACAGCTGTTTACGATAAAAGCGAAGGCACTATTCCGCATATGTCAGGAATTTCAGCCGAAAATGAATTCCTGTTTGGGAAATCTGATCCTGTGATTGTTACTGAAAATGGTTTTAGATTCAAGATCGACTGGACTACTGGCCAGAAGACTGGCTTTTTTATTGACCAGCGTGAAAACCGGAAGCTTCTTGGCGAATATACTGATGGACGCTGTGTTCTCAATATGTTTGGCTATACGGGAGGCTTTTCAGTATATGCGATGAAAAATGCGAAGCTTGTTCATACTGTCGACAGCTCTGCCTCGGCTATTGATCTGGCGAATGAAAATATCAAGCTGAATTGCGGCGATGATCCACGGCATGAATCATTCAAGGTCGATGCATTTGATTTTCTTAATGATATCAATGGCAAATATGACCTTATCATTCTCGACCCGCCTGCATTTGCAAAACACCAGAATGTGCTTGCAAATGCTCTGCAGGGATATAAAAGGTTGAATATTAAGGCTATAGAACAGATAAAACCGGGAGGTATCATTTTTACATTCTCCTGTTCACAGGTCGTTACAAAGGAGAATTTCAGGAAATCTGTCTTTGC